>NZ_FWWU01000009.1:1242500-1542500 GCF_900176165.1 Deinococcus hopiensis KR-140
AGGACGACCCGCCTGACGGTCGCGCTCCGTTTGACGGAGGCGAGGACATTCTGGGTTCCCCGAAGTGCTGGCCCGATCAACTGCCGTTCTCGGTCGTCCGGCCGGCTGAGGAAGTACGGAGACGCCGTGTGGATCACGGCCGAACAGCCCTCCACCGCGCCGTCGAAGCTGCCTTCTTTGAGCAGGTCCGCCTCAAACAACCGGAGCCGCTCCGGATACTGGTCGGCGAGGTCGAGCAGGTGCTGGGTCTTGGGGTGCTCCTGCAAGCGGCGCACGGTACCGTGGACGGTGTGGCCGTCGCGCAGGAGTTCTTCCACGATCCAGGAGGCCAGGTAGCCGGCCGCGCCGCTCACCAGGATGCGCTGTTGTGCTTGAGGCATAGCTGCTCCGCTCAAGACGCCCACTTACTTGTAGCGGCGGTCCGTCAGCATCAGCTGAACGCCCCAGGTGCCGATGACGAGGCCGAGCGTCCAGAACTGGCTGAATGCCGGGATGAGGTGCCCAGCTTGCAGGATGCCGAGAACGGCCGAGGCTGACGCGATGACCGCAAGGCTGTTCACGCAGGCGTTCTGGTGCAAGATCTGTTCCAGTTCGTCCGTTCGCCGGTAGATAAAGCGTGTGAAGGGCACGAGGGCAACCGCAAGGATGACCAGCGGCGTGAGAAGCAACCGTTGCTGGAGAGCCGGAAGTCCGAGCAGGTCGGTGGCCTGAGCGGCCAGAACCAGGCCGCCGAGAATGGAGAGTCCGAGGAGCACCTTGAGTAGGTACGCGGGGTGTGGGTGTGCGGCGGGACTGTCGTTCATGGACTCCTCCAGTGGAGATGTAAAGATCTCTTTACATAGCGTGCCGGTGCGACCCTGAAATGTCAAGAGACCTTTACAAAAGCTTCTGTGAGGCGCTCCGGCCAACGCGGGTAACCTGCCGCCCTGTCCCTGAGATTCTCCGGGATCGAGAGAAGGCAGGGTATCCTTGCGGAAAGTGATCACGCGACCTGCCTTTCTCCCGTCTGCCCGGCCCCTGACCGCCCTGCTGACCCTCGCCGCCCTGGTGGGCGGAGGCGCGCTCGCCCAGACAGGCGGCATCTTGCCCCTCGTGTCGGTGGGTGAGAAGTGGCCCCAGGCGCAGGAAACGTACGTGATCCGCGTCTCGCCCCAGGACGCCGGAAAACCGCTGGGCCTGGAGGTCTACAGCCCCACCTTCAACCTGGCCGACTATGTGGACGGCCGCCGGGGCGAGGGCTACTTCGGAGATGAGCTGTACAAGAAAAACGAGCCCTTCGAGAGCATCTTCACCCTCACGGGTCCGGGCGGCACGGTGGTGGAGCGCCGATTCTCCGCCAACCGCCAGCACACCTGGGAGAGCCTGTTTGCCGGGGGGGTGCCTGCCGGGACCTACACCCTCAAGGTGACCAGCAAGGGCGACGGCAAGAACTCCTTTGCGCTGCGGGTGGCGGCCCCCTTTGGACTGGATACCAGCGACTTTTCGGTCAACGCCCGTGACACCTCCAACGTGCCCCTGCTCGCCGCGCGTCTGACCATCCCCGCCGAGTGGGTGGGCAAAACGGTGGCCCTGCTGAACTACGACATGGACGGCGCGCAGGAAGCCGAGAGCTGGGTGGAGCAGCCCGGTGGCAAAAGGGTCAACCTCAGCACCAGCGAGAACGGCAAGTCGGCCACGGACCGCTTCACGGTCACCCCCGAACTCGTCGGCGAGTGGAAGGTGTACATCCGCGTGCTGCCCACCACCAAGCAGTACAGCAACGCGGTGCGCTATTCCTTCCGGCTGGGCGAGCAGCCCATTCCCGCCCGCGTGGGCGGCTTTACCCCTCCTGAGAACGTGAAGATCGCCAACCAGCTCCTCGTGGATGTGGTGGACCCCCAGGGCCGGCCCATTCCCGGCGCGAGCTACACGCTGGTGGGCGACACCGTGGTGCGCCCGACGCTGCCGCCCGGCTACGTTCCGGTGAGCAGCGCGATTGTAGAGGGCACCGGCAACCTCGTCTCGCCCACGGAGGTGCGCTACCAGCCGGGCTACAACAAGGTGCGCTTCGTGGCCCGCGCGCCGGAGGGGCAGCTCGCGGTGGACGCGGTGGCGATCTACGGAGACCAGCGCATTCCTCTGCCCGGCATTCCCTTCGAGGTGGCGGGGCGGACGCTGACCACCCCCGCCACGCTGCCCCTCGCGCCCGGTGACTACCCGGTCAAGCCCACCCTGATTCCCGGCAGCACCGTCACGCCGCCTGTCCCAGGGCGGGTGTCCGATGCCGGTACGGGCCGCGTCACCATCGAGTACCGGGTGCAGACGGACCTCACGCTCGTCACGGCTCCCGACGTCCTGAACGCCTGCGATGTGACGCAGCTGACCGCCACCGCCAAGACCGACTTTCCGTACCGACTGCCGGGACGGCTGAAACTCAACCTCCCGGCAGGCTGGACGAGCGACTATCCGCTGGAACTTCCCGGCGACTTCAGCAGCAGCGTGCCCCTGCGCCTGAAGGTGCCCGTGCGCGTATGCCGGAGCGACACGGCCGAAGCGGTGCTGGACCCCACCGATCTACGCACCACCGGGCAAGCGCGCGTGCGTAACCCCAGCGGCGCGAACGTGACCCGCGCGGTGCAGGGCGGAGCACGCGCCACGCTGGGCAAGAACGTGGAGGTCTCGGCGCAGGGTTACGCAGTCACGCTGACCTTCACGGTGGACAGCACCCTCGAAAATGTCCGGCTGTTCGATCCACTGCCCGCCGGCGGGGGCACTCCCGCTGTGCGCGGGCCGCTGAGCGTGCAGGGTCCCAGCCTCGCGGGTGTCTCCCCCCGGGCCGACGGCGACACGGTGATTCTCACGCGGGTGATTCCGGGCACGTACACCATCACGTACGCGCTGCTCACGGACCTGCCCGCCGACCGCGCCGTCACGGCCCCGGACCTCGACTGGTAAGGACCGGGGAGGGGATACCGCCTGGACCTTCGGTGAGCTGAGGTTCGCCGGCGAGGAATACCTCGGTCCCGAGCAAGTGGCGGCGTATGACCGCAAGGCACGGTTTGGTCCTGGGCCGGAGTTGCGCCTGTTGAGCGCGCTGGGCCTGGCGGCGGGGAGCTGCCGCTGCGTGCGGCCAGCCTCTCCCCGACCATGCTGGAATGCCGCGCAGGGGAAGGTGGCGCGGGGTGGGCGTTCTGGGATTCACCGCTGAGGAGCCGTTCGGCCTCGCCTATTCCCGCAACGCCCTGCACCGCCTGCCCGACTGCTGGCAGGTGCAGGCGCTGCTGCGTCCCGGTGACGTGTGACGGCCGCGCGATCTGGCGTTTTCCTGCGCGTCCGAGGAGCGGGAGGTTCGGCTCGGAGCGTGGCTGGAGCGCGCTTTGCACGGCGGGGGAGGCGTTGCCCATCCACAACTTGAAGCGCACCTGCGGGGCGAGTTGGGGACCTCCACGTGGCTGCTCGGGCCCAGCTGGAACGCGTGGGCTTTGCGATTGGGACAGCGGAGTACAGCGCTTCGGGCGTTTTCGGGGCCCATGTATGCCGCCGAATCTGAATGTCAGCAGGGCTGCCCCCGGAGCGCCGTTTTTCCGGTACTCTGTGGCCATGAAGCGTTTGTGGTTCGCCCTGTTCGCCGCGTCCCTGCTGGGGGCGTGCGGCACGGTCGCCACCCCGGCCTCCTCCACCCCGCGCACTGCCGGGGAGCTGCTGGGCGCGCCGACCTCCCTGCAGGTTTCCGGGCGCAGCGTGCGCGCCGACGCCGCCCCTGTTCTGGCGGGCGACACCTTTCGCGTCCGGGTGAAGGTGCAGGCCAGCCGCGCGCCCCTGCCGCCCCTGACCGTCACCGGGGTGTATGTGGTCACCGAGGACGGTGTGTGGCGTGCCGGACGCACGCGCAGCGGTGAGGCGGGTTGCGCCGCCCAGAGCTGCGTGCAGGGTACCGGTGAGGGCGCAGCGTCCGGCCTGCGTGCGGGGGACGGCGTACAGGTGGTGGTCAGCCTGAAGGACGCGGGCGGGCGCACCATGTGGCTGCGCGACCCCCAGGCCAGCATCAAGTAGCCGGGCTACCCGCCCACCGTCACCGCACCGTCGCGCACCTGCAGCGTGTGATCGGCCCGGGTCGCCACCTCCCGGTCATGCGTAATGAGCACCACGGTGCGGCCCTCACGTGCCGGACCGATCAGCAACTCCAGCACGCGCTCGCCGGTGCGGGTGTCGAGATTGCCCGTCGGCTCGTCGGCCAGCAGCACGTCCGGATTGCGCGCCAGCGCGCGGGCGATGGCGACGCGCTGCGCCTCGCCGCCAGACAGCTGGGCGGGCAGGTGTGAGGCCCGGCCCGAGAGCCCCACGCCCTCCAGCAGCGCCCGCGCCCGTTCGCGACGCTCCCGCTTCGGCACGCCTGCCAGCGTGAGGGGAAACTCCACGTTTTCCAGTGCGGTCAGGATGGGCACGAGGTTGTGGTTCTGAAACACGAAGCCGTAGTGGGCCAACCGGAAGTCGGCCCGCCGCACTTCTGGGAGGGCGTGCAGGTCCGTCTCGCCCACGACGACCCGCCCCGTCGTCGGTGTGTCGAAGCCCGCCAGCAGGTTGAGCAGGGTACTTTTTCCACTGCCGGACGGCCCCACCACCGCCGTGAGGCCCGGCGCGAAGACGTGCGTGAAGGGCGCGAGGGCCGTGATGGTGCCCTCACCGCTCGGGTAAACGCGCGAGAGCTGCTCAGCGTGAAGGACGCAAGGAGCGGTGCGCTGGGAGGGAGCCACCATCACACCCGCCCCAGCGCGTCCACGATACTCAGGCGGCTGGCGCTGCGCGCGGGCAGCAGCCCCGAGAGCAAGCCCAGCAGCAGGCTGATGCCCAGCGCCAGCAACGTCAGCCGGGGCGTGAGGGCCGCCGCGTCGATTCCAGCGAGTTGCTGGGTATAGAGGTTCACAGCCCAGATGCCCAGCAGGCCCAGCAGCAGGCCCCCCACGCCGCCCACCAGCGACAGCAGCAGCGACTCGGTGAGCACCAGCGTCCGCACAAAGCCAGGCCGCGCGCCGATGGCCCGCAGGGTGCCGAACTCGCGGGTGCGCTCGAACACGCCCATCATTACCGTATTCGCCACGGCCAGACCGCCGACGATCAGGGCGATCAGCGAGATGCCGAAGCGCACAGCGTCACTGATCTTGAGCGCCCGGTCAATAAAACTCAGGAAGTCCGACTGCGTGGCCGCTTCCAGATTCAGCCGCTCGCTGATCTGCCGGGCAACAGTGCGCGCCTCACGCGGATCGGTCAGTTTGACGGCCACGAGCGAGACGCGCCCCTCGGCTCCCTCGGCGCGCTGCAGGGTTTCCAGGGGCAGAAAGATGAAGTTGTCCACCAGCCCCGATTGCGGCGCGAGGACTCCCACCACCCGCACGCTGCTGCGCCGATTGAGGTTGAGCCGCTTGCCCAGTTCCAGTCCCAGGTTCTGCGCGGCCTTGGCTCCCAACACCGCCGCACCCTGCCCCTCGTCCCCGGCAACCAGGAGTCGGCCCCGCGCCAGCGCGGTGTTGGGAAATACGGCCCCGATGCCGCCCGCTGCGGGGAGGCCATACAGGATCACGCTCTGGGCAGGGTCCAGGCCGCCCCGCACCGCCATGACCACGGGTGTCAGCGACTCGAGCCCCAGTTCCGCGCTCTGCTTTTGCAGGTCCCTTACCGTGCTCTGCGGCAGGTTGGGCTGCAGCGCCAGTCCCTGCGAGAGCGGCGTCAGGCTCACCTGAATATCCGGTCCGATACCGCCGAGTTCGGAGGTAAAGACCTTGCGGATGCCCTCACCCAGCGACAGAAAGACCACCATGCTCGCCACGGCGACCGTGATGCCCAGCGCCGTGAGGAACGTCCGAACCGGGCGGCGGGTCAGTCCCCGCCACGCCAGCGCCCACGTCTCGGTCCATTTCACGGTCTTCACGGTACGCCTCCGGGCGGGGGGTTGCCGGGACAAACGGCGGGCAGGAGCCACCAGTCGCCAGCAACCCATGTGTTCCTCGCCTGCTCCTCACGCCGGGCCTCTAGGGTGCCCCTATGCTGCGCCGCCTTACCCTTTGTGCCCTGCTGCTCGCCTCCTGCGCTGGGGCACAGACCCTCGTGCCGCTGGACTCGCGGCCTGCCACGCGCCAACTGCCTGCGCTGATCGCGGGGCTTGGTGGAGCCAGGGTACATGTGCCGGACGCCGCCCTGCTCGGCAACGCTGAACGCGGCGCGGACCCGGCGGCGCTGGCCGCGTGGCTGGGGGCCCAGCCCACGGACAAGCCGCTGATCGTCGCCCTGGACGCCTTCGCCTACGGTGGTCTGTTGCAGTCGCGCACGAGCGCGCTGAGTCCCCAGGAAGCCCTCGCCCGCGTCGAGCCGGTGCGCGAGTGGCAAACCCGGACCGGGCAACCCGTCTACGCCTTCATTACCCTGCCGCGTGAACCCGGCGCGCGGGACCGGGCGCGCAACCTGGCCGTGGTTCGGGAGATGATCGCGTGGGCGCGGGCGGGCGCGTTCCGCGAGCTGCACGTGACCTGGGACGATGCCCTGCCCGGCAGCCCTTCTCCCGCCGAGGGCGCGGAACTGGCGAAAACAGCGCCTGAAAACGTGCGCGTCTATCCCGGGGCCGACGAGGTGCTCGCCCTGCTGGTGGCCCGCGCCCTCGCGCCAGCCCAGAAGACGGTGCGCGTGGAGTACAGCAATTCGGCGGCGGCAGAGGCAGCGGTCAAGTACGAGGGCATTTCCCTGACCCAGAGCGCGGCCAACCACGCGGCGGCGGGCGGCTTCCGACTGGTGGAGTCGGGGGTGGCGGACCTGACCCTGTTCGTCTACAACGGAGGAGACGCCCGGCAGGCGGCCGTTCGCGTGAGCAGCCTGCTGCGAAAGGGTCCGGTGGCCGTGGCCGACGTGGCGCAGGTCAACCTGGGCAACGCCCGGCTGTGGCGTGACCTGTTCACCTTGCGCCAGCACGCCAACCTGCGCGCGTTGGCGGCATGGGGTACGCCGGGCAACAACCTGGGCACTGCCCTGGCCCACGCCCGCCTTACCCTGGAGGGAGCCAATCCGGTGCGGCAGGACGCTCTGCTCGCCCACGAGTACGCCAACGACGTGGTGTACAGCACCGAGGTCCGCGCCGCCCTGCGTAAGGCCATTCCCGAGAAGGAGCTGAACACCCCGGCCGGGCAAGCCAAGCTGCTGGAACTTGCCCGCCAGTATTTCCCGTTGCGGGTGGGGTTAAATTACCGCCTGCAAGACGCCTCACTGCCCTGGGGCCGCTCCTTCGAGTGGGACTTCCGGCTTGAGGGGCGCTAAAAAGTCCTGGGATGAAGCCGGAACTCTGGGCGACGCCGCGGCGCTGACCGCCCGGCTTCCCTTTGTTGTGGGAAGCCGCGGCGGTCAGCGCAGTGAGCGCCGTTCTGCCCGGCACCTGCCGTGAACAAGGGGCAGGAGGGCCAGGAAGAACCTGCCCAGTATGAAAGCAATTTTTACCTCGACTTGTACTACGCGGTTATGATTTTCTGTTCGAACATCCCAACACGCTGCCCAGGTCCTCTCCGCCCTGCGTTCCTGGAGGTGTTCCATGTGTACCCGTCTCGGATCGCTGCTCGTGCTCGGCCTGCGCCTCTCTGCGTGCAGCACCACCCCAGAAGCCACCGCACAGAAAACCCCCGGGCAGAGCGGTCTGCAGGCGCAGGCGAGCACGACACCGACAGCGACGTTCAGCACGAGCAGCGCGTGGGACAGCGGCTTTGGCGGCGTGGTCACCCTGCGTAACCCCACCGCCGCCATCAAAGGCTGGACCCTCAAATTCAGGTTCAACGGCAACGCCGCCCTCACCGGTACCCCCTGGGGTGCCGGCGGCGCCGTCTCCAAAGACAGTACCGGCCTCTACGCCATCACCCCCAACACCTGGGGCGGCGACACCATCCCCGCTGGAGGCGCGGTCACCGTCTCCTACGACGGCACCGGCACCTTCAGCGGCGTAAACACCTGCACCCTCAACGGCAATCCCTGCGACGGCACCACCCCCCCGCAGACACCACCGCTCCCACGGTCAGCGTCACGGCCAGCCCGACGGGCGTGACGGCGGCCGGAACGGTGAACCTGAGCGCGGCGAGCGACAACGTGGGGGTGACGAAAGTGGAGTTCTACCGGGGCTCAATCCTGCTGAGCACCGACACCACCTCGCCCTACACGGCGGCGGACAGCGTGACTTCGGCGCAGAACGGGACGCAGACGTACGTGGCCAAAGCCTTCGACGCCGCCGGAAATACCAGGTCCGCCTCCGCCAGCGTCACCGTCAATATCGCTGGCGCCACGCCGGCTCCCACAGGCCTCAAATATTCGGCGGCCCCCTACGTCATGCCGGGTGAGAGCCTGCTGGACCTGAAGCAGGTGATGGCGGTGACGGGGCAGAAGACCTTCATGCTGGCCTTTATCCTCGCGCCCAACGGGGGCGGCTGCACGCCGACGTGGGACGGCACGCACGCGGCCGATCAGCACCGATACGCTGGCGCAGCCGGTCATCAACACCATTCGGGGCAATGGGGGCGACGTGTCGCTGTCCATCGGCGGCTACGGCGGCACCAAACTGGGGCAGGCGTGCGCAGACGCGGCCTCCACCGCCGCCGCGTACCAGCAGGTGATCGACAAGTACGGAGGTCAAGGCCCTGGACTTTGATCTGGAAGAACCCGAGTACGAGAACCTGAGCGCCATCAACAACGAGATTGGCGCGGCCGCCATCCTCCAGCGCAACAACCCCGGGCTGTATCTGCCGTTCACCATGCCGGGCACGGCGTCCGGCACCGGATACTTCGGGAAGAATGTGCTGGACACAGCCAGGCGGCTGGGCGTGACGAACGCGAACTTCTCGATCATGCCCTTTGACGGCGGCTTTAACGGCGCGAGTAGCCAGATCGCTGCGCTGGAGCAGTTCCACTCCATGCTGATTACCGCCTTCGGCTGGGACAGCGCCACAGCTTACGCCCACGAGGGCGTCTCTATGATGAACGGCCGCACCGACACTGCCGAGCACTTCTATCCCGCCGATTTCCAGAGCGTGCTGGACTACGCCCACCAGAAGGGCCTGGGCCGCTACACCTTCTGGTCCGTGGGCCGGGACCGCGCCTGCCCCAACAACGCCGATCAGCTCTCGTCCATCTGCAGCGGCATCGCGCAGACCGACGGGGCCTTTACCAGGTTCACAGCGCAGTTCTAGCGTTGCCCGGGGAGGACGCTGCGAGTGGAGTTCGGGTCGCGGCGTCCCTCCTTGTGGAGACGGGGCATCATGAGGCATGGAACACACCCAGGTGGTTCAGGAAGAGCGCGGAGGCGGGCTGCACCTGCGTGTCCACGCCCTCACGCACGTCACCCGTTTCTCGCGCAGCGCCGAGGGGCAACTGAACGAGCACCGTGACCTCGACGGGCGCTTTATGGTGGAGGCGCGGCTGGAAGGGGGCGGTGTCCTGCTGGAGCCGGGGGCATTTCTGTACAGCGTCGGGAGAATCGAGGCCGAGGTGCGCCAGCAGCAGGCAGGCGGCTTTCTGCGCCGGGCGGTGGCGACAGCGGGCTCAGGGGAGTCGGCCTTCGCCACCCATTTCGGCGGGCGCGGCACGGTCTGGACCGAGCCCAGCAACCGGCACTTCCTGATCTCCAGCACGGACCGTCCGGACGACACGGTGCTGCTGGACGACGGCGCCTTTTACCTCGCGCAGGACACGATGCAACTCGGCAGCCACAGGCACACCAACATCTCCGGCGCACTCTCGGGGAATGGGCTGCAGCAGCCCAAGCTGACGGGTCAGGGTCTGTTTGTGGTGGAGTCGCCCGTGCCCGTCAGCGAGGTGGAGGTGATCGAGGTGAACGCCGGGCAGGGCCTGGTGGTGGACGGCGACATGATGCTGATGTACACGGGAAACTTGCAGGTCAGCCTGCGCCCACTGGTCCGGGGCCTGCGCAACATGCTCCGCAGCGGCGAGGGGCTGGTCTACACCTTCAGCGGCGAGGGCACGGTGTTCCTGACGCCTACTGCGCGGCGGGTGTCGGCGGCCTCGGTGGCGGGCTGAGGGCAAGTTCGCAGCCGTTTGGCCGACGTGCTGGATAGACTCCACCCCATGCCCCTCGGTTGCCTCGCCGCACTCTTTGGAATTCGCGAAAAGCCTGCCGCCGCCCGCGAAACCCGCGTGCCCACCTCGCTCCCGCTCAACCTCAAGCGCTACTTCTTCAGCAGGGATGAGAAGGCTTTTTTCGGCACGCTGGAGGGGGTGCTGAGGGACACGCCGTACCGGGTGTTTCCCAATGTGCGGCTCGACGATCTGTTCGAGGTCCAGAAAGCGGCACCGAAGGGCACGCGCAACCGGATTCAGAACAAACACGTGGATTTTCTGCTTGTGGATGCCCGGGACGCCTACCGCCCGGTCCTCGCCATTGAACTGGACGGACGCTCGCACGAGCGCGTGCGGCAGCAACACCGCGACGCTGTGAAGGACGTGGCGTTCAAATCGGCGGGGCTGAAGCTGCTGCGCCTGTCCTCCCGGGCGTACCGGGCGGCAGAATTGCGGGAGGTGCTGGGCAAAGAGTTGCGGTTATAACGGGCCATATGGCTTCTGAAAAGGACCTCCGTTTCCTCGGGCGTGCCGGGTTCTCTCCCCGGCGCGGTGACCTCATGAACATGCCCGACTTTACCCGGCGCATCACCCTGTAGGCAGTGCAGGGCCTGTCTTCAACCCAACTGGATCGCGGCGTCAGGCCGGAGGGAAACAGCAGTGGCGCCCTGCTGGCCCACACCGCTGCAGTGGCGCGTGGGTCTACCGCCCCGCCACTCTCTTCTGAATACCAGCAGAACGCCGGGGAAAAGCAAGAGTGGGGCCCGGCTCCTGCCCCTCGGGTGGCGAGGGACCGGTACCGGGGCTGGACACTGGAGCAGTGCGAGGAGCTGCCGGGGGAGGTGCGGCAGCGTACTCCTCACGGAATTCGCCGGGCGGAACGACGACTGGTTGCGGCGTAAAGTCGCGCCGCCAGGGGGCGCTCTGGTCAATTTCCACTGGGCCTGGTTTCCCATGCTGGAGGATGAACTGCGTCACCGGGGCAGATTCTGCTGATTTGCAACCCCCTGCCCGGGGAATGATGGTCCCTTCCTGCGCGGCTTACCCGCCACGCGCTACCCTGAGCCCCAATGAGCCTCACCCCCGCCGAACTGCAAACGTACCTCTCGGCCCTCGTCACCGGAGAACTCAAGCTCTCCACCATGATCTGGGGTCCGCCCGGCGTGGGCAAGAGCAGCGTGGTGGCGCAGGTCGCTGCCCGGCACCACCTGGGCTTCGTGGACGTGCGCCTCTCGCAACTCGCCCCCACGGACCTGCGCGGGTTGCCCGTACCCGAGGCAGATGGAGCGGGCGGGGGCGTGAGCCGCTGGTATCCCCCTGAGTTCCTGCCCCGGGAGGGCCGCGGCGTCCTCTTTCTGGACGAGGTGAACATGGCCCCACCCACCATGCAGGGCATGGCCCAGCAGTTGATCCTGGACCGCCGGGTGGGCAGCTACGAGCTTCCGGAAGGCTGGTTCGTGTGGGCGGCGGGCAACCGAAAGGAGGACCGCGCCTCCGTGTTCGACATGCCCGCGCCCCTCGCCAATAGGTTTCTGCACCTCACCGTGCGGCCCGATTTCGACGCGTGGCGTTCCTATGCGTTGGGGCGCGGCCTGCACGAACATGTGATCGCCTTCCTGACCTTCCGCCCCGAACTGCTGCACCGCCTGGACCCCACGCAACCCGGCTGGCCCAGCCCCCGCGCGTGGGAGATGGCCTCGCAGCTCCACCGCGCCCGGTTGGACGCTGCGCCCGCCGTGGGTGAGGCGGCCGGGGCCGAGTTCAGCGCCTTTGTCCGGCTGTACGAGCAGCTGCCGGACCTGGGCCTGGTGCTGCGCGGCCAGGGCACCGGGTTGAGACTCCCGGACGAGCCCAGCGTGCGCTACGCCGCCGTGGTGGGCCTGGCTGCCCGCGCCGCCAACGCCGACGAGGCTTTTCACGCTTTCGGCTGGCTGGCCGGCGCCGCTGGGCCCGAATGGCTGCAACTGTACGTCGCCACCCTGGTCAGCAAGTTCCAGGCCATCGGGCAACTGGGGGAACTGGCCGGGCTGCTGGGACGCGACGCGCGGCTGGCTGAACTGGTGCAGGGGACGTTGGCCCTGGCCGAAGGGTAAGCGTGACACCTCCCCCGCCCGTGACCCCCGAGTTTCAGCGCCTGATCTCCGGCTCGCGCCTGCGCCTGCGCGGCAAATCGGCCTTCTTTGCCACGCTGCTGCTGCATGCCGAATTCGTGCCCTCGCGCGAGGTGGTCGCGGCGGGCACCGACGGCGAGCGGATCTATGTGAACCCCGACGTGGCCCCCACCCTGCCCCCCTACGTGCTGGACGGCCTGCTGCTGCACGAGGTGCTGCACGCCGCCCTGTCGCATGTGCAGCGGCGCGGCCCGCGTGAGAAGAAGCGCTGGAATAAGGCTGCCGACACCATCGTCAACGGCATGGTGGTTGCCGCCGGGCTGCCCACGCCACCCCAGAGCGTGCGCGACGAGCATCTGGAACGGCTGAGCGTGGAGGAGGTTTACAGCGCGCTCCAAGGGCAGGACGACGGCGAGGGGAACGGGGAGGGCGACGATCTGCTCGACGGCCCGCCTTCCGACGCGCCCCCACGTGAGGGCAAGCCGAACCAGAACGTGACCCGCCAGTGGCAGCAGGCGATGGCCCAGGCCCGCAGTGTGGACGCCATGAGCGGCGGCAAGGGCGACGATCCGCTGGGGGCGCACCGTGAACTCGCGCGGCTGGCCCCGGCGCGTCTGGACTGGCGGGCGCAACTGTGGCGCTTTCTGGCCCGCACGCCGGTGGATTTCGGGGGTTTTGACCGCCGCTTTGTCGGGCGCGGGCTGTATCTGGAGGCGCTGGACGACGAATCCCTGACCGCCCTGGTGGCGGTGGACACCTCGGGCAGTGTGAACGACGAGGCGGTGCGCGCCCTGGTGGCCGAGGTGCAGGGCGTGCTTGGGGCGTATCCGCACGTCAGGGCGGTCCTCTACTACGCCGACACCGAAGCGTATGGCCCCTTTGACCTGCGCCCCGGTGACGAGGTGCCGGCGCCCGTGGGCGGCGGCGGCACCGATTTCCGGCCCATTTTCAAGCTCACCGACACGCATGAGCCCGACGTGCTGATTTACCTGACGGACGGCTATGGGGATTTTCCCGAGCAGGCCCCGTCAATGCCGACGCTGTGGGTGGTGCCGCCCGGTGGGCTGGAGGACGAGGGCTTTCCTTTCGGGGACGTGCTGCGATTGGAAGAGTAGGCCTATCCTGCCTCCATGATTCGCCCCGCCTCATTCATGCCCTCTACCGAGCCCCTGCCCCCCGGAGACGCGCTGCTGTTGCTGTTTCAGGGAGGCCGCCTGCTGCTGCGCGAGGACGGCACGCTGCCGCTGGGTCAGGCGGCGGACTTTGGATCCGCGTTCGTGAATCCGCTGGGTACGCTGGAGGAGCAGCCGGTGGTGGCGGCGCAGCTGGTGGATGACGCTCCGGCTGGTTTCGAGCTGCGCCCCCTGCGCAGCGTGTTCGGCCTGCTGCCGGAAGACCTCTTCGGCCTCGCCGGGTACGGGGTGCAGATCGTGGAATGGGACCGCACCCACCGCTTCTGCGGCCACTGCGCCACGCCCACGGTCCGGAATGGGCACGAACATTCCAAGACCTGCCCGAACTGCAGCCTGACCGTCTACCCCCGCGTCGCGCCCGTGGTGATGGTCCTCGTGACACGTGGCGGCGGCGCGGCGCGGGAGTTCCTGCTCGCGCGTGGGCCGCACTTTCCGCCCGGGATGTATTCGGCGCTCGCCGGCTTCGTCGAGCCGTCCGAGACGCTCGAGGATGCCTGCCACCGCGAGGTTCGCGAGGAGGTGGGCGTGGAGATCCGGGCGCTGCGCTACTTCGCCAGTCAGCCCTGGCCCTTTCCGCACTCGCTGATGATCGCCTTTACCGCCGAGTACGTGGGCGGCGAGATCACTCCGCAGCCCGGTGAGATTGAGGACGCGCGCTGGTATCCGGTGGGGGAGTTGCCGTCCCTGCCCATGCCCTTCAGCATTGCGCGGAGGCTGATCGACGCGGTGGCGCAGGCCGGGCCGTGAGCCTATCCCTCGGCACTCTGCCCTCTGCCCCGTTCTGCCATCATTTCCCCCATGACCTTCCCTGACCTCGGTTCACGGCCTCCCACGGCGCTGGGGGTGGACGCCGCCCTGGGCACCGCCTCGGACACGCGGGCGGACGCGGAGACGCTGACCAGCCTCAGCGTGCATCCCGACAGCCGCGTGCGGGCCCTCGTCGCCCGGCATCCGAATACGCCCGTGGAGGTGCTGGGCACCCTTGCGCCCGGCTTTCCGCGCGAGGTGCTCGCCAACTCGGGCCTGCCCCTGATTCGCCTGGCTCGCCCCAACCTGCTGAACGCGTTTCCAGCCGAAGGCGTGATCGCCCTGCTGGGGCTCCCCGAGGTGCCCGGCTGGGTGCTGGACGGCGCGGCCCGGCACGAGGACTTCGGGGTGCGCGCTGCCCTCGCCGCACAACCTGGGCTGAGTGCCCAGCGGGTAGAAGCCCTGGCGAGCGACGCAGGCTGGCAGGTGCGCGAGGCGGTGGCGAAGCGGCCTGCCCTGCCCGAACCCCTCATGCGCCAGCTGGCGGGCGACGACGACTATGACGTGCGAAAGGCCGTGGCGATCCGTCCCGATCTGCCCGGTGACGTGCTGCGGACCCTGGTGGCCGACGCGCACGGTACGGTGCGGGCGAGCGCGGCGCGTCGGCTGGACCTGCCGCTCGACTGCATGCTGACCCTGGGTGCCGACGGGGACCTGGACGTGCTCGCCACCCTGGCCCGCCGGGTGGATCTGCCACGGAACGTGCGCGGATGGCTGGCTGGGCACGAACATCCAGCGGTGCGCGCGGCGGCCCTGCTGGCGTGGCAGGTGCCCGCCGGGTGGCTGGACCGCGCCGAGCACGACGCCGATCCCGAGGTGCGCGCGGCCCTGGCCCGCCGCCCGGACACTGGCCCCGAGCGCCTCGCCCGGCTGGCTGGAGACGAGTCGGAAACGGTGCGGCGCGCCCTTCTGGAACGCAACGATCTGCCCGAAGCGGCCGTGCTGGCGCTGGCCCGCGCTCCCGAGCAGGACATCCGCCTGCACGTTGCGAGCGCCGAGGGCCTCACGCCCGCCGTGCTGGACGCGCTGCTGCAAGACGCCGATCCGGCCATTCGGACCATTCTGGCCGTACGGCCGGACCTCGGCTCCGAGCGCCTCGCCCGCCTCGCGGCGGACGCAGACGCGGAAGTGCGCCGTGGGGTGGCCTACGCCGAGGCCCCCAGCGGCGCTGTGCTGGAAACGCTGAGCCGGGACGCGAATGCCGGGGTGCGCCGCGCGGCCGCCCGTCACCCTGCCCTGCCTGCCCACCTCCTGCCCCTCCTGGCCGCTGACAGGGACGAGGGCGTGCGCCTGGCAATGGCTGGGCGGGCGGCGCTGCCGGGAGAAGTGCGGGCGCGCTTGGCGGCCGATCCCGATGAGAACGTGCGGGCGGAAGCCCTGGAGGATTGACTGGGGAAGCCTTCGGTCGCCAGCTTCTGCCCATACGAACTCCTCAAGATTCAGGAGAAAACACGCCCTCCGCGGTATGGAGCAGCACGCGGGGAATGGCCGCCTGTTGGGTAATTCTGCAGCGCCCGTACCATAATGATTCAGGTTCATCGGTGATGAAATAACCGATGAACCTGAGCGGAACGAGCGGGAAAAACGGTGGCGGAGAGGTGTGGAATCACCGAAGCGAAGCGGAGGGGAGCGGAGGGAACGGATGATCCGGAAACCGTATCAGTCCACCTCGGCCGCCTGCAGGGCAATCGATTCCAGTTCCTCCAGGTCCAGCAGGGTGACGGTCTGGGTGCTCACCCGAACGGCCCCCGCCGCTTCCATCTTGCGCAGCACGCGGGCGACGGTCTCGCGGCTGCTGCTCGCCCGGCCCATGATGTCGTGGGTGGTCAGGGGCAACACTTCGGGGTCCGGCACGCCCGCTGCCACCCGCTGCGCGTACAGACCCGCAAAGACGTGAGCGAGCGCCGCTTCCGTGTTCAGGCCGAAGGCGATCAACTCGTCGTTGAGAAAGGTCACGCGCCGGGCCAGCATCTCCGCGAGGTTCCACAGCACGCGTGGGTGACGGCGCAAGATCAGCTCAAAGTGGTCGCGGTGGAGCGCCAGCGTGCGCACGGGCGTCAGGGCGCGGACGGTCGCGCTGCGTTCCTGCCGGGCCAGCACTGCCGTCTCGCCCAGCACACCAGGTGCGTAGAGATCGCCCAGCACGCGCTCGCGGCTGCCAAGGCTGACCCGGCTCACGCGCACGGCCCCGGTGGTCAGCAGGTGCAGCACCTCGCCTTCCCGGTCCTGCTCGACGAGCAGTTCGCCAGGGGTAAAGTGCTGCTCGGCCACCACCTTGAGGGCTTCCAGCACCGCGTCCTCGGACACGTTTTGGAACAGGGGCGAGCGTTTCAGGTCGTCGAGCCGACTCATCCCCGTGATCCTAGCGCCCATCAAGGGGGCAGCTATCCCGGTCCGCCTTTAGGCCTACGCTACAGTGCCCTCCGTGACCGCCTCCAGCCCCCATTCCCCCGCCGCCCTCCTGGCCCGGGACCTGCGCCACGGTTTCGCTGGCAGTGACGTGCTGCACGGCGTCTCGCTGGAGGTCCGTTCCGGCGAGGTGGTGGCCGTGACGGGGCCGTCAGGCAGTGGCAAGAGCACCCTGCTGCACCTGCTTGGTGGCCTGGACACCCCCCAGAGCGGCGAGGTGTGGTGGGCAGGTGAGCGGGTGGATACCCTGAGCACCCAGGCCCGCGCGGGCCGCCGTGCTGGACGTGTGGGCCTGGTGTTTCAGCACCACTACCTGCTTGAAGACCTCACCGTGGCCCAGAACGTGCAGGTGCCCGCCCTGTTGGCCGGGCAAGACGGCGCGGCGCGGGCGCACGACCTGCTCGCCCGTGTGGGCCTGGCAGAGCGTGGCCGGGACCTGCCCGGCGTCCTGAGCGGCGGCGAACGCCAGCGGGTGGCCGTGGCCCGCGCCCTGGCGACGCGCCCGGCGGTGGTCCTCGCCGACGAGCCCACCGGCAGCCTCGACCGTGCCAACGCCGAGCGGGTGGCCGCCCTGCTGCTGGACCTCGCGCGCCAGGAAGGTGCAGGCGTGCTGCTCGTCACGCACGATGATCGCGTGGCAGCGCGGGCGGACCGGGCGCTGCACCTGCTGGACGGGAGGATTGGGGAAGCCGTTGGCCTTTAGCCGTTGGCCCTTGGGAACAACTCAGGCCAACGGCCGAAGGTCCCCTCACCATCCCGCCCGCCCGTACACGTCTGGCAGCGCGGGTGTAACCCCCAGTTCGCGCGCCGCCCGTTGGGTCCAGTGGGGGTCACGCAAGAAGGTTCGGGCAAGGGCCGTCAGATCGGCCGCGCCGTCCCGCAGCACCTGTTCAGCCTGACCGGGCGTCTCGATCATGCCGACGGCCATCACGTGCAGGTCCGGCACCTCGGCCTTGATGCGGGCGGCGAAAGGCACCTGGTACAGCGGCCCGGCGGTGATCTGCTGAGCGGCGGTGAGGCCGCCGCTGCTCACGTCCAGCACGTCCACGCCCTCGTACCGGAGCAGCGAGGCGAGCTGGGCGGCCTCGTCTACGCTCCAGCCGCCGTCGGCCCAGTCGGTGGCGCTCACCCGCACGAAGAGGGGCAGATGCATGGGCCACACGGCCCGGACGGCCCGGACCACCTCCAGCAAGAAGCGCGCGCGGTTTTCGAAGGGACCGCCGTACTCGTCAGTGCGCGTATTGGCGAGCGGCGACAGGAACTCGTGCAGCAGGTAGCCGTGGGCGGCGTGGACCTCGACCACGTCAAAGCCCGCCATCTGGGCGCGGCGGGCGGCGGCGGCGAAGTCGGCGGTCACGCGGCGGATGTCTTCCGCCGTCATGGTGACGGGCCGGGGGTAGGTCACGTGAAAGGGCTGATCGTCCGGGCCGATAACCTGCCAGCCGCCCGCCTCCGGGGGCACCGCGCCCCGGCCGCGCCAGGGGGAATAGGTGCTCGCCTTGCGCCCCGCGTGCGCGAGCTGCACGCCAATGAGCCCGCCGAAACGGTGAACGAAGTCGGTGATGTGCCCCAGGGGCACGATGTGTTCGTCGGCCCACAGACCCAGGTCCTCGGGGCTGATGCGGCCTTCTGGTGAGACGGCGGCGGCCTCGGTGAGAATCAGGCCCGCGCCGCCCAGCGCGTATTGGCCGAGGTGGACGAGGTGAAAGTCGTTGGCCAGCCCGTTTTGCGAGGAATACATGCACATGGGCGACACGACGGCGCGGTTGGGCAGGGTCAGGCTGTGCAGTTTGAGCGGGGTAAAGAGCAGGGGCAGGGTGGCCCCCTCGGCAGAAGCCGTGTTTGAGGCGGGAAGGGTCATGCGCCGACTGTAGCCAGTGGAACCGGGCATGTGCCAGGGGCGGACGCTTCATGCAGGGGAGAACCCGCCGTCTGGCCGGCGCCCTGCGCCGGGGCAGCGGGACACACCGTCTCCATGCACATCGTTTCCAGTCTGGACGGCCTCACGCCCACACATCTGCACGGCTTTTTCGAAAGCTGGCCGAAGCCACCGACACCCCAGACGCTGCGCCGCCTCCTGTCCCAGTCGTACCGCATTTCCCTCGCCGTAGAAGAAGACGGCCAGGTGGTGGGCCTCGCCCAGGCCACCGGCGACGGCGTGCTGACCGCCTTTATTCCGATGCTTGAAGTCCACGCCTCCCACCAGGGCCGGGGCCCGGAGCTGATGCGCCACCTGCTGGACAACTCGGCGACCTGTACGCCGTGGACCTGAGCTGCGACGCCGTGGTGCCATTTTACGAGCGGCTGGGGATGGAGCGGGCGAAGGCGGTGGTTCTGCGCAACCGCGCGCGGCAGGACGGAGCGGAGACGCAGTGAGGTCTTGCCTGTGTCCCCCTCGCCCTTTCTGCTGCCGCCTGTCTTTGCCCGGTTGGAACAGGCCCAGACTGTCCTCTGACCGGGATGGGGGCGGGGGGTGAGCTGTTCTGCGGGCTGCCGCTGTATTTCGCGCAGACGGCCCTGGGCAAATGGGTCATCCTCGCTGACTCGTCCTTTTCCAGCTTGGACCTTACCTCGGCCCAGCTGGTGGGGAAGCGCTGTACGAGGTGCAGGCCGGGACGCGCGCGGACCTGAGGTATTTCCCTGGGCTGCATCTGGCACGCTGGCCTGCTCTGGAGCAGCTTCAGGCCATCTGTGCCCTTCTCCGGACGGGTGGTTTGGCCCCTGCTCCCGGCCAACCGGCAACTGGTGCAGGAGGTCGGGGTAGACACCGTGCTGCTGGTGGACGGCGGCACCGACAGCCGGATGCGCGGTGATGAGGCGGGGCTCGGCACGCCGGAGCAAGACGCCGTGAGCCTGGCGGCCGTGCAGGCGCTGGAAGGGGTGGACCAGAAACGGCTGCTGTGCCGGGCCTTCGGGGTTGACGCCTTTCACGGGGTCGCCCATGCCCAGAGTATCTGGAGGCGGTGGCAGCTCTCGCGCGGGAAGGAGCGGACCTGGGAGCCTGGAGCCTCACGCCCGACATGCCCGAAGGCCAGCCGTACCGGGAGGTCCTCGCGTTTGTCCACGCCCAAATGCCCGACTTCCCCAGCATTGTGCCGTCCTCCGTGCTGGACGCGGTGGAGGGCCACTTCGGGGACCACCACTCCCTGGACCCGATGCGGGAGACACGGACGATAGGCGGGGTGACGCGGATCATTGAAGCCTTCCGCGCGGAACTGCCCGAGGTCAGGCCGTGGGAGAATATCCCGTTGTGAAGCCGCGCAGGACGGTCATCATCCACTGGAGGCCCTATGAAGCAAAGTGCAGTGGCAGCTCAGAAAATCGATGAACGAATCGCGGAACTCGGCGGTTGGCGCGGAGAGATGCTCGCGTGGGTGCGGACCCTCGTGCGCGACGCCGATCCCGAGGTGACCGAGGAGTGGAAGTGGGAGGTGCCCGTGTGGTCCCGCGCAGGCGTGATCTGCACCGGCGAGACGTACAAGGCCGCCGTGAAGATGACCTTCGCCCACGGCGCAGCCCTGGCAGACCCGGCGGGCCTCTTCAACGCCAGCCTGAAGGGGGGCACCCGGCGGGCCATCGACATCCGTGAAGGCGAGCGCCCCGACGCCGAAGCCCTGAAGACCCTCATCCGCGCAGCGGTGGCGCACAACCTTGCCCGAACGCGCGGCTGATCGGGAGCGTCCTCAACTGCTCGCGCTTGTGTGGCTCGCCACCGCCTTCCTCCAGAACAGGCGCGTGAGCGTAAACAGCAGCGCCGCAACCAGCGGTGAGGCGAGCGCCAGCCCCGGCGTCAGTGTGTCCGTCATTGCCTGTGCGGGCACGGTGGTTACAAAGGCGACGGGCAACACGAAGGTCAGGAACGTGCGGATGGGCACCGGAAAGGCCGTCACCGGAAAGCGGGCGGCGCCGAACACCCCGCCAAATAATTCGTTGGCGTTTTGCGTCTTTACGAACCGGAAGGCCGTCGTGGACAGCGCCAGCCAGATGCAATAGACCTCTTGCGAAAGTCACGATCGGCAGGCTTGGGTGAGGTTGCACAGCGCTGCGATGAGCTGAACCCGGAGTGCAAACCGACGCCGCCGATGTCGGTACACGCCCTTCAGCACACGGAAGATCTTCATGCGACGGATCATATGCTCGATTGCCTGCCTGGTATGCGCGAGGACACGGTTGTCCTGGCGCTGCTCCGCGGACAGAGGCGACGCCTGCGTCGCCTTATGGGGGGTAAGGGCGTGCCTGTGGCTTCTCCACAGGCCCTGATACCCTGCATCTCCAATAAGCGCCGTTTGGTGAGGAAAACGAACGCCTGACTGACGAAACAGCTTTAGGTCATGAACCGCCCCAGCGCTCGTGGCGGTGCCCAGGATGCGCTGCGTCACTGTGCACATCAGCACCTGAAATTTCAGGGTGTGCCGCTTTTTCTTGCCGCTGTACCACGCGCGCTGCTTTTTTTGGGCCGTTCACAGGGCACTTCGGAAGCATCGACCGCGACGATGCTGTACACGAGTTGTGCTTCCTGAAACACGCGTTTCTTGGGCAGCTGGAACCGTGCACTGGCAATCAGAGCCGCTTCCACGCGTTCCACCGTGCGATGCACGGTGGCTTCGTGCACACCCCAGTCGTCACCCAGGTGGGCGAAGGTCCGGTACTCGCGCCAGAATTCCAGGGTCATCAGCAGTTGTTCCGCCACGCTGAGCGCGGCGGGGCGGCCTGATTTCTTTTTCTGTCCTTCGCGTAGGGTCAGCACCTCTTCCATCTCAGCAAACGTTTCCGGGTAGACCCCGGTGCGTCGACGGAACTGCTTGCGATTCATCTTCAGCGTGCGTGTCAGACGGTCTCGCTCCACCCTCCCAGCTTAGCCTACGACTTTCGCAAGAGGTCTAATACACGATCACCACCGAGCACAGGTACAGCAGTGCGGCGAAGGCGACGCCGATGGTCGAGAGGGTCAGGTGCGCCCCCGCGTACACCAAGAGCCCCAGACCCACGAGCAGGTCCGTCACCCGCAGCACGTTCAGATACCGGGTGCTCACATTGAGCTGCGCGCCGATGGGCTTGAGCAGCGTAAAGTCCATGCTGCCCGTCCGCACAGCCTCGGCGATCTTGCCCATGTTGGGCTGGATAAACGCGCTGATCACGCCCTCAGTCAGCATAAAGCGCCCCACCACCAGCAGCGCGGCGCCCGACTGGGCCAGACTCGCCAGCACTGCGCCCACGAAGTTCGCCCGGTATTCCAGCTGCGCGGCCAGCGTCGCCTCCGTAAAGATGCGGACGAGCCGCAGGTAACGCTTCACGCCCCCACCGCCCCGTATTTGCGTGGTCCCACGCGCCACACCGACAGCCGCAGCAGCCAGAAGGCCAGCAGCCACGCGGTCAGCACGAGGGCCCCTTGCCCTGCGTCGGCCAGCCCGCCCTTGCCTGTGAGCAGGCGGGCGGGCAGACCCAGCATGTCGGGAAAGGGTGTCCAGACGGCCACCCGCTGCACCCACTCCAGGTAGAAGCTCAGCGGCGCGAACATCCCGCCCAGCGCGGCGTACACGGGCCACACCACCTCCTGAGAACTGGTGCTCGATTCGGTCCAGAAGGCGAGCAGGCCCACGCAGTATTCCCACAGAAAGCGGGCGCTGAAGCCCAGCAGGGCGAGTCCAAGCGCTGCTGGGTAAGCCCAGAGGTCACCCGTGACCCGCGCTCCCGCCAGCCACGCGAACAGCGCCGTCAGCGCCAGAAACCGCACCAGCCGCGGCGAGAGGGTGCCCTGACGCACCTCGGTGTCCAGCTCCCACGCCACCCACACCACCATCAGTTGACCGACCACCCAGGTGGACAGGAAGTAGGCGGCAAAGTCCCCTGGCGTGTACCCGCGAATCCGTCCGCCGGGAGCCGAGCCCGCCTGCGCCATGCACACCAGCAGCATCGCGAGTGACAGCGTGCCCGACAGCGTCCAGATGATGACTTCGGCGCGGTACTCGGTCATCAGCGCGAACTGGGTGGAGAGCGTCACGCGCAGCTTGCGCAGAAAGGGGGCCACGGACACCCTCCCTCTCCCGCGCCCCGAACAGCGCCGCCATCACCGTCTCGATGGGCGGGTCCTCCACCGTCAGGTCCACCACGTCGAGGTCCGCGAGGAGGCGGGCGGCGCGCGGACTGACCTCCGAGCGGGGCACGGTGAGTTCGGCGCTCAGGCCGTCCACCTTCACGCCTGTTCCGTATTTCCGAAGGGCCAGGGCCGAGATGGGCTGACGCAGTTGCAGCCTGACCGTCTTGCCACCGCTGCTGCGTTCGGCAAGTTTGGCGGGGTCCCCGTCGAACACGAGTTGCCCCGCGTCAATGACCAGTATCCGGCGGGCCAGGGCCGTCACGTCGGTCATGTAATGGCCGGTCAGGATCACCGTCGCGTCGTAGCGGGCGTTGTAGTCGCGGATAAAGGCGCGGACCGAATGCCCTCCAGACCCAGCACTTCCGTGAACTCGGCCATCGTCTCACGGTACTGGGCCCCGGAGATTTCGTAGATGGCCTGATTCACCAGAAAGGAATCGAGGGCGGGCAGGTCCCAGATGAGCTGCTGCTTTTGCCCCATCACCATGGTGATGGGCCGGAGAAAGTCGGCCTGGCGGCGCGGCTCGAAGCCCGCCACCCACACCTCGCCGCCGGACGGGTGCAGCAGGCCCGAGAGCATCTTGAGGGTGGTGGTCTTGCCCGCCCCGTTGGGCCCCACAAACCCCACCACCTCGCCCGGCGCAAGATCAGAGGTCACGCCGCGCACCGCCTCTACCTCACGGCCTTTGCGGCGCACGAAGGAACGGAGGTTGCCCAGAAAGCCGGGTTCCTTCTCGTGGACGGTGTGGCTCTTGCGTGCGTCTCGGACCTGCACGCTGGCGTCCGGTTGGGATGAGGTCATGGCTGCCCTCCCGGGCGGGCGGCGGGGTAGGGGAAGCGGCCAGCTTCCAGCAGGCAGGGCGGCTGGGCAGATGGTGTCGCCATCGTGCAGGACGCCGGCTTCACGCGCGCCGCACTCGTCGCCGCGGGGCGTGGTGACGATGGGGAGGCCCAGCCACGAGGGATGTGCCCGGAGGTCCGATTGACAGTTTTAAAACAAACTGTTTTAAATAAAACAATGAAGGACGAAGACCTGCATTCCAACCTCTGCATGGCCCTGATGCGCGTGGGGGCAGCGGTGACCGGGGGCTTTGACCGCTTCTTCGCGGTCCACAGGCTGACGCACGCGCAGTTCCGAACCCTGCTGGCCGTGTACGAGGCCGGTTCAGAGGGCGTGGCCCCCTCGGTGCTGGCCGAGCAGCTTTTTCTGGAACGCACCACCGTGACCGCCGTGACCACCCGGCTCGTGGACCGGGGCTGGCTGGAGCGCGCGCCCGGCGAAAACCGCCGCACTGTGCGGCTGCGGCTGACCCGTAAGGGCCTGGAGGTCTTGCGGGAACTCGTTCCCCTGGCCTCCGTGCTTGCGGCCCAGACCCTGGAGCCCCTGTCCACGCCGGCGCTTCAGGTCCTGCAAGGGGCGCTGAATGCTGCAGAGGAAGCGTTGCGGCACACCCTTCCCAGGGCCCGTGGCGCGGGTCTGCGGGCGCCCGGAGAGGAGTGACGATGTACCACTTCATTGTTCGCCGCATCATTCGGGGGGCCTTTGGTGGCCTGAATGCTGGAAAGGCCACGGGCGTGACCCGCCTGTTTGCTCCGGACGCCCGGCACCTTTTTATCGGCGAGCACGCGCTGGGCGGGGAGCGGTCCACGCCGGCCTCCATCGGGCGCTGGTATGCCCGCCTGCTTGCGGTCTTTCCGGGCATCCGCTTCGAGCTGGAGCGCGTTCTGGTCAGTGGCTGGCCGTGGAATACCCTTGTCGTGGCGGAGTGGCGGGAGAGCAGCCCCGGTATTGACGGCGTGCCCAACGAGAACACTGGCGTAAACATTATCGAGCTGCGCTGGGGGCAGGTGCGGCGCGTCAGCATCTACACCGATACCGCCACGCTGGAGCGCAACCTAAAGCGCCTCGCTCGCGCCGGGGTGACGGAAGCCGCCGCACCTCCCATCGTGGACCTTTCCCGCATGGGCAGCTGAACCCACCTCTTCTCCAGTCTGGTGGGGTTCCTCCGGAAGCCGGGCGGGAAAGAGGACAGGTGCCATCCTTTTTATGTTGTCTCTAAAGTAGGAACACTGCCGCAACACCTTTCGGCCTTACCCTCGGTCCATGTCTGCGCCCGCCTCCTTTCGGGAAGATCAACCTTCCCCGCTCTCCTCTCCACCGACGCCCGTGGCCTTAGGCACCCTGTTCGTCGGCGTGGCCCTCTCGGGCATAGGCGGCGGCCTGCCGGCCCACGCCCGGCGGACACTGCTCGCGCGCGGCTGGCTGACCGAGGGGACGTTCGCGGAGATGTTCACGCTCGCCCAGCTGATGCCCGGGCCGAACGCGGTGAATCTGGCAGCGGTGGTGGGCGCGCGGATGTGCGGAGGCGTGGGGGCCACGGCCTCGGTGCTCGGTATCCTGCTGCCCGGTCTCCTGGCGATGCTGGCGGCGAGTGCGGCGACGCTGGGGCGTCCCGGCGGCTTGCCCCCGGTGCTTCAGAGTGGACTGAAGGGCGCGGCCTGTGCGGCGCTGGGCGTGCTGCTGACGGCTGCGCTGCCGGTGGTGCGGGTGGGGTGGGGGATACGCGGCGGGCCAACCGTGACGGTCCTGACCCTGGTGGCCCTGGGGGTGCTGCGGCTGGACCTGCTGCCGGTGCTGCTCGTGCTGGTGGGAGCGGGGCTGCTGCTGCACCGTCCCCGGAGGACGGCGTGACGGATCTGACAGACCTGCTGCTGGCTTTTGTCCGGCTGGGCCTGATCAGCTTCGGTGGGGCCAATGTGGCGGAAATCGAGCGATCGCTGGTGCTGGAACACAGTTGGATCAGTTCCCAGACGATGGCGAGCGGCTTTGCCCTGGGGCAGATCATGCCGGGCCCAAACCTGCTGGCGGTCACGCACTACGGGTACGCCATTGCGGGCCTGCCCGGCGCGATGACGGCCACCCTGGGCTTTTACGGTCCCACGGCGCTCCTGAGTGCGGGCGCGGCCCTGCTCTGGCAGCGGCACAGCGGGCACCCGTGGGCGGCGGCTTTTCGCAGCGCCCTGCTGCCTTTCGGGGGCGGGGTGGTGCTGGCGAGCGCCGTGGTGCTGGCGCGCGGCACGGTCACGTCGTGGCCCACGGCCCTGCTCGTGGGCCTGGCCTTCACCGCGTTGTGGCGGACAGAGGCAAACAGCGCTTTGGTGGTGCTGCTTGCGGCGGTGTTGGGGGCACTGCTGAAGCTCTGATCCGGTTTCCGGATCATCCGTTCCGTCCCCTCCGCTTCGGCGGTTTCACGCCTCTGCGTCACCGTCTTTTCTGCTCACTCCGCTTGGGTTGATTCGTTCCGTCCGCTCTCCTGCGGGTCTGCTCAGGGCAGGTTGTTCTGAAACAACGGCTTGGCTGGAATCCTTCTGAACCCTACTTCGGCGACCCCCCTACCGTCGTTAGCCGGATGCCCTCGCGCGGGGCGAGGTGTAAGAAGGGCCCGCAGCACGTCCAGCATCTCGGAAGCGTTGTCGTGCAGCAGCACGCTTCCGCCGGGGCGCAGGCGGCTGTCGAGGTGGGCGCGCAGCAGATCGTCCCCGATGTTCAGGAAGTCCCCTGGACCGTCGGTCCAGAACACGGTGGTCAGGCCCAGGGTTCCGGCGGCTCGCAGGATTTCCGGGATGTACTCGCTGCGGGGCGGCCGGAGGTCGCGGGCAGGCCTGCCGGTCAGTTCGCGGATCACGCCGTTGGCGAGGTCCATCTCCTGGGCGGTCTCGGCGGGGGTCAGCTGCGGCAGGCGCAGGTGGTGGTAGGTGTGGTTGCCCACCTCGTGGCCCTCGGCCACCATGTCGCGGATGAAGTAGGGGTAGGCCCGCGCGTTGCGCCCAATCACGAAAAACGTGGCGTGGGCCCTGCTGCGCCGCAGGAGGTCTAGCAGCGGCGGCTCGAACAGCGGGTGCGGCGCGTCGTCGAAGGTCAGCGCGGCCATCCCCTCCGCTGTGGGTTTGCCCTTGTAGAGCAGGTGATCATGCAGGCCGCTCTCGGCGTTCAGCCGGGGCTGTTCTCCGCGCACTTGGTCCGGCGCGCGGAATTCGGGCAGGTTGCCGGGATTCCGCCACACGCGCTCATACGCGCTTGCGCCGGGGGCCCAGGCACTGAAGTCCTTCAGGCGGTCAAGCGGCACGCTGGCGGTCAGCAGGGGCAGCGTGGCGCCCAAGCTCGCATAACTGCCCCGGTCATACACGCCCAGGTCCACCCCGTCCAGCGCGGGGCGGGTGTCCAGCACACGGCGGGCCACCGTTTCCACCAGCGCCTTTAGGCCCGCGCGCTCCTGCAGCGTAATGGGTACCACGGCGTGCGCCACCGCGATAAAGCCGTTGCTGAGGTACGCGGCGCGGTGGACCTGCGGCGCCGCTGGGCTCAGCGTCGGTATTGGCAGGACCTGACCCCACTGGGTTCCCGGCGCGAGCGGCTGGGTCTGGTCTGGCGGCAGGGCCGGAATGGTGCCCACGTGGGGGCGGGCACGCTGCCGGGAGAAGTCCGCGCGCGCCTCCACCGCGGGCCACGCCCCCAAGGCGAGGATCAGGGCGAGGCGTGTGGGAGACAGGTCCAGCATGGATGTGAAAACAGAGCGGTCAGGCGGTGCTCGGTGCCCCCGTTGTGGGCGGTTTCCCCCGCGCCCACTTGAGCTTGCCGTCCATGCTGGTGGGCGTAGGGCCCTACGCCACATACAGCCGGGCAGCGGCCAGGTACTGGGCCCGCGCGTCGGCGTCGCGGCCCTGCTTGCGCTCCACGTTGCCCAGCATCGCCGCCGCAAGGGCATGCCGCCCGCCCACGTGCCCAGATAGGTGCGGGCCGGGGTCAGCACCGCCCCCTGCATGGACTGGAGCTCGCCCGTCCAGCGCACCTGCCAGTCCATCAACACCCACACCTTGAACAGGGTGGGCAGCGCATAGGCAGCCAGCGCGTTGCGGCCTGGGAGGGTGGCGCGAGCCAGCGGGCCACGGCGCTCTCGGGGCAGCGGGCCGCCAGCCAGCACACCCCCAGAATGCCCACCGTCGCCAGCCCAGCGCTATACAGACACGTCGGGGGAGTTCAGATCGCTTTGGCGAAGGGCAGGTGCCCGGAGGCGACCCAGCCGTGGCCCAGGCCAGTCAGGCCCACACCCAGCCCCAGCGGCGAGAGCGGCGCGCCGCTCATGTGCTGGAGCGGAATGGCGGTCTCGCCCACCATTCCAGTGCCCGCCGGGTGCGGGGCGTCTGCCAGGAAGGGGCCGTAGCCCGCGAGCAGCGCCGCTGCCACCCCCGCCTGTCAGCGCCAGCGCAGGCCTCCCAGCAGCGCGCCGCCCAGCGTGGCGAGGGCGATCAGTTGCAGCACGCCGAGCCCCCACAGCAGGCGGTGCTCGGTAACGCTCGTGAGGAAGGCCCCCACCGGGTACACCCCCGCCCGCCGCAGGGCCGCGGGCGAGAAGGGCAGCGCCGCTCCCGCGCAGAACGGGAACCACGGAAACACCAGGTCTGTGAGCCTCACGCCGCCGAAGGGCGCGTGCATCAGCCGCGCGGGCGTCCGGCTTCCCACCGCCACGTTGTTCGCCAGCATCAGCGCTGTCAGCCCCGCCATGCGTCCAAGGCCGTGAGGCGACCGGGCCGGGAGGACCTCTCCACCAGGGGTCCTGGGCCGCCTCCGGGGCAAAAGACGGAGGGAACAGGCTCATCACCCCTGATCGCTTCTGAAATCACGCCCGGGTGAAGTGGCCTACCGCCGCCCCGGCCCGGTACACTGGACCACATGACCATCACCCCCACCGTGATGATGCGAATGCTCCCGCGCGCCTGAGACGCTGCAGCAGGGGGCGGGGTGCGTGCAGAGGCGCATCCCGCCCACTTGTCTCTGGCGCGTGCCGCCCGCCACACCATTTTTTCCGTATCCTGACACGGTTGTCCGGCCATCTGCCGGGGGGGAGCCGAGCATGACACATCAGCCTGAAGGCCAATTCAGAGAAAACCCGTCCACTGGGGCGGGGCGGGAATTCCTGATCACCACCGCCATCGACTACGCCAACGGCGCGCCGCACATCGGCCACGTCTATGAGAAAATTCTGACCGACGCCCTCGCCCGTTACCACCGCCTCGCCGGGTACGACGTGACCTTCGTGACCGGCACCGACGAGCACGGCGAGAAGATCGCCAAGGCCGCCGCCAAGGCCGGGCAGACCCCGCAGAGCTTCGTGGATGATCTCGCCCGGCGCGCCTTCCAGGGCCTGTGGGACCGCCTGGAAATCAGCTACGACGACTTTATCCGCACCACCGAGCGACGCCACCAGCGCTATGTGGAGGAGGTGTTGCAGCGCGTGTACGACGCGGGCGACATCTACTTCGCCCAGTACGAGGGACTGTACTCGGTGGGCGCCGAACGCTACGTCACCGAAAAGGAACTCGTCGAAGGCCCGGATGGGGTGCGGCGCTACCCCGGTGACAAGGACCCGCCCGAACTGCGCCGGGAAGCCAACTACTTCTTCCGTATGGAGAAGTACCAGGACTGGCTGCGGGCGCACATCCAGGCCAATCCCGACTTCATCCAGCCCGCCGGCTACCGCAACGAGGTGCTGGAGATGCTGAAAGAGCCCATCGGGGACCTGAGCATCAGCCGTCCCAAGTCGCGTGTGCCCTGGGGGATCGAGTTGCCCTGGGACCCAGACCACGTGACGTACGTGTGGTTTGACGCCCTGCTCAATTACGTCTCCGCGCCGGTCAGCCGGGGCAAGCCCGAGGCCATCATCGGCGCCGCCTGGCACGTCGTCGGCAAGGACATCCTCAAGCCCCACGCCGTGTTCTGGCCCACCATGCTGCGCGCGGCGGGGCTGCCCCTCTACCGCCGCCTGGTGGTGCACAGCCATATCCTCGCGGAAGACGGGCGCAAGATGGGCAAGTCGCTGGGCAACGCCATTGATCCCGAAGCGCTGGTGGCCGCGTACCCCGTGGACGCCATCCGCTACACCCTGCTGCGCGAGGCCAGCTTGAGCGCCGACAGCCCGTACGGCGAGGGCATCCTGGTGTCGCGGCTGAACTCCGACCTCGCCAACGACCTGGGCAATCTGCTCTCGCGTACGGTCAGCATGGTTCAGAAGTACCGCGGCGGCGTGCTGCCCCAGGCCGTGGAGGTGGGTGACCGCGAGCGCGAGATTGAGGCGGCGGCCCTGGCCCTGCCCGGCGAGGTTCTGCGGCTGGTCAATGACCTGAAGGTCAACATGGCGATTGAAGCGGCCATGAACTTCGTGCGTGATCTCAACCGCTATATCGCTGAGAGTGCGCCGTGGAACCTCGCCAAGTCCGACCAGACCGCCCGCCGACTGGACACAGTGCTGTACACCGCCGTCGAAGGCCTGCGCGTGGCGAGCGTGGCGCTGGAGGCGGTGATTCCCGTCAAGGCCCGCGAGCTGCGCGCCCAGATTGGGCTCGGCGGGCAGTTCTACGCCCTCACCGGAGCTTGGGGCCTCACGCCTGCTGGAACGCGCCTCGTGGGCGGCCCGGTCCTGTTTCCCAAGCCGGAGCCGAAGCCCGAACTACCCAGGGCGGGGGAGGAGCCGGCCTCCGCGCCCGTCCCCGCACCCAAACCCAAGAGGGAGAAACCTGCCATGACCCAGACCGCCGAACCCACGGCCCAGACCGCCGCCCCCGCTCCCGCCGAGAACCTGATCTCCATCGACGACTTCGCCCGGGTGGACCTCCGCATCGCCGAAGTCGTGGCCGCCGAGGCGGTCGAAAAGGCCGACAAACTCCTCAAACTGACGGTGAAGCTGGGTGAAGAGACGCGCACGGTGGTCAGCGGCATTCGCAAGTGGTTCGCGCCGGAGGACCTCGTGGGCCGCAAGGTGGTGCTGGTCGTGAACCTCAAGCCCGCCAAGCTGCGCGGCATCGAGTCGCAGGGCATGATCCTGGCTGCCGAGGACGCGGATGGCAACCTCGATCTGGTGGGCACCCGGCTGGACCTGCCAAGCGGAACGAAGGTGCGCTGAAGCGCCACGGCCTTCGCTGAGGCGTGCCCCCCTTCGGGAGGCGGCACGTCTTCTTTTTGCTCCGAGCGGAATATCCCGGAGGCGTCCTCCACGGTCCACCTCGCCGCTTCTCGAACGGCCTGCACCCCGTCTTCCAGAAAGGGGCCGCGCGATTTCCACCTTCGCCTCCCTGGAGATGGAGAGGGGGACCGTTCCGTCCACAGCGTTCTCGCGCACCCGTACCGCAGTGCGGCGTTCCTGATCCATTCGGAGGGGTGTTCAAGCGCTTCGACCTCAGACCGCGCGTCCCAGCCCAGAAGATGACGCAGGGCGTCCATGACGGCGATTTCGTCTGGATCATCCGGGAAGTTGCGCGTCAGTTCCTGGCCCTGGTCAGGCCAAGTACCCAGGCGCGCCAGGGGTCCTCATCCTCTACCCCATACGGGCTCCTACCTCACCGTTGAGGAAGTGATTCAAGTCAGAGCGGACTTGCTGCCAATCGGGGCACGCAGGAGAAAAGCGGGTTCCGGGCGTGGCGTTGCCAAACCGGAACCCGCTCTACAGGCCAAGAGGTACAGCACTTCGGCGACGATGAGCCACCTCAAGGACAGGGCGTGGGCCTTCATCTGGGGGAACGGGCGCTGTACCCCTGGTTGCTCCTCCGCCGCTAGACTACCCCCCATGGCGTTCGTGATCGTATCGGGGCTGTCGGGCAGCGGAAAAAGTACCGCGCTCCGCACATTGGAGGACGCGGGCTTCTTTATCACCGACAACCTGCCGCCGGAGTTGTGGGGCGCGATGTACGACCTCGCGCAGGCGCGCGGGCTGAGGCGGGTGGCCGTGAGCACCGACGCGCGTACCCGCGACTTCCTGAGTGCCCTCGAAGACAGCTACCACCGCCTTTCGCGGCGGCACGAGAACCTGCGGGTGGTCTTTCTGGAGGCGACCTCCGAGGTGCTGCTGCGGCGCTACAACTTCACCCGCCGTGAGCATCCGCTGGGTGACTCGCTGATGGTGGACTTCGCCCGCGAACGCGACCTGCTCGCGCCTCTGCGGGCGCTGGCAGACGTGGTGATCGACACGACGGACCTCACGCCCGCGGACCTCGCCGCGCGGGTGCTGCAGGTGCTGCAGCTGCAGCAGGACTTCACGCTGCGGCTCCAGAGCTTTGGCTTCAAGCACACGCCGCCGAGGGACGCGGACCTCGTGGTGGACGTGCGCTCGCTGCCCAACCCCTACTACGATCCGGCGCTCCGCTCCCGTACAGGTCTGGAACCGGAAGTGGCGGGCTATGTGTTTGGTGACGCGGCCTCTGAGGAATTCTACGGCCAGGTGCGCGGTTTCGTGCGGTTGGCGGCCGAGCGGGCGCGGGCTTCGGGGCGTCACGGCTACACGGTGGCGGTGGGCTGCACGGGGGGACAACACCGCTCGGTGGCCGTGACGGACCGCCTGACGCGCGATCTGGGGGACCTGAATCCGGAGGTGACGGACCACCGGGACATGCAGCCCCCCACAGGAGAGGCGTGATGCGGCGGACGTTCCAGCCGTTTCCAGACCGGTCTGGACCTGAACGGGAGGGCGCGCGCGCCGTCACGCCGCAGGGCGGGCTGAACCGTCCATTCCACGTTCGCCCGGATCCCGTATGAGCCCCTGGCGACGCCGCCGCGCGCAGGCCCGGATGTGGCTCTCGCCTGGCATGGGGGTCAAGCGCTGGCTGCTGCTGTTCGTGGTCTGCACCTTGATTGGCGCGGTGGGCTTTCTCCACTTCACCTGGACTGGGCCGCTGCATTTCGTGGCAACGCGCTGGATTCTGGGCCTGAACGCCCTGGCAAACCCCGATGTCATGCCGATGTACGTGACCGGCATCAGCGTGATGGTGCTGTCACTCCTGGGCGCGCTGTTCGCCATCGTGATGCTCAACCGTTCGGTGCTGCACGCCACCGGCACCGCGCCCGACACCGCCGTGGACGTGATCTACTCCAAGCGCACCCTCTCGCGCGGGCCGCGTGTGGTGGCCGTAGGCGGCGGCACGGGGCTGTCGAATCTGCTGAGCGGCCTCAAGGAACACAGCAGCAACCTCACGGCCATCGTGACCGTCGCGGACGACGGCGGCTCCAGTGGGCGGCTGCGGGCGGCGCTGGACATGATCGCGCCCGGCGACCTGACGGACTGCTACGCGGCCCTCTCGGACTCGCCGGTGCTCGCGCGCTTGCTGCTGCACCGCTTCGGTCGCGGTGAGGGGCTGGAGGGCCACACCTTCGGAAATCTGCTGCTCGCCACGCTCAGCGAGGAACAGGGCGGGCTGCAGGGAGCGATGCAGGATATCCACGACGTGCTGCGGGTCCGCGGCCAGGTCTTTCCGGCCACCACCACGCCCGCCACCCTCGTCGCGCGGCTCAGTGATGGGCGGGAGGTGCGCGGCGAGAGCGAACTCGCGCGGCAGGTGGGCGCGTCGCGCATCGAGGACGTGCGGCTCGAACCGCCAGACCTGCCCGCCCTGCCCGCTGTGGTGGAAGCGGTTCGCAGCGCCGAGTTGATCGTGCTGGGGCCGGGGAGCCTCTTTACCTCCATTATCCCCGCGCTGCTGGTGCCCGAGATCGCGCGGGCAGTGCGCGAGTCGGCGGCCCCCGTCGCCTACGTCGCCAGCCTGATGACCGAACCCGGCGAGAGCACAGGTCTGAGTCTGAAAGACCACGTGGACGCCATCAGCACCCATTTGGGCCGGGCACCCACCTGGGTGCTGATGAACAGCACGCCGGTGCCGCCCACGGTGCAGGCCCGCTACGCCGCCGAGGGCGCGCAGGTCCTCACCCTGCAGGGAGCGGGGCGCGAGCTGCGGGGCCGCGTTCGCAGCGTGCCCCTGCTGCAGGCGGGTGACACGGCGCGCCATGATCCCCGGGCACTCGCCCAGGCGCTGCTCGGCCTGATCGCGCGGGTGCGGACGCTGGGGTAGAGGTGAAGGGGGTCGTGACCTGCGGCGCGGCTTTTCCCCCCGCAGGTCACCCCGTATACTTGCGCGCGTGCTCACCCTGCTGACCGCCGCCCTCCTGACGTTCGCCGATCCTGCCGGCGACGCGCGGGGCGACGGCGGCTACCTCCTGCCCACCCGGCCCGCCGTGAGCGCGGAGGCCCTGGACCTGCGGGCCTTTCGCGCCGAGGGGCAGGGTGCGGGCAGCCGCTTCACGGTGGAGCTCGGCCGCGTCGAGAATCCCTGGGGACTGCCGGACGGCTTCTCGGCGAACGTCACCGATATTTTTGTGGGCAGCGCCCTCGGTGGGCAACGTGAGCTGGACGCCCTGAACCTGCAAGCCACGACGGGCGGATGGACCTATCACCTGCGCGTAACAGGTGGCGGCAGCACCCTGACGTACGCGCCTGAGGGAAACGGCCCGGAAGAAACGCTCACGACGCCCGTGGTGCGGGTGCAGGGCAACGCCCTGGTGATCGACGCGGCTGTTCCACCGCGGCGCTGGGCCTACTGGGTGACGAGCAGCGTCTACTCGCCCCTCACGCCTGATGGCCTGCTGCGGCCCGTGGCGGCCCCCGGAGACACCCACCTCCAGGCCGCGCGTGACGATGCTCCCGTCCCGGTGGACGTGCTGGGCGCCGCCAGCGACACCTCTCCCTTCACCCGTGGAATTCTCGCACCCGTCGGGCAGACGAGGGACGACCGCCTGCTGATTCTCGCCGCGCTGGGTGGGCTAGGCCTGCTGCTCGTCGTGTTGGCGACGCTGCGGGTCTGGCGGCGCTGAGCTACCCACCGTGCGATTGCCGCCGGCGCTGCTGATCCTCACCGCCGCATTGCTGTGGGGCCTGCTGGGCATTCTGGGCAAGCAGGCGCAGGCGGCGGGGGTGGCCCCGCTGGAGGTGGCCTTTTGGCGTGCGGTGCTGGGTGGGGCCCTCTTCGCGCTGCACGCGGCGGTGACCCGCGCGCCCCTGCCGCGTGGCCGGGACCTCGGAGTGACCGTGGCTTTTGGGCTGGCGGGCGTCAGCGTCTTTTACGGGTCTTACCAGTTGGCCGTACGGATGGGAGGCGCGAGCCTCGCCAGCGTCTTGCTGTATACCGCCCCGGCCTTTGTGGCGCTGCTGGGCGTGCTGGTGCTGCGCGAGCGCCTGAGCCTGCGCGAACTCGCCGCCGTGGCGGGTACCCTGGCGGGCATTGCCCTGATCAGCCTGGGGGGCGGCGCGGGCGTGACGGTGACGGGCGCGGCGTTGGGCTGGGGCCTGGCCGCCGGGTTCACCTACAGCCTGTACTACCTGTACGGCAAGGCGTACTTTGCCCGCTACGCCCCGCCCGCCCTGCTGACGGTGGCCCTGCCGGTGGGGGCACTGGGCCTGCTGCCCTTCGTGGAGTTCACGGCCAAGACGCCCGCCGCGTGGCTCAGCCTCTCGGCCCTGTCGGTCCTGAGCACCTACCTCGCTTACCTGGCCTACAGCGCGGGTCTCCGCGGTCTGCCCGCCACGCGTGCGAGCGTGATCGCCAGCCTGGAACCTGTCGTGGCGGCGGGTCTCGCGGCGCTGCTCTTCGGTGAGCGCCTCTCGCTCACCGCTCTCCTGGGAGCGGCGCTGGTGATTGGAGCCGCCCTGTGGCTGGGACTGGCGGAGAACAAATCGGGGGAGGCTCAAGGCTAGCCGGGGGGAAAATGAGGACCAGCGGCCAGAGGGCCGGCAGGACCGCGGCGGTGCCCCAGCGCGAAGGGCAGCAGGCTGAGGGCGTCCACGCCTCAACTTGAGGAACCCGCGGCGGCGAGCACCTCGCGCTTCCCTCGCCGCCCAACCGTGCAGGGAGTGGGAGAGCCCCGCCGCTTCCCCCACTCCCTGCACGTCGCCCTGTTCAGTTTCCGGACAATCCTTTACAGCTCCGGCGCCTCTACTCCTTTCCGTCACCATTTTTCCTGTTCGCTCCGCTCGGGTAAACCAGCCGTTGCCCCACTGGTCAACCGGAAACCTCATGACAGCGGCGAGGGCGAGCAGTGACAGTTTCCTCCGTGGGGGCAGAGGCGTCTCTGCCCCTTCTGCCCGTTCGGTACAGGCAGGAAAGAGGGCGGGTGACCGGCCTGCGCCTCTGGGGGTGTGGCGGGGGTCATTTTCGTGCAGGGCCACTTGCAAAGGAAGGCTCCCGCCTAAGCTGGCCGGGGAGCAGGCCGCCGTCTTCAGGAGCGTGAGCGGGTTCCGACTGCTCCTGCACTGCATGGCTCCGGAGGATTCCACCGCCTCGGCGCTGGCAGGGATACACGGGCTCACCGTGAACGCCGCCGGCTGCAGGTTCGCGACTTTCAGCAGGCCCGGCCCGCTGAAAGTCGCGCGCCAGGAGCGTCGGGCGGGCCGTCAAGGTCTACCGCTGCCCGCACACCTCCTTTTTCACGCCGCGCGGGCTGATTCCGCTCGAAGAGCAGGTGGGTGAACTCTTCGGGCCCTACGCTGATGCGCGCCAAAGTCGTGGAGGCGGCGGGCCACCCGGTCAACCCCGTGGGCGGCCTGAACTTTACCGTGCGCCCCGATGGCCTGCGGCTTCTTCCCGCCACGCCCGAGGGCGAGCGCTGGCGGCCTGGGGTGCCCGGCACCCCAGGCCACGTTCACACCAGCGCTCTGCTGTTCCTCGATTGCCCCGAGGCCCGCGAACTGGAGCGCGGGCGGTACGCGCCCTTTGACCACGACCGGGACCGCCGGCGAGCCACATGTGGTGCGCGCCCATTGCCGGAGCGCGCAGGGTCGCCCTGCCGCACTCGGGCTATGCCAAATTCGTGTAGAGCAGCGGTCCGGTCTGTCTGAGGGACTTGAAGTGAGGGGCGAAGAAAAGGTGCCGCCAGGGAAGCCCGGCCCGTTTCCCCCCTCTGCGCCCCCAACTGTTAACGTCGAGGGAGAGGAGCCAAGAACACGGTCCTCGCCGTGTTTCTTTGGGGTTGGACAAGAACCGACCAGCCCGCTGGTAGGGGCTGCAATATCCCGGAAGGGGGAGGGGTATGGAGGAACCGGACGTGCCCGCCGCGTGTCCGTGCCCAGCGCCCGGCCTGCCCTTATGCTGGGCCCATCCACACGTGCCGGGCGCGCAATCCTTCAGGGCTGTCCGGCTATACTTTGACTGAGTACAAATTTTCATCCCCCATCCCCACCTGAGGAGACTGCCTTGCTGCCCACCCTGCACAAAATCCTGTTCTTCATCTTTGCCCTGGTGGCCGGCGGTTACGGTGCCTGGGGCTTTTACCGCCTGTACCTGCGCATTCGCCGGGGTCTGCCCGCGAACGAGGCCCGCTGGGACAATCTGCCGGAGCGCATCGGATACGCCCTGCGCGTCTCGCTGACGCAGGAGCGCACCTTCCGCCGCCGCCGCTGGATCAGCGTGTTGCACGCGTTCATCTTCTACGGCTTCACCTACTACCTGCTCGTCAACGTCATAGATGGGCTGGAGGGGTACTTCCACTTCAGCATCAAGAGCAACACGGTTATGGGCGCGGTGTACAACCTGCTCGCGGACCTTCTGTCGTTCCTCGTCCTCGTGGGCGTGGTCAGCCTGCTGATCCGGCGGCTGTACCTGCCCTCGCGCCGCGACTTCAAGTTCAACGAGAAGTCGGCGCTGCACCCGCTCGTCAAGCAGAACTACATCCGGCGCGACTCCATCATCGTGTCGTCCTTCATCCTGTTTCACGTCGGTAGCCGCATCATCGGCAACGCGGCGAAGATGGTGGCTGAGGCGCGCGATTCCACGCATTACGACGCCCTGCAACCGCTCTCGTCGGGCCTTGGGGCGCTCCTGTTCAGTGGCCTGAGCGACAGTGCCGTGATGGGCTGGCGCCTCTTCGGCTACTGGGCGGCGCTCGGCTCCATCCTTGCGTTCCTCGTCTATTTCCCCCGCTCGAAGCACATCCACATTTTTATGGCCCCGCTCAAGTACACCGTGCGCCGCCGCGAACCCACGGGCGTGCTGCCGCCCATGAAGGGGCTGGAGGAGGCGATGGAGGCCGAGGAACCCAAGCTCGGTGTGCAGAAGCTCGAAGACCTGGAATGGCCCCGCCTCCTCGACGCCTACGCCTGCATCCAGTGCAACCGCTGTCAGGACGTTTGCCCGGCAAACGCCACGGGCAAGGCCCTGTCGCCCGCTGCGCTGGAGATCAACAAGCGCATGGAGCTAAACGTCATCTCGGCGCACCCCAGCCCCTTCACGCTGAAGCCCGCCGCCTTCGAGAGCGGCGCGAGCACGGCGCACCCACTTCTCGAATACGCGATCAACGAGGAATCCGTCTGGGCCTGCACCACTTGCGGCGCGTGTATGCAGGTCTGTCCCGTGCAGGACGAGCAGATGCTCGACATTATCGACATTCGCCGCCATCAGGTCATGGTGGCCGGTGAGTTTCCGCCCCAACTCCAGACCGCCTTTCGCGGGATGGAGCGCGCGAGCAATCCTTGGGGCATCAGCCGAGACAAGCGCCTGGAATGGGCCGAGGGGCTGCGCGTGCCCACCATCGACGAGAACCCCGGGCCAGACCTGATCTACTGGGTAGGCTGCGCGGCGAGTTACGATCCGGGCGCGCAGAAGGTGGCGCGGTCCTTCGTGCAACTGCTTGACAAGGCGGGCGTGAACTACGCCGTGCTGGGCAAGAAGGAAGCCTGCACCGGCGACAGTGCCCGGCGCGCGGGCAACGAATTCCTGTTTCAACAGCTCGCCGCGGAGAACGTGGAGACGCTCAATCAGGTGGCCCCCAAGCTGATCGTCTCCACCTGCCCGCACTGCATGAACGCCATCGGCCACGAGTACAAGCAGCTCGGCGGCGACTACCGCGTCATCCACCACACCGAGTACCTCGAAACGCTGGTGGCGGCGGGCAAGCTGCCCCTGGCGCAGCTTCAGGAGTCGGTCACGTACCACGATCCCTGCTACCTGGGCCGCCACAACGGCGTGTTCGGCGCGCCGCGCACCCTCATCACGAAAATGGCAGGCGAGGTGCTGGAACTCGAACGCAACCGCGACAACTCGTTTTGCTGCGGAGCGGGTGGAGCGCAGTTTTGGAAGGAGGAGGAGGAGGGCCGCGAGCGCGTGTCCGACAACCGCTTCCGAGAGATTCAGGCCCGCCTCGACACGGCCGCTGAAAATGCTGCCGAGTACGGGCGCAGTGGCAAGGTGGTGGCCGTGGGCTGCCCCTTCTGCAAGTCGATGATGAACTCCACGCCCGAAAAGGCCAAGCGCGACGACATCGTGGTCAAGGACGTGGCCGAACTGATGCTCGAAAGTGTGCAGCGGGCGACGGGCGAGTGGGTGGCTCCGGCTGCCGCGCCCGGCAACGCGCTCGAGGCTTCCGCACAGCCTGTGGTGCCCAACGCCGAAACCCCGATGGCCCGCACGGGCGAAACTCCGGGAGAGGGCGCGCCCGAACTGGGCAAGACTTCCGCCGAGGTGAAGAACGCCCAGCCCGGTAGTCCGCTGGAAAACGCCCACACCCAGCCTGAAGCGCAGGCCGCCGCGCCCAGCCCAGTTACGTCCAGCTCGGCGGATTCGTCGCCGCGCAAGGCGTGGAAGCCTGGGGGAACGCCTGGCAATCAGCCCTCAGCGGTCAGCGAAACCGCAGGGGACGAGGGCAAGGGGCGGAAAGCCTGGAAGCCGAAGAGTGGGGGAGACGACGTGAGCGCCGCGCCCGTGGCGGCACAGACGTCCGCGCCTGCGACGGAGGCCGCGCCCGCCCGCAAGGCGTGGAAGCCCAAAGCGGCAACGCCGGACGCTGTCCCGGTCGTTGAGGCGGCTCCTGCGTCCCCTGCGCCTTCCTCCGGCGTGGCTCCGACCCGCAAAGCCTGGAAGCCGAAGGTGCAGGCCACCGGGTCGCAGACCACGGAGGCCACGGCTGCGCCGGCGCAGCGCGCTCCCGCCGTGCCCACAGGCGAGCGCAAGAAGTGGGCGCCGAAGGGCAGCGCGGCTCCTGCGGAGGCGGGCTCCCCGCAGACTGATCCGGCGCCTGCACCCGTTGAGGCGGTTGCTGAAGCCCAGATGCCAGCGCCCGCCCCAATTCCCGGCGAACGACCCAAGTGGCAGCCGAAGGCCAAAGCGCCCGCCGAGGAAGAGGTGCGGGCCGAAGTTGCGCCCACGTCCAGCCCCGTAGAGGCCGAGTCTCCTGCTGCCCCCGGTGTTTCCGCACCAGACGCTCCGCCCGCGCCCGGCTCCCGCAAGAAGTGGGCGCCGAAGAAGAAGGACTGAACCCACTCAATCCGAACGTCTGCGCTGCCTCCCCGGGGGCAGCGTTTTTCATCCCACCAACCGGCGGGCCGCTGAACGCTGACGGACGGCAGCGAAGGGCCAAAGGCCGCCCCCTCCCCGCGCTAAACTGCCCTTCATGACCATCGCCATCGTCACCGACTCCACGAGCGACCTCTCGCCCGAGTTGCGTGCCCAACACGAAATCCGCAGCGTGCCGCTGTACGTGCTGTTCGACGGCAAGATGCACAAAGACGGCATCGACATCACGCCTGCGGACCTCTTTCGGGGCCTGAAGGAAGGCAAGAAGACGCCCTCGACGAGCCAGCCCAGCCCCGCCGAGTTCGCAGCGGTGTATCAGGAAGCGCTCGCTGACGCCGATGAGGTCTTCAGCGTTCATATCAGCGGTCAGCTGTCGGGCACGGTGGGGAGCGCCCGGCTGGCCGCGCAGGACTTCGGTGGGCGAGTCACAGTGTTTGATAGCCGCTCGGCCACCATGGGCCTGGGGATGCAGGCCTTGCGGGCGACGCAGCGTGCGCGGGAAGGCCGCTCCATGGCCGAGATCGTCTCCGAACTGGAGCGCGTGGCGACGAAGGCCGACATCCGCTTCACGGTGGACACGCTCGAATTTCTGCGCATTAACGGGCGCATCGGCGGCGCTCAGGCCTTGCTGGGCAGCCTGCTGAACATCAAGCCCATCCTGACGGTGAAGGCGGGCCGGGTGGAGTCGGCGGGGCGGGTGCGCGGGCACAAGAAGGCAATGGCCGACATCGTGGAGCATGTGCGGCGGTATGTGGAGGCGAACGGGGGGGCGCGCGTGGCCATGATGTCTACCCCCGGCGGCGAGGGGTACGTGCAGGAGGTCCGCAACACCCTGGGCGGCCTGAACGTGAAGTTCGAGGACATGGGGGACCACCGCATCGGGGCCGTCATCGCCACGCATACCGGTCCCGGCACCATCGGCGCCATTCTGGAACCGCTGACCGCCTGAGCCCTTCTGATGGCTGTTTCTCCCCCTCCTGGCCTGCGCAACAAGGGCCGGTACGTGCTGCTGGCGCTGCTGGCTGCGGGCGTCTGGGCCTGCCGCCCCACCTCTCCGGCTCCCCAGTCCACCGCTCGGGGAGCACCTGCAGCTCTGGTGGCTTCTGCCGGGCCGTCGGCCCCACCTCCCGCACCCGATCCCAACCGCCAGGGCTGTCTGGGCGACGCGCCCACCGTGACGGCGGCACCTCCGCCCCCCCAGCCCCTCAGCGGTGAGCTCGGGCTGTGGGTGGCGGAGGTGGACCCGGCCACCTTAAGGCCCCTCCGCGCCGTCGCCCAGAACCCGGACCGGGTCTTTCCCCTCGCCAGCACCTACAAGCAGGCCGTGCTGTGGGCGGTGCTGCGGCAGTTCGACGCCGGAACGTTGTCGCCGAACGAGCGCTTCAAGATTACGCGGGAAAACCAGAGTCTCGGCGCGTATCCCTTCGACAACACTTCTCTTAAGGACCTGTCGGTCCGCATGATCCGCAACAGCGACAACACGGCCACCGATATCCTCCACCGCCGGGTGGGCCTGAAGGCCGTGCAGAACGTGGCGGACGAACTGGGACTGTGCCGCACCCGACTGATTCTGCCCACAAAAGACTGGTGGGCGGCGCAGGCGGGGCTGTCGGACACCCTCAAGGGCACCCACCGCTGGGACACGGCCACCGGGGAGGAGCGGGTCAAGCTGGCCGAAGCCATCGACGCTGACGCGCAGCGCTACCGTCCAGACTACGTGCAGCGCAGACTCGATGCCTATTTCGATGCGGACGCGAAGCCCGAAGACGATCTGCACGTCCACAACCTCAGCACGCCGTACGAGTTCGCTGCCCTGCTCGCGCACGAGTACCTGCGCCCCCGGCTCAGTCCGCAGGCATTGCGCTGGCAGCGCGAGGTGGCCGCGATGGGCTTCGGGCGCTCTGCACTGCGGGCGACAGCGGCGGACAACGTGACGCTGTTTGGAGGCAAAGGCGGCAACGGCTGGCGCATCCTGACGTACACGGGCTATTTCAAGACGAAAGATGGGCGGAACGTCGTCTACGCCTTTATGCAGCACGGCGCGGACCAGACCTACACCATGCCCAACACCCGCCGGGCTTTTGCCTGGATCAACGCCGCCGTAGACGAAGTGCTGGGCCAGCAGGTGCCCAAGCCGCATCCCCTGGAGGAGAAAGACGAGAAAGCGGCAGCTGGAAAGGCCAGGCCGTGAACTCCCTAGCGCCTGGGCTGTTCCTCAACGCCGGGGTGGGCGTTTCCCTGCGGCGCAAAGCGGTGTGACGTACGGGACGGTCCCCTCTCCTTTCCCCAATGGCAAGCGCCAACAGGTCAGCGCTGACCTGTTGGCGCTTGCCGTTTTCTGGCCGTTGCGTTGTCCCTACACCTCCACCAGTTCTGCGTCTGCCCGGGCCAGTTCGGCGTTGACGGCGTCTTCCAGCAGCAGGCGCACCTGCGGATAGGGGAGGGCCAGGGACGCGCCCGCCGCGGGTACGTGGCCACCACCACCCAGGGTCACGGCCACGTTCTGGGCGCTGACGTTGCCGCGCGACCTGAGCGACAGCTTGACCCGTTCCCCGAAATCCTTGATCATCACGGCGAGTTCCGCGCCTTCCGCGCCGCGCAGCAGGCTGACGTAGGATTCCACGTCTTCCCAGGTGGACCCAGCCCGCGCCAGCATGGCGTCGTCCACGTGAGCGAAGACCACCCGGCCGCCGTGCAGGAATTCCATCGTGCTCAGCACCTCGCGCAGCAGGATGTAGTAGCTGCGCGGATGCTGCCCGAGTTGATCACTGATCCAGCCCAGGCGTGCTCCGTGGGCGCGCAGCCGTGCGGCAGCCTCAAACGCCTCGGGCGTCACGCTCTCGAACTTGAACGAACCCGTGTCGGTGATCAACCCCAGCATCAGCGGCGTGGCGACGGGCTCGGACCAGGGCGCGCCCAGCGCGTCGACCACGTCGGCAATCATCATGGTGGTGGCGGGGCGGCCTGGGTCCACCACCATGGCGGCGGCGTGCCTGGCGTTCGTGCCGTGGTGGTCCACGTTGACCACCTCACCTGTAAAGGTGGTCAAATCCGCCCCCGCCACGCGCTCAGGATCGTTGTTGTCCACGTCCAGCACGGCAGCCAGGGCGTTCTCGGGCCACTCGCTCAGTGGGGGGTTGATTTCTCCGGGGCTGGCCAGAAACCGCAGGTAGCGCGGCACGTCCATAGGCGTGATCACCGTCTTGCCCAGGGCCCGCAGCGCGCGGGTCAGGCCCAGCACGCTGCCCAGCGCGTCACCGTCCGGATTCTCGTGCGAGAGCACCACGATGGGGCCGCGGTGCTCGGCCAGTTTCGCCGCGACTGCCGCGACATCACGGGCATAGGTCGCGGCAGCCTCATTCATGCCGGTCATGGGGCCGAGTATAGCCGTGCTGGGCGCGCCCCACCTTCCCGCAGGTGTACACCCAGGCTTTCGGTTCTTCTTTCCGTGAAAGTTCTCAAAGTCTCCCCGCCTCCATGCCCTATCCTGGCCCCCGTGCCCGCCCGCCTCAACCTGGCCGCCCTCACCGCCGACGAGCTGCAAACGCTTCTCGGCGCAGGCGGCGCGCAGGCCCGCTGGCCCGAGGTCAGTCAGGCCCGGCTGGAGGGCCGCGCCCTGCCGGGTCCGGCGCTGCCCACCACCCTCTCCTTCGGGCCGCTGGAGGAACGTGTCTGGGGAGCCACGCCCGAGCAGAGCCGCCTGCTCGCGGCGTTTGAGGCCCAGCTGCACGCCGCCGGGGCCGAGCCGGTAGGCGTGTTCTACAGCCCCGAGCGCCGCGTGTCGCCCCACGGGCGCGCTTTCGTGCTGGGCCCCGACGCCGCCGTCACCCTGCGCTGGAGTGAGGTGGCAGGCGCTCCCCAGCCCGTCCCCTTTGTGGAAGCCCTGACCTGGCTCCGCGACCGGGCCAGCGGCCTGGCCTGCGTGCTGAGCACCGGCGTGACGGTGGTGCCCGCCCCGGCCCTCAGCGAGGAGATCGACCTGCGCCCCCTGCCCGGGGCGTCCGCCACCGAGCTGCTTACGGCCCACCGCGCCGCCGTCTTGCGGCATGGGCGGGGCAACCGCGTCGTGGGCGTGGAAGGCTGGATACGGGCGTGGCAGGAGCTGCGCTCGCTCAACGTCGCTGCCTGGACCCGGCGGGGCCTGCTGCTGCCCGGCGAGGAGGGGGAAGGCTAGGGCAGCCCGCCAGAGGGGCCCCACCCGCGCGGCACAATGCCGGACATGACGCCCTCTTCGCCCGATGCCCGCCACGTCGCTTTCGATTGGGGCGGCGTCTTTACCGTCGGCACCTTCGATGGCCGCTCCACCCAGAACGTCGCGGACCGGGGGGGTGTGCCTGTTGAGCGGGTGCGCGAGAGCTACTTCCGGCATGTGCGGCAGCTGGAGGTGGGGGCCTGGACCCTCCCGCAGTTCTGGGCCGTGATGCAGGAGGAAACGGGCCTGACCCTGCCCTACGGGGAGTTCGAGCCGCTGTACCTCAGCAGCATCCACGACAACCTCCCCATGTACGCCACCCTGGACGCACTTCCCCGCGAGGTGCGGGTGGGGTTGCTGAGCAACAACTACCCCGTCGTCAGCGATCACCTGCGCCGTGATCCCCGCTTCGCCCGCTTCGACGCCCTCGTGTTCAGCAACGAGATCGGGCAGAAAAAGCCTCACGCTGACGCCTTCGCTGCGCTGGAGGACGCAATGGGGGTGCCCGCCGCGCAGGTGGCCTTTGTGGACGACGTGCAGGAGAACATCGACGCGGCGAATGCGGCGGGCTTTCACGGCCTGCTCTACCACCACGAGCGCCACGCCGAATTCGAGCGCGAGCTGGGCGTGTGGCTGGGCGTGCCGATCAGTGCCCTCACGGTGCGGTGATGGAGGTGGCCAGCCCTGCGGAAGGTCGTGGCAAGGCTCGGCGCCTACAACGCCCGCGACATCGAAGCCTTCATGTCTGGCTGGGCCGAGGACGCCCAGTATTTCGAGCCTCCGAATGCGCTGCTGACGAGCGGCGCGGAGCAGATCCGGGCGCGGCGCATCACGCGCTTTCGGAAACCGGACCTGTACGGTCACCTGCTCACGCGAACCGTGCTGGGCAACCGCGAGGTGGACCACGGGCAGGTCGCGCGCAACTTCCCGCGGGACGTGGGAGACCGGTGGGGGTGATCGCCACGTACGAGGTGGCGGAGGACAACATTACGCGGGCCTGGTTTATTTTGGGACCGCCAGCATTCGCTTCGCCGAACTGAGAGGCTTGGAGAGGGTGGCTTGAGCGCAGGTGGCGTTCAGGCCACCTCTTCTGTCTATTCCGCTGGGGTGGTGTACCCGCCGAAGTGGTGTACTTCCGCGCGGTCCGGGTACACCACCTCTACGCGGCCTGCCCACACCGCACAATGCCGTCATCCAAGGAGGCCCGGTATGACGCACACCTTTCAAACACGCGCTCGGCACGCCCCCCACCCCCAAGCGGGCCGCGTCCTCACCCCCGGCGCTCTGGCTTTTTTAGAGGAGCTGCACGGGCGCTTCAACGGGGGACGAGAGGCGTTGCTGGCAGCGCGGGAAGCGGGGCAGGCGCGGCTGGACGCGGGAGCGTTGCCCGACTTTTTGCCTGAGACTTCAAGCATTCGGACGGGGGAGTGGAAGATCGCCCCGCTGCCCGGGGAATTGCAAGACCGGCGGGTAGAAATCACGGGACCCGTGGACCGCAAGATGGTCATCAACGCCCTGAACAGCGGCGCGAAAATCTTCATGGCCGACTTCGAAGACGCCACGAGCCCGAGTTGGGACAACCTGGTGCAGGGACAGCTGAACCTGATGGACGCCGTGCGGCGCACCATCTCGTTGGAAGGGGGCGGCAAGCAGTACCGGTTGAACGAGACCGTGGCGACCTTGCTCGTGCGTCCCCGCGGACTGCATCTGCCCGAAAAGCACCTCACCGTCAACGGTGAGGCGATTAGCGGCGCGCTGTTTGACTTCGGGCTGTACGCCTACCACAACGCCCACGAGCGCCTGCGGCAGGGGCTGGGCACCCACTTCTACCTGCCCAAGCTCGAATCGCACCTCGAGGCGCGGTGGTGGAACGAGGTCTTTGCCTTTACTGAGCAGGCGTTGGGCGTCCCCGTAGGAACGCTGCGCGCCACCGTGCTGATCGAGACCATCCTCGCGGCCTTTGAGATGCACGAGATCCTGTACGAGTTGCGCGAACACTCGGCGGGGCTGAACTGTGGGCGCTGGGACTACATCTTCTCCTACATCAAGAAGCTGCGCAGCTTCGGTGACCGCATCCTCCCCGACCGGGCGCAGGTGACCATGAGCACGCCGATGATGCGCAATTACAGCAGGCTGGCCATTCAGACGTGCCACAAACGGGGGGCGCCAGCGGTCGGGGGAATGAGCGCCTTTATCCCCGTCAAAAATGACCCCGAGGCCAATGCGCGGGCCTTTGCCCAGGTGCGGGCCGACAAGGAACGCGAAGCGGGCGACGGACACGACGGCACCTGGGTCGCCCATCCCGGCATGGTTCAGCTCGCCACCGAGGTCTTTGACCGCCTCATGCCCACCCCAAACCAGATCGCCAGCTCCAAGCAGCAAGGCCTCCTGGTCACGGCCGCTGATCTGCTTACACCCCCCACCGGCACCATCACCGAGGCCGGAGTCAACACCAACGTGGACGTGAGCCTGCAATACACCGCTGCCTGGCTGGAGGGGCGGGGCGCGGTGCCGATCCACAACCTGATGGAAGACGCCGCCACCGCCGAGATTTCCCGGGCCCAGCTCTGGCAGTGGGCACACCACGGGCAGCGGACGGATGACGGCACCCCCATCACCCCTGAAGGACTGACCCGCCTGATCGCCGCCCACCGGGACCGCCTTCGGCGGGAGCAACCCGAACGCGCGGACCCCCTCTCTCAAGCCGCTGATCTCCTGCAAACCCTCGTCGCCTCCGAAACGTTCGCGGACTTTCTGACCCTTCCCGGTTATCAACGTTTGAAGTAAGCAACCCGCCGCCAGATTCCAGCGACTTCGCCCCAGTGGGCGAGGGCCGCCTCTCACACCCCTGAAGGAGACCACCATGACGCCCACCCCCCGCACACATGCCGAAATCCTGGAAAAAACCTGGAAGACCGAGGAGCGCTGGCAGGGCATTCGCCGCAACTACTCCGCCACTGAGGTGGTGCGGCTGCGCGGCTCCCTGCCCATCGAGCACACCCTCGCCAAGCACGGGGCGCAGAAGCTGTGGCGGCTGATGAAGGAAGAGCCGTTCGTGAACGCGCTGGGAGCGCTGACCGGCAACCAGGCCATGCAGCAGGTCAAGGCGGGCCTCAAGGCGATCTACCTCTCAGGCTGGCAGGTGGCGGCCGACGCCAACAACGCCGGACAGATGTATCCGGACCAGAGCCTGTACCCCGCCTCCTCCGTCCCGGACGTGGTGCGCCGCATCAACAACACCCTGCGCCGCGCGGACCAGATTCAGCACGCCGAGGGTGGGGGCAGCGTCGACTACTTCGCGCCCATTGTGGCGGATGCCGAGGCGGGCTTTGGCGGTCCCCTGAACGCCTTCGAGCTGATGAAGGCGATGATTGAGGCGGGCGCGGCGGGCGTGCATTTCGAGGACCAGCTCGCCTCTGAGAAGAAGTGCGGCCACCTGGGGGGCAAAGTGCTCGTGCCCACGTCGCAGTTCATCCGGACGCTGAACGCCGCCCGCCTCGCCGCCGACGTGTGTGGGGTGCCCACGGTCTTGATTGCCCGCACCGATGCCGACGCCGCCAACCTGCTCACCAGCGACGTGGACGACGCCGACAAGCCTTTTTGCACCGGCGAGCGCACCCCGGAAGGCTTCTTCTACGTCAAGCCCGGCATTGAGCAGGCCATCAGCCGCGCCCTCGCCTACGCTCCCTACGCCGACGTGATCTGGTGCGAAACTTCCGTGCCCAACCTGGAAGATGCCCGCAAATTTGCCGAGGCCGTCCACGCCCAGTTCCCCGGCAAGCTGCTGGCCTACAACTGCTCGCCGTCGTTTAACTGGAAAAAGAACCTGGACGACGAGACCATCGAGAAGTTCCAGCGCGAACTGGGGAAGATGGGCTACAAGTTCCAGTTCATCACGTTGGCGGGCTTCCACTCGCTGAACATGGGCATGTTCGACCTGGCCTACGGCTACGCCCGCAACCAGATGAAGAGCTTCGTGGAATTGCAGGAGCGCGAGTTCGCCGCCCAGGAGCGGGGCTTCACGGCCGTCAAGCACCAGCGTGAGGTGGGCACCGGCTACTTCGACCTCGTGGCGAACGCGGCAGGCGGCGGCCAGAGCAGCACCACGGCCTTGGCGGGCAGCACGGAAGCGCAGCAGTTTGGGCAGCCGCTGAGGGAGGTGGCGCTGGCGCACGATTGATGCAGCCCCCCGGTCATGACAGCCAGAAGGGGAGGGCCTCCCCAGGCCCTCCCCTTCTGGCTGTCATGACCCTCTCCCCTTGAGGGACTTGCACGGCGCAAAGAAGGGAGGTGAGGGGAGGCGCCCAACAAGAGGGAAGCCCCCTCCGAGGCCGGAGCCACGCGCGGACGTCCGCTTGAGGTGGGGCGGGGAAAACCGGCCCCTTGACATTCCGCTACTTGTAACTAAACTTATGACAAGGTCGGGACAGAAAGGGGGGTCAGGCTGTGAACAGTCAGTATTCCATCGCCGTACATATCCTGGCCCTGCTCAACGCCTTTCCCGGGCCGATGAGTTCCGAGGACGTCGCCGGAAGCGTTGGCGTCAATCCGGTGGTCATTCGCCACGTCACGGGCCTGCTCCGGCGTGCGGGACTGCTGGAAACGCAGCGTGGGGTGCCTGGAGCGCGCCTAACCCGTCCACCTTCGCAGATCACGCTGCTGGACGTGTACCGCGCGGTGGAGGCCCCCGAATCGGTGCTGAAGCTGCACGGCAAGCCCAACTTGGACTGTCCGGTGGGGGCGCGGATTCAGGGCGTCCTCGACGATGTGTTCGGTCAGGCCCAGGCCGCGCTGGAAGCGCGGCTTGCGCAGGTCCGGCTCTCGGACGTGAACTCGGCCTTGATGGACACGGGTTAACAGGAGAAGGCCGTTTTTTTTGCCCTAACCTGTCAGTTTTTTATCTACATCTCGCCCTCTCGTCGCATGTCCGGCGCGCTGGACAAAAGGAGCCTTCCATGATCGCCATTACCGGAGCCACCGGCCACCTCGGACAACTGACCACCGCTGCCCTGCTCAAGCGTGGCGTGCCCGCCGCAGAAATCGCGGCCCTGGTGCGTGATCCGGCCAAGGCTGAGGCGTTCTCCGCCCAGGGCGTCCAGGTCCGGCAGGCCGACTACACGCAGCCGCAAACGCTGGACGCTGCGCTACAGGGTGTGGAACGGCTCCTGCTGGTCTCGTCGAACGATTTCACGGACCGGGTGGGGCAGCACCGCAACGTGGTGGAGGCGGCCGTGCGGGCCGGGGTGAAGCTCCTCGCCTACACCAGCCTCCTGCGGGCCGACACCTCTGGCCTGGGCCTCGCCGCCGATCACAAGGCCACCGAGGAGATTGTCCGCGCGTCGGGGTTGCCGTTTGTCTTCCTGCGCAACGGTTGGTACCTGGAAAACTACAACGTGCCCCAGGCCGTGCAGTTTGGGGCCGTTGCGGGCAGTGCAGGCGAGGGCCGCGTGAGTGCCGCGAGCCGCGCCGACTACGCGGAAGCGGCGGCGGTGGTGTTGGCCGAGCCGGGGCACGAAAGCAAGGTCTATGAACTCGGTGGCGATCAGGCCTTTACCCTCGCCGAACTCGCCGCCGAGGTGCAGGCCCAGAGCGGCTGCCCGGTGACTTACCAGCACCTGCCCCAGGACGCTTACGCCGGAATGCTCCGGAGCGTCGGTGTTCCCGGCGTGGTGGCCGACATGCTGGCGGATTCCGATGTTCAGCTGGAGCGGGGTGAACTGCACACGAACTCACATGATCTCAGCCGCCTGATTGGGCGGCCGACCACGCCGCTCGCGGAGGGTGTTCGCGCGGCCCTGTCGTGAGTCGGATGCGGTTTGGGACTAAACTTTTTTAACTGTTCAATCCGAGCAAAGCGAGAAGGAAATGGTCGAAAGGGGTGACCGAACCCGCGGGTTCCGGTTCGGTAACGGGTTGGACGGAAACCGTATGGGGGAGTCTGCGACACGGTTGGGGGTCCCCCCCGCTCAGCTCCAGGTCTGGTGGGCCAGCGCCTTCTTGGCCTGCTTGTGCCGGTACGTGCGTTGGTCCGCGCGGCTGAAGACCTCACTCTGCGGGGGCTTTTCCCCGTGGGGGCCAGCAGCGTTTTCTGGGTCTCGCGCGGCGCGACCTCGCCGTCCCGACGGGAGGCGGTGCTGTGCCCGCCTTCCAGCCGCCGGATGGGTCGGCCCGGCCAGGGCAAAGGCGAGCAGCAGCCCGTCGAGGGTGCCGCCCAGCCGCGTCAGCAATTCGGAATTTTCCAGGTCGGGAATCAGTTCCGCATTGGCGGGCAGGATGATGGCCCCGGGAACCAGCAGCGCGATCAGGCCGAGAACAAAGAGGCGGGCTGGGGCAAAGCCCCGCCGTACGGTAGGTCAGCAGGTACGGGGCGTACAGCAGCAGGCTGCGGTCGCGCGTGCCCGCGAACACGAGCAGTTTGTACAACGCCAGCGGCGCCCCGAGGATGACGGAGTTTGCCAGGTGAAGCTGCCTCCTAGAGGCAGGCCGGGGCTCCAAGCTGAAGTCCGGACGCGAGGCGAAATAAGGGCTGCTGAAGCGGCTGACCAGCCACGCCGCCTTATCAGGATTCGGGTTCATCCGTGATGAAATCATGGGCCAACCCGGTCCGACGTGCAACGCTTCGCCGCAGAGCGAGCAGGAAAAACGGTGACGGAGAGGCGTGAAACCGCTGCAACAGACAGGAGGAAATGGAGCGGATGGTCCGGAAACCGGACCACAGGTCCTGACCGTAGTGCGGCGTGTACTCGTGCTCAGCCCGGCAGCCCGTCGTCAGGCGCAACACCTCTGCGTCAGTGCGGTAGGCGTGCGTTTCTACCCGGTCAACGCGTGTGCCGTACGGATTGAACACCCAGTCGGTCTGCCCCGAAGTGTTTTGCACCTTCTGAACCGACCGGGAGTTCCCCCGGTCAGCCTCACCTGCTGCGCAGGGATCTGGCGTGAGACCCACGGCAGGATGGTCTCACGCTTCTCGGGGAAGCGTTCACCGGGGGCCGTGAAGCTTGCCCCGGTGAGTTCGGCACGCCTCTCTGTCCTGAGTTGCAGGGAAGACAGCGCCGCAACCGGCTGTGCCAGAAACAACGGGGTGAGCAGGAGGAGCAGGCGTCTTGGCGAGCAGCAAAAGGGGAGGTCTCCCGGCCTCCCGCGTCTGCCTCCCGGCGTTGTTTCAACGCTTTTGCTCCTGCTGCTGGGCTGAATTCTGAGACGACGCCAAAAACCAGAGCATTTGTCCGAATGGCGCCGTGGGGTGCCCCTCCACTCACGGCGCCATTCTCCCCTATGCGCATTTCGCTTGCCGTGCTTGGTCGAAAAGAAGTCAGCACTTTGACGCATGCTCCCGTGAAATCCAGCAGTGACGGGCAGAGGCGCGTTGCGTTTTTCCGCCGCATGGGTGCGAACGAAACAAAAAAGAGGCGGAATTCCGCCCCTCGTTCGCGTGGATCGGCCTACTCGGTCCCCACCTCGTGCCCGTCGTCGCGCTGCTCGAGTCGAAAGCCGTGCGGCAGAAAGTCGCGCACAAGACCGCTGACCACGTCGCCGTGTTGATTGACGCAGACCACGCGGGCGTCTGGCGCGAACTCGAACAGAATCTGACGGCACGAGCCGCAGGGGCTGGCGGGCGGGGTGGCCTCGGAGTAGACCACGAGGTCGGTGAACTCCCGCGCTCCCGCCGTCGCCATCGCCTGCACAGCGCTCTGTTCAGCGCAGCGGGCCAGGCCGTAGGAGGCGTTCTCGACGTTTGCGCCGAAATACACCTGGCCGTCCAGGGTCCGGAGCGCCGCTCCGACGCGAAACTTACTGTACGGCGCATACGCCTGCTTGAAGGCCGCCTTCGCGCCCTCCAGCAGCTGGGGATCGGGGATCAGGTTCAGGGCGTTGGCATTACTCACGGGCGTGGTCCTCCGGTGGATCAAGGGGATCAAAGTGGGGCGTACGCTCCACGCGCACGCGGGTCACGCGGCGCTGGTCGGCGTCCTCGACGGTAAAGGCCCAGCCCTCATATACGAAGCTCTGGCCGATTTCGGGAATGTCACCGAAGTGGTTGGTCATAAAGCCCGACAGGGTATCGAACTCGCCCTCGTCGTCTTCGAGGTTGCTGCCCAGCCGCTCTTCCACCTCACCCACGGTCAGGCTGGCGTCCATCAGGTAGAGGCCTTCGCCCAGCACCTCGATCATAGACACCTCGTCCTCATCGGTCTCGTCGTAGATTTCGCCCACGATCTCTTCGAGCGCGTCTTCGAGGGTGACCAGCCCGGCGGTGCCGCCAAACTCGTCTACCACGATGCTCAGGTGCGACTTCTTCTCGCGCATCTTGGCGAGCAGGTCCTTGATCTTCATGCCCTCCGGCACGAAGAACACCGGGCGCATCACATCGGCGATGACCACCGTATCAAGCTGGCTGAGGTAGCGCAGCATGTCTGAGGTGTGCGCGATCCCGACGATATTGTCCGCCGTATCCTGAAAGACCGGCACGCGCGAGTAGCCGTGTTCCTCGTTCATCTCCACGAGGCGGCGCAGCGGGCTGGCCCCGTCCACCACCACCATGTCCACCCGGGGCGTCATGACCTCGCGCACGGTGGTGTCTGACAGGTCGAATACGTTGTACACGAGTTCCTTCTCGTCGTCTTCGAGCACGCCCTCCTGGCTGGAGGCGGACACGATCATGCGGATTTCCTCTTCCGAGTAGGCGGTGTGGTGCCCCGCCACAGCTTTGAGTCCCAGCAGCCGCAGCACCAGCCCGCCCAGGCCGTTGAGCCCCAGGATCACGGGCCGGAAGATGGCGGTAAAGGCCACCAGCGGGCGCACCAGCCCCAGCGACATGGCCTCGCTCTTTTGCAGCGCCGCCGATTTGGGCACGAGTTCGCCGAGCACGATGTGCAGCGTGGTAGACAGGATAAAGGCGAGGGCAAAGGCGGCGGGTTGCTGGTAGGTGTGGGGTACCCCAGCCTGCTGGAACAGCGGCTCGGTGAGGTGTTCGATGGCAGGCTCCGCGATAAAGCCGATCAGCAGGCTCATCATCGACACGCCCAGCTGTACGGCGGCGATATACAGGTCGAGGTGACTGAGCACCCGCTGCACCATGCGGGCTGCGCGGTTGCCCTCCTCGACAAGTTGGTCAATTTTGGTACGCCGTACGCTGACCAAGGCGTATTCCACGGCGACGAAGTACCCGTTGGCGAGTACCAGCAAGAGCAGCGAGGCCACCCGAATCCAATCGTTCATCTGTTTGCGCGCTCCAACGCGCCCCGGTCCGCCGAAGTAGGCGCAGGCTGACCCGCCGTTCCCCCGGGGGGGCGCGGATTCAGGACCGGAAAGGGACGCCACAGCAAAAAATCCGCCCTGGGGCGGCGTTCACCGGGCAAACCAAGAGAGCCAGAACTGGGAGGCTCCATAGACAAGGCGGAGTGTATCACATCCTCTCATTTTTTCAGGGCGAGGATTCCTTTGACAGCGTCCGTGTCTGTATCAAGCGCCGTGTCTGATCAACGCCAGCAGGGGTGGCCCCAGCACGCTGCACCCCACCAGCAGTGCGCCCAGGCTGGCGAGCAGCACCGCCCCCGCTGCCGCGTCCTTCGCCACCTTTGCCAGCGGGTGAAGTTCGGGAGTTGCCAGGTCCACCACCGCCTCGACCGCCGTGTTCAGCAGTTCCACACTCAGGACCAGGGCGCAGGCGAGCACGATGGGCGCGGGGGGAGTGTGCAGGACCCAGGTCAGCGAGAGGGCCAGCGCGGCGGCCCAGACCTCGATGCGGAAATTGGCCTGCGTGCGGTAGACGTGGCGCAGGCCCGAGACGGCAAAGCCAGCCGAGCGCCACCAGCGGCGCGGGGAGAGGGCGGAGCCGTCAGACCTCACCCGGCCGCCTGCAGGGGAAGCGGTTCAGCGCCGCGGGAGCTCAGAAACGGGATGGAGAACGGTCTGCTGGCGTCTGTGCGTCTACCCTCTGGCACGAGGACGGGCTGCGCCCGTCACCCCCCTTCCCGGCCCTCCCCCACAGGGAGGGAGAAAAAGCCCCTCTTGCCGAACTACACACCTTCGGGCAGCGCCAATTGCGCCGCGTTCCAGGCGTCGTGGAAGACCTGCCATTCCTCCCCGGTCGCGCCTTCCTCAAAGCCCAGTCCCTCGGCGTGAGGATGGTCGTGCCCGGCGAGGTGCGTCAGGCCGTGGCTGGCGAGCAGGGCCACCTCGCGCGTGAGCGAGTGCCCACGTGCCCTGGCCTGCCGCGCCGCCGTGTCCAGGCTGATAAAGATGTCACCGAGGTGCGGAGGCATAAAGGGATCGCCCGGTTCCCAGGTGGGAAAACTCAGCACATCGGTGGCCGCGTCCTCGCCCCAGTGCTCGCGCTTGAGTTGGCGGATGGCCCGGTCCCCGACGAGCACCACCGTCACGTCCCGGTCCTCCAGGCCGAACTGCTGCATCGCCGCCTCCAGACTCGCGCGCAGGGCGGGGCGCAGACCGGAGGGCGGCGTCTTGCGGGCGATGAGCTCGATCACGCCTCAGAGCATAGGGCAGCGCGCGGAGAACAGACTTGTAAAGCTCTTCTGTAAAGCTGTCCAAGTCCGGAGGAGCGGGCCAAAAAAGCAGAGGCAGAGGCCCCAGACGGCTCCCTCTGCTCTCTGCTCCCGGGGCCCTCTGCCTAGCGGTCCCCTTCATCCTCCGGGATATTGGCAAACTCACCGCGCCGCGCGCCCCGCTTGTCCTGCTCGGCTTCCTCGGCAGCCTCGTAGGCCTTGATGATGCGGCCCACGAGGGGGTGACGCACCACATCCACATCGGTAAACTCGTGCCAGCCGATGCCCTCGATGCTGCCCAGCACGCGTTTGGCAACGGCAAGGCCGCTCGTCACGTGGCGCGGCAGGTCAATCTGCGTCACGTCGCCCGTCACGACGACTTTGGAGGAAAAGCCCATGCGGGTGAGGAACATCTTCATCTGCTCGCCGGTGGTGTTCTGCGCCTCGTCGAGGATCACGAAGGCGTCGTTCAGTGTCCGGCCACGCATAAAGGCCAGCGGCGCAACTTCGATGACACCGCTCGTCAGGTACGACTCGAACTTCTCCTGATCCAGCATGTCGTACAGCGCGTCGTACAGTGGGCGCAGGTAAGGATCGATCTTGGCCTGGAGGTCACCGGGCAAGAAGCCCAGCCGCTCGCCCGCTTCCACCGCCGGACGGGTCAGGATAATGCGCTTGACCTTCTTGGCCTTGAGGGCCTGCACGGCCATCGCCACGGCGAGGTAGGTCTTGCCGGTGCCCGCAGGGCCGATGCCGAAGGTGATGTCGCCCTTCTCGATCTTGTCGAGGTAAATCTTTTGCCCCGGCGTCTTGGGCTTGAGGCCGCGGGGCAGGCTCAGGCCCTGCACCTGGGTTTCCTGGGCCAGGCTGCGGCCCTCGCCGCTCATGCGGGCGCTGCGCAGCAGGCTCTCGGGGGTCAGCTCGCCGCCGCCACGCACCACGTCCAGCGCGTCGCGGACCATGCGTTCGGCAGCCTGCACGTCACTGCTGTCTCCGGTAATCGTGACCGTCTCGCCCCGCGCGATGATCTTGGCGGGGGTCAGCTCGCGCATGCGGCGCAGGTTGGCGTCGCCCGCGCCCAGCAGCGCAAAAGCTTCGCGCTGGTTGGCGAGGTGCAGCGTGGCGGTCGCGCCGCTTTGTTCCGGGGAGGGCTGGCCGGTGGGGGTGCGTTCTGTCAAATCAGCTCCTGTTCGTGTGCGCCTACAAGCGCACTCTCCCCCCGCGTCTAGGCTGGAGGGAGAGGCAGGGGGAAAAGGTCATTCGGACGCTCTCATTTTCGGACGGATGGAGGAGGGCAGACGTGGGGCGGGGCACAATCGGGCGCAGCAAGGCCGTGGACGTAAGGGAAGGGTGAACGGCGCACGCGGCCGGGGAAGAGGGCGAGGCCGTGGCATAGACTGGGCCGCGTGAATGGCGGCGTGAAGTTTCCTGGCGGGCCAGCGGATGAACAGCGGGGTGCCCTGCGCGCTTACCTGTATGCCGATCCGGCGGCGCACTCCCTTTCTCCGGCCATGCACCGCGCGGCCTTCGCACACGCTGGCCTGCGGGGCGAATACGAGGCGGTGCGCGTGCCGCCGGAAGGTTTGCGGGACGCCCTGGAGCGTCTGCGGCAGCCCGGGGTGCTGGGTGCGAACCTCAGCTTGCCCCACAAGGAGGCGGCGCTGCCGGACCTTGATGCCCTCACGCCGGGGGCACGCGCCATCGGGGCCGTCAATACGGTGATTCACCGCGACGGGCGGCTCACGGGCGAGAACACGGACGCGCCGGGGCTGCTCGCGGCTCTACGGGACGCAAACGCGCCGGCCCAGAGTCACGTCGTCGTTCTGGGAGCGGGTGGGGCGGCGCGGGCGGCGGTGTACGTGGCCCGTGAACACCTGGGGCGGGACGTGTCTGTCGTCAACCGCACCCGTGCCCGCGCCGAGGAACTCGCCGCCGCGTGGACCACGCCCGGCCCACAGGTTCGCGCCGCTGATCCCTCTGAGGTCCCCTGGGACGAGGTTTCCCTCATTGTCAATGCCTCCAGTGCGGGGCTCTCCAACCCTGAGCAGACGCCGCTGCCCGACTTCGACTTCCCCCGGCTTTCGACCCACGCCCTCGTGTACGACATGGTGTACAAGCCGCGCGAAACCCGGTTGATGGCGGAAGCGCGCCGGGCGGGGCTGCGAGCGGAAAACGGGCTGGGTATGCTTGCGCACCAGGCGCGGCTGGCCTTCGCCGCCTGGACGGGAGCGGACGTTCCCGTGGGCGTGTTTCTGGAGGCGCTGGAGGCGCGGGCCTGATGCGCGCCGCCGTGCTGCCGCCGCACCGACGCCTGCCGCTGGCGGTGATGCTGCTCGTGCTGCTGCTGAGCCTGTTCGCGGCGGCGCTGCTCAATTCCTTTGTGCTGGCGCAGCAGCAGGCGCGCTTCGACCGCGATGTCAAGCGGTACACCGATACCCTCTCAGAGCGGCTGGCCGCTTACGAGGCGCTGCTGCGCGGCACCCGCGCTTTCTGGCAGGTGCAGGGGCAGACGCCGGAGGATCAGCCTGGCGAGGCGGAATTCGCGGCCTATGCCCGGCACCTGGGCATCGGGGAGCGCTCCGGGGACGTGCTGGCCCTGGGTTTTTCGCGCTGGGGCGAGACGCTGGGGGGCTCGCCGCGGGCGGTGGTGTCGCGCATCGCGCCGCTGAGCAGCACCAACCGCACCGTGCTGGGCTTCGACATGCTGGGCGAGGCGGTGCGGCGGGAAGCGATCTTGCGCGTACGTGCACGCGGCGGTCTGCAGGCGAGCCGCCCGCTGAGGCTGGTGCAGCGCGGTCCGGACGGCCAGCCACTCCGGGGCATGCTGCTGTTTTTGCCGGTGCAGGAAGGTGCGTCGTTTGGAGGCGTGGTGTACGTGGCGTTGCGGCTTGACCGCCTGCTGAGCAGCCTGGTTCCAACGGGTACCGAGCGCAGCGTGCAGGTCCGGGTGCGGGCGGGCGGCGAGTTGCTGGGCACGCTTCATTCCAACGCGGAGACGGCCTTTCACCAGACGGTCCGGCTGAATGCCGCCGGCCTGCCCTGGGAGCTGGAGGTCAGCGCACCGAACACCTTCGGGCGCGATCCCGTGGCGGCGCTGCCGGTGGTGGTGCTGATCGCCGGGATGCTCGTGGCAGGGCTGGCCTTCTTGCTGATGCAGTCGCAGGTGAGGGCCCGCGAACGGGCCGAGCGGGCCACCCGGACCCTGGCCGAGTCGCGCGTCAGTCTGGAGCGGTCGCGCGCCGAGTTCGAGGCGATTTTCCAGGCCATTCAGGACGCGGCGGCCTTTGCCGACGGCGGAGGGCAGGTGCGGCAGGTCAACCGGGCCCTGAGCCGGCAATTCGGCCACGCGCCGGACGCGCTGATCGGGCAGCCGCTCGACCGGCTGCATGTGGACCGCCGCCTGGCCCGGCACTCTACCTTTCAGGCCCTCACCACGCCCTACCGCCGCGCGGACGGCAGCCTCTTCTGGGGCGAAGCGCAGCGCAGCGAGGTGGTCGCTGCGGGTGGCGAGGTGCTCGGCCTACTGGAGGTCGTGCGGGACGTGACCGGGCGGCTGGAGGCCGAGCGGGCCGTGCAGGCCGAGGAACGCCGCTCGCGCGCGGTGCTCGACGCCATTCCCCACATCGTCTGGGTCAGCGATGCCCAGGGCCGCATCACCGACGTGAACGCCCACCACCGCGAGCGGCTGGGCGAGGACCGGGTGCGGGAGCGCGTGCATTCCGAGGACCGCGAAGCCTACGACCGCATGTGGGCCGCCGCCTACGGCACCCACGCGCAGACCAGCTGCGAGGTGCGGCTCCTGGTCGGCGGAGCGCCGGGCGAGCGCGCGTACCGCTGGTTTGTGCTGCGGGTGGCGGCCACCCGCGATGAGGGCGGCGCGGGCGAGGTCAGCGAGTGGGTGGCGTCGGCCAGTGACATCCACGACCGCCTGCTGGCCGAGCGCCTCGCGCAGCGAAACGAGGAGCGCTACCGCGGTGTGCTGGAGGGCATGCCCCAGATCGTGTGGCTGGCCGACGGCGGCGGTCAGCCCACCTACTTCAACCAGCGCTGGGAAGAGTACGTGGGTCCTGAACGTGCCCACGCGGGGTTTCTGAACCTGCTGCACCCCGAAGACCGGCCCGAGTACCAGCGCCGCTGGATGGAGGCGGTGCGGGCGAACCGGCCTTTCGAGGACGAGCACCGGCTGCTCGGCCACGGCGACCGTTACCGCACCTTTGTCACCCGGGGGCTGCCGGTGCGCGGCGCGGGCGGTCAGGTACTCGAGTGGGTGGGCACCAGCACCGACGTGGACGACCAGGTGTACGCCGAGGCAGCGGCGCGGCTGCTGGCCGACGTGTCCGAGCGGCTCTCGGCGCGCACCGTGGACCTGCTGGGCGACCAGGTGGGGCATTACCGGGCAGCGCTGGACCTGATCACCGGGCGGATGGTGGAGCGCGCCGGGCTGTGGGGCATGACGCCGCGCCTGACCCTGCTGGCCACCTCACGTGGGCACCCAGACCAGTTTTCGCCGGACCTGCACGCACAGGTGCGCTCGGCGCTGGAAGAGGTCGTCCGCAGCGAGGACCCCGTATTCGCCGGTCAGGGCAACTACCCCGCCCTGCACGAGCTGAATGCGGCGGGCGCGGTGCTGTACCCCCTGATGGGCCGCGACGGTTCGGTTCGGGGGGTGCTGGGCCTGGCCTACCGTCAGCCGGCGTCGGACCGCGACCACGAACTCGCCTACGAACTCGCCAAGCGGTTTGCGACGGCCCTCGACAACGACGCGCTGCGCGCCCAGGCGGAGGCAGCCAACACTGCGCTGCAGGCCCTCAACCAGTCGCTGGAAGAGCGGGTTGCGGTGCGCACGCTGGAGTTGCAGGAGGCCAACCGCGAACTCGAAGCGTTTTCCTACAGCGTCTCGCACGACCTGCGCACCCCGCTGCGGCACATCGTGGGGTTTGGTGACCTGCTGCGCAAGGACCTGGGCGAGGGCCTCAGCCCCAAGGGCGAGCGCTACCTGGGGGTGATCACCGACGCAGCGGCCCGCATGAGCCAGCTGATCGACGACCTGCTGGAGTTCTCGCGCATGGGCCGTCAGGAGCTGCGCCGGGGTCCGGTGGACCTCAGCGCGGTCGTGCGCGATGCCTGGCAGAATCTGGAACCTGACCGCGCCGGGCGCGACGTGGCCCTGACCGTGGGCGAGCTGCCCACCGTGCAGGGCGACGCGGCGCTGCTGTCGCAGGTCTTTGCCAACCTGCTGTCCAACGCGCTGAAGTACACCCGCACGCGGGAGCAGGCCCGGGTGGACGTGAGCGCGCATCTCCAGGGCGCGGAGGTCACGCTGACAGTTCGTGACAACGGCGTAGGTTTCGATCCCAAATACACGGATAAACTGTTCGGCGTGTTTCAACGTCTGCACCGCGCCGAGGAGTTTGAGGGCACTGGCATCGGCCTGGCGAACGTTCGCCGAATCGTCTTGCGCCACGGGGGCCGGGTCCGCGCCGAGGCCGTTCCCGGTGAGGGGGCCGCCTTTCACGTCACCCTGCCGCTAGGTGGGCCGGGTGGGGACGTGAACGAATGAGTTCCAGTTCTCCGAACCGCGATCACGCCCTGCCGCAGGAGGGCCAGACCCTGCATATCCTGCACCTCGAGGACAACGAACTCGACCACGAACTCGTGGCCCTGAGCCTCGACGGCGAACTGCCCTGGCCGGTGGAGATCGAGCGCGCCGAGGACGAGGCGGGGTTTCTGAACGCCCTCACCGCGCGCCCGCCGCACATCGTCTTGAGCGACTTCGCGCTGCCCGGTTACGACGGCCTGTCGGCCTACCACGCCGTGCAGGCCCGCGCCCCCCATCTGCCCTTCATCATCGTGACGGGCGCGATGGGGGAAGAGGTGGCGGTGGACACCCTGCGCCAGGGCGTGACCGACTACATCCTCAAGGGCCGCCTGGAACGCCTCGCGCCGAGCGTGAAGCGTGCCATCGCCGAGGCCGACGCCCGCGATCAGCGTGAGCGTGCCGAGCAGGAGGTCCGCAAGCTCAACCTGTCGCTGCAGGTCCGGCTGGAGGAGGTCGAGCGGTTGCGCGGCATCGCCGAGGCCCAGCGTCAGCGCCTGGAGTTGCAGGCCCAGCAGCTCGAAGAGGCCCTGCAACTCCAGAAGACGTTTCTGGCCGAGACCAGCCACGAGCTGCGCACGCCCCTGACTGCCCTGCTGGGCTACCTGCGCCGCGCCGAGCGCGAGGTGGGCGGCTCACAGACCCTGCTGGACGCCCAAAGGGTCGCCGAGAACATGACCCGGCTGGTCAACGACCTCTTGCAGCTCTCGCGCGGCGAACTCGTGCCCAGCATCGAGACGCACTTCGTCAACCTGGGCCGTATTGTGCGGCACGTGGGGCGCGACTACGGGGTGGCCGCCGAGTCGCCCGATATGGAGATCGTGGGCGATCCAGGGCGGCTCACGCAGGTGTTTGTCAACCTCGTCACCAATGCGGTGCGGGTGTGCGGCTCGGCGGAGCTGGTGCAGTTGCGCGGCTGGCAGAACGGGGCGGGCGACGCCTGTGTGGACGTGGTGGACCGGGGGCCCGGCGTGCCGGACCACATCAAGCCGCGCATCTTCGACAAGTTCTACCGGGGGAAGGAGGCGGGCTCGGCCGGCCTGGGCTTAACCATCGCGCAGCAGGTGGTCCACTCCCACGGCGGTACGTTGGAGGTGCTGGACACCCCAGGCGGCGGGGCCACCTTCCGGGTGTGCCTCCCGCTGCCCGCCGAGGACGACGACGAGTTTGAGGTGGACGCGGACCTGTCGTAAGTCTCTTCCGGGCGCTACCCTGGGCCCATGACCCCATCCGACGTCAATACCGCCCTTCTCAACCCCAACGTCAAGACCATGCACGTCACCTGGCTGGGCGAGCAGCGCTATGTGGGCGTGTCGGCCAGTGGGCACCAGCTGCTGATTGACAACAGTCCCGTCAAGGTGGGCGTGTCGCCGATGGAGGCCCTGCTGGGCGCGCTTGCCACCTGCACCGCCTACGACGTGGTGGAGGTGATGAAAAAGCGCCGCACGCCCCTGAGCAGGTACCGCATCGAGGTGGAGGGCGAGCGGGCCGAGACCACCCCGAAGCGGTACACCCGCATCGTGGTGCGCCACATCGCCTCCGGGGAGGGCGTGACCCAGGAAGCCCTGGACCGGGCCGCCCACCTCAGCCACGAGAAGTACTGCTCGGTGGCGGCCAGCCTCAACAGTGAGGTCGTGCTGGAGACGCGGGTGGAGGAGATGACGGCTACGGCCAGTGTGTAGCGCGGGACCCGGCAGCTGTAGGGGAAGGTGGGAGAGGGGCTAAGCCCGTCTCCCACCTTCCCCTTCCCCAGGTCCTATTCCCCCCACACCGTCACGCCTGCGCCCCGAAGCAGCCGGATCACCAGCCCCAGTGGAAAGCCCACCACGTTCGAATAGTCGCCGTCCACCCGCGCGACAAGGGCCATTCCGAGGGCCTGGATGCCGTAGCCCCCGGCCTTGTCCAGGCCTTCGCCTGTGCGGGCGTAGTGGTGGATCTCAGCGTCGGTCAGCGAACGGAAGGTCACGTCGGTGCGCTCCACGCCGCCCGTCTCCTGCCCGGCCACGATGACCGTGACGCCCGTGTACACCTGGTGGGTCTGGCCCGAGAGGCGGTGGAGAAAGGCGGCGTTCTCCGCCTCATCCTCCGGCTTGCCCAGCAGTTCGCCACCGGTGGCGACGACGGTATCGGCGGCGATCACCACGGTTTGCGGGTGCTGCCGGGCCACCGCCCGTGCCTTGAGGCCCGCGAGTTCGCCCGCCAACCGCTCGGGATCCCGCTCGGGGCTGTCCTCGGCCTCACCGCTGACCAGCACCCGGAAGGGCACGCCCAGGTTCCCCAGCAGTTCGCGCCGCCGGGGACTGCCTGAGGCCAGGATCACCTCGCGTCCACCCGCCACAACTTCAGTAGCCAGAACCGTTCCCCTCCCCACGCACGAGGCCCACGCCGCCTGAGGTGCCGAGCCGCGTCGCGCCCGCGTCAATCATCGCCCGCGCGTCCGCTGGGGTCCGCACGCCGCCCGCCGCCTTGATCTGGGCGCGGCCCGCGATCACTTCCGCCATCAGGCGCACGTCCTCCACGGTTGCGCCACCCGTGCCGAAGCCCGTACTGGTCTTGACGAACTCCGCGCCCGCCGATACCGCCGCCGCCGTCGCGGCCCGTTTTTGCTCGTCGCCGAGGTAGCAGGTCTCGATAATCACTTTCAGTACGGTCTCGGGAATGGCCCGGCGCACAGCGCGGATGTCCGCCTCCACCGTGTCCCAGTCGCCTTCCAGGGCCGCGCCGATATGGATGACCATATCCACCTCGTCGGCCCCAGCCTCCACGCTCAGGCGGGCCTCGACGGCCTTCTGGCCGGGCAGCGTTGCGCCCAGGGGAAAGCCGCAGACGGTGGCGACCTTCACGCCGGACCCCGCGAGTTCGGCGGCAGCGAGGGGCACGTACACGGGATTCACGCATACGGCGGCAAAAGCGTGCTCGCGCGCCTCGGCGCACAGCTGGCGGATGTCGGCGGCGGTGGCCGTGGCCTTGAGGAGGGTGTGGTCGATGTAAGGGGCGAGGTTCACGCCGTCCAGCATACCCGCCCCCTGCGCCCGGCCTCCTCCTTTGTGGGCTACCCTCTGGGCATGACCGAAGCCGCCCCCCGCCTCGCCCCCGGTGAGGCTTTCCCCGAGTTTGCCCTGCCCGACGCGTCCGGCCACCCGCACCGCCTGACCGACTACGCGGGACGCTACGTCGTGCTGTACGCCTACCCCAAGGACGACACGCCCGGCTGCACCAAAGAAGCCTGCGACTTCCGCGACAACGCGCTCCTGAAGTCGCTCGGAGCCGTTATCCTGGGCGTGAGCCGCGACGATGCCGAGAGCCACGGGCAATTCGCCGAGAAGTACAGCCTGCCCTTTCCACTCCTGACCGATTCTGACGCCGCCTTTCTGAAGACGGTCGGCGCATATGGCGCCAAGAACATGTACGGCAAGGTCACCGAGGGGGTCAAGCGGGCCACCTTCCTGATCGGTCCAGACGGCAAACTCGTCAGAAGTTGGCTGGCGGTGAAGGTGGAGGGCCACGCCGATGCGGTGGTGGCCAGCATCGAGGCGGACCGGAAGGCGCGGGGCCATGCCTGAGTTGGAGGCTTTGAAGAAGGAGGCCGCCCTGCGCGCCGTCACCCTGGTGGAGAGTGGAATGCGCGTGGGCCTGGGCACCGGTAGCACCGCGAAATACGCCATTGAGGCCATCGGGGAGCGGCTCGCGTCGGGCGACGTGCGGAACGTGGTGGGCGTGGCGACGAGCGACGTTTCGGAAGCGCTGGCCCGTGAGGTGGGCATTCCGGTGGAGCCGCTGGACCCCCGGCCCCTTGACATCGCCATCGATGGCGCGGACGAGATTGATCCGGAACTGAACCTGATCAAGGGGCTGGGCGGAGCCTTACTGCGCGAGAAATTGACCGAGGTGCAGGCGCGGCGACTGGTGATTATCGCGGACCACACCAAAGTCGTGGCCCGGCTGGGAGAAAAGGCTCCGGTGCCCGTGGAGATCGCCCGCTTCGGCTTTCTGTCCACCATTGAGCGGTTGCGGGAGGTGGTGCCGGGTGGGCGGCTGAGGCAGCCGGGCGCACAGCCCTACGTGACGGACAATGGCAACTACATTTACGACGCGCAGCTTCCGGCGCAGTTCGGTCCTGCGGAGCTGGAGCGGCAGCTGAAGGGAACGTTGGGCGTCGTGGAAACGGGATTTTTCCTGGGGATGGCGGAGGTGGCGTTCGTGGCCGCCCCCGAGGGGGTGCGGGAGCTTCGGAGATAACGCCCGCACCAGAAGGGCAAAAAGTCTGCGCCCCAGCCGATGAAGGCTGGGGCGCAGGTTGTCGTGAAAGCGCCGGGGAATGTCAACCCATAACGCGGCGGGCACCCATAAAGCGGCTGGCCCAGTAGGGGTTGCCCAGCATGGGCTCAATGATGGTACGCCCGTGGTAGCTGTTCGCGTTGGCCATCATGCCGTCGCCGACGTAGACGCCCACGTGGCTCACGCCGCGGCCCATCGTGTTGAAAAAGACCAGGTCGCCGGGTTGCAGGTTTCGGCTGCTGACCGCGCGGCCCATGTTCCACTGGCCGATGGCGCTGTGGGGCAGGCGAACGCCCATCTGCGCGAAGACCTGCATGGTGAAGCCCGAGCAGTCGATGCCGCCGCCGCCCACGCCGCCCATCGCGTAGCGGATGCCCAGGAAGCGCGTGGCCGCCGTGCGAACGAAGGCGCCGCCTCGGGAGACGGGGGCGGCCGTGTTCAGGCGCGAGGTCGGGGGCTGCGCGGTGGCCGCGCCGCCCAGGTTGAGTTTCTGGCCTACGGCGATGGTGGTGCTGCTCAGCCGGTTGAGGCGCATCAGGGCAGCGGGCTCCATCCGGTTCGCGGCAGCGATTTTGGACAGCGTGTCACCGGATCTGACGGTGTAGGTGGCGGCGCTGGCTCCGGTGGACGCGAGGGCGAGGGCAATCAGAAGGGGACGCATGGCTTTCATCGACAGGAGAAGTTTAACGTGGCTTCATTTTTTTTTCCTTAATCCATGGAGGAAGTGACAGTTTTTATGCGCCTATACGTCCCTTATACGAACCTGATCACGATGAATACGGATAAAATCCGCGCTTGTCCTCAAGCTTCTCAGATTCTGACTCATTTCTAACGGGGCCAGGAAAACGGCGACCAGGCGGGCATCAAGGCGAAGAGGCCTATTCACGCGATCTCATGATCCTCATGACATAAAAGGAGGCTGGAATTTTGCCAGCCTCCCAGGATGTTTTCATGGGAAAGCGCCCCTCTGGGGTGGTGTGGACGGTGGGAGGGACGGCTCTATACTCGGAGTCAACGGCGCTGCTCCCACTTCCCCTCCCCATTCTCTTTTTGCAGGAGGCTCCATGAAAGAACCCCTGACCACGGAACAACTGCTGCAAGGCCTGAAGCATTACCGCCGCATCGCCCGGCAGGACATGCTGCGCGCGCCTGAGACGCCCCACCCCGACGCCTTTTTGAAGCACGCCGAGAGCCGGCGCGAGGTCTACGTGGCGTTGGGCACCTACGCCGAGTCGCACGCTACTGAGGACGTTGTGGCGCACGCACTGGCGCTGTACCGGCAGCTCCCCTTCGCCACTGGCACCCCAGAGCACGAGCATCCGGATCTCAAGGGCCGCGAGAACGCGCTGGAGAACTTCTTCCTGCTTGTGGGGCTGGACCCCAAAACGCGCCGGGAAGCGCGCAGCAAGCGCCCCAAGCTCCAGAACCCGGCGCCCACGGGTTGACCTGGGCGTGAGCGTGGCCGAAGCGGACGCCCGTCCCACCGCCCTGAGCACCCTGGAAGAGCAGGCCCGGACCTGCACGGCCTGCCGCCTGCGCCCAGGCTGCTCGGGGGTGGTGGCGGCAGGTGGCAGGCCGGACGCGCCCCTCCTGATTGTGGGTGAGGCCCCAGGCGGCGATGAGGACCGCCTGGGCCACCCCTTTGCCGGACCGGCCGGGCAGATGCTGGACCGCATTCTGGCCGCCGTGGAGCTGACCCGCGAGGAGGTCCACCTCACCAGCCTGGTTCAGTGCCGTCCACCGGGAGACCGCGCTCCGTGGGGAGACGAGGTGGAGGCCTGCACGCGGCTGTGGTTGAGGCCACGCCTGAACCTGCTGCGCCCACGCGTCGTCCTGACCCTGGGCAACGCGCCCGCCCAGTTCCTGCTCGGTACGCGGCAGGGCATCACCCGGCTGCGCGGCACCTGGTTTCCCTTTTCTTGTGGAGATGGGGCGCACGGCGCGCTGCTGATGCCCCTGTTTCATCCCGCCTACCTGCTGCGGCACGAATCGCGCGCCGTGGGAGGCCCCCGTAGCCTGACCTGGCGCGATATCCGCGAGGTGGCGGCGGTGCTGCGGGGCGAGAAGGAACCGGAGGGGTTGCGGCCCGGTCCGCCGGTGCCCGTGGGCAACCAGCCGCTGTTGTTCTGAGGCGACCTGGCGTAGGAGGAGCGTCATGCCACAACCGGTCGTGGGTCATCCGCCCTGCCTGGACGGTTCTTCCGGGGGGCCAGGCCGCAGTCAGGAGGCCCTGTTCGGGACGTTCCACCCCGCCCGCAGCGGAGACCAGCATTTCGATCACCACATGGCCGAGCGGATGCGGCACACCCCGGTGCTGAGCGGCCGCACCAACTTCCTGGACAAGCTGGAGTGCTGGACGGGCGTGGCGAACGGTTCCCGGGCTGGCGCTGGGCGGCGGGAGACGGCGCGCGGCTTCAGGCTGGATACCGGTGGGCTGCGGTCCGCGGAGCTGGGGCGTGGTGCGGGAACACCCGTATGGTCCGGATCGCCGACGCCGCCGGGGAAATCCCGGCGCTCAAGCAGGCGGTGGGGCGCAAAACTTCTGCGTTTGCTGGGCGTATGCGCTGAAATCACCTGTTGGCGCACGGCCCGGTGGACGAACATCACCCGATGACCTTTCCGCTGGTGGGCGGCTCGGAAAACCTCCTGGCCTGCTGCGACACCCGCGCCGTTGCTGTTCGGGAGGTGTAGAGGTTGAGGGGTGCTCAGCGCTCTGGCACCGGCAGGCGGCGTTGGAGGGCTTGGCGGTTCGCGCCTGGGGAATTGAGCGGGCACGTCCTTCCGGCTGTTTAGCGCCGCCTCAATCCACGCACGCCGCACCTCGCCGTCGCCAAGCAGGTATTCCTCCACAATCTATTCCCCCTCCGGGCCCAGCACGGCGAGGGCCGCCACGGCCATTCGGCCCTTGCTTGAGGTGCAGTGGAGCAGCGGCCAGCAGCGGCAGTCGGGCGTCTGGTGCAGCGTCCGCCCGGCCAGGTTCCCGCCGCAGGTTGAGGACCGCGTCAGGCGAGCCGGTGTCCTTCCTGCAGGTGGTCCGGCTTGCCCCCAGGCAGGAGCTGTCACGGGAATACCATCAGGACTGCGTCTCATCCGTTATCAAGTCACCGATAAACTGAGCGGATCAAGCGGGAAAAACCGTGACGCGGAGGCGTGGAATCGCCGGAGCGAAGCGGAGCTCAGGGAACGGAACGGATGATCCGGAAAACGCATCACAGGCCTTCCGGCGATGCGGCTGCCCCATTCGCCCACATCCCGGAAGCTGACGCACCCGGCGGAAGAATCGGGCGCCGCAGCCCCAGCCTTTCGCATCCTCAAGCTCCTTCCTGACCAGTGACGGCGGAGGGCTGATAGCTTTTCCCCATGCCCCACCCCGAATTCGTCGGACTCGTGAATACCCTCCAAGCCACCGCCGAGGCGGCCATGGGCGAACTCAACGCCGCTACCGCCAGCGCTGCCCGCGACGGCCTCCTGACAGAGGGCCGCGCGCGGCAGACGGCCGAGCGCTCGCTGAAACTGCTCACCATGCTGGCCGAAAAGACGCGCGGCAACCTCGACTTCGGTGAAGCCGAACTGCTCACCGACGCCATCGGTGCTTTGCGCGCGCGCCTCGGCAATTGACATGCGCGCCGTGCTGCAGCGGGTAACGCGCGCCACCTGCACGGTGGACGGTGAAGTCACGGGTGAGACGGGCCCCGGCTTTCTGGTGCTGCTGGGCGTGGCCCCGGTCGACACGCCCGAAACGGCCCGCGCCCTCGCCGCCAAGATCGTCAAGCTGCGCGTCTTCGGTGACGACTCGGGCAGGATGAACCGCAGCGTGCTGGACATCGGCGGTGGGGTACTGAGCGTCAGCCAGTTCACCCTGTATGCCGACGCGCGCCGGGGCAATCGGCCGAGCTTTACCGGAGCCGCCGCGCCGGACCTCGCCCGCGCCCTGTATGGGGAATTTAACGCGGCGCTGCGCTCGCAGGGCGTGTCGGTGGGGGAGGGCATCTTCGGCGCGCATATGGTGCTGGACCTGACGAACGACGGCCCGGTTACGCTGGTGTTGGATACGGCAGAGTGAGGTGAACCTTCACGCATGGACTGGCAGGGCCCGCTATCCTGCCGCCCATGACACTCCGTCCCCTGGGCCATGTCCTGCTGCTCGCCGCTGCCCTGCTGACCGGCGTGGCCGGGGCCTACACGGTCAAACCCGGAGACACCCTGTATTCCATCGCCCGCGCCAACGGCATCACCGTGCCCGAGCTGATGCGCCTCAACGGCCTGACGGGCACCACCATTGAGGTGGGGCAAGTGCTGCGGCTGACGGGGGAGGCCCCGGCCAAACCTCCGCCTGCAGCGGCCTCCACCACGCCGCCCCTGACCCCGGCAGGCACCCCCGCACCATTGCCCCGTCCCCTTCCCCCCGGCACCGCGCAGCTCGCCGGGGTGACGGTCAGCGCTCCCGCCAGCCTCCGCATGGGCGACGCCTTCGTGCTGCACCTCAGCGGGCCGCGTGCCGGGCAGGCCACGGTCAGTTTTCCCAGCGAGGTGGGCGAGGATGTGCGCAGGCCAAACGAGGTGCTGACCCCCATTGGGGCTGCCGGGGAATACGTGGTACCGGGGCGTGTGGTGCTGGGCAAGACCACGCCCGCCGTGTACGAGGTGCGGGTAGGCGGCGATCTGGTGCGCGGCAGCATTCCGGTGACTGGGCTCGGGCAGACGGTGCAGCACCTCAACCTGCCCCCGGCGATCAGCCGCAAGCTTGAAGACCCTGGGCGCAAGGCCGAAGACGCTGCCGTCGAAAAGGCGTACGCCCTGCGGACGCCGCAGGCCTGGACCAAACCCTTTCGGCCCGCGGCGCAGGTTGGCGCCCAGAGCAGCGCCTTTGGTCAGCCGCGCACCTATGTGGCGGGTGGGCCGGTGCAGTACCACTACGGCACCGACTACCCCGCACGCGTCGGTACGCCCGTGACGGCCGTCAACGACGGCACCGTGATCCTGGCGGGCAAGTACCCCGTGCGTGGCGGACTGGTGGTCATCGACCACGGTGCGGGCGTGACCAGCCTGTATTTCCACCAGAGCAAGGTCATTGTCAAGCCGGGGCAAAAGGTCACGCGCGGTCAGAAACTCGGTGAGGTGGGCAGCACAGGCCTGAGCGCCGGGCCCCACCTTCACCTCGAAATCCGCGTGCGCGGCGAGGGCACGGCCCCAGCGGGGTGGATGAACCGGATCTGGCCGAAGTGAGTCGCCGGCGGCCAGCCTCCAGCTGCCAGCAAGAGCGGTTTAATGGGCGGCTGGAGGCTGGTAGCCTCTCCCTATGCTTCCCACCCCCGAACAACTCAGCGAATTCGGCTCGGGTTTCCTGCCCGGGCTGATCGGCATCCGCTTTACGCAAGTCGAGGCGCGGCTGCTCAGAAGCGAGTTCACCGTGCGGCCCGAGCTCCTCGCGCCCAACGGCTTTCTGCACGCGGCGAGCGTGGTTGCGCTGGCGGACACCACCTGCGGCTACGGCACCCGCCTGCTGTTGCCCGAGGGCGCAAATGGCTTTACCACCATCGAACTCAAGAGTAACCACCTGGGCACTGCCCGCGAAGGCGTGGTGACCTGCGAGGCCCGCGCCGTTCATACTGGGCGCACCACCCAGGTCTGGGACGCCGAGGTCCGCACGCCGGGCGGCAAGGTGATCGCGCTGTTCCGCTGCACGCAAGCGGTGCTGTACCCGAAGGGATGAGGCCAGGGCAGAGGGCCGCCCTCTGCCCTGGCCTCATCCCTTCCCCGGCTTGGCAGCCTGCGCTACTCATGGGTTGGGGATGCAGCGCGTCGGAACGGCCTGATCACCGCGCTTCGGCTGGTGGAGGGCCGAGGGACGGCGCGGTAGGATAAGCACCTTCTCCATGCCCCCAGCCTCCGCCTTTCTCCAGCATCCGGACCCCCTCACGCGCGAGGTGGCGCGGGGGTACGCCTCGGGCGCATTCCTGATGGACAACGGCGACGGCGTGCAGTGGTACGGGGTAGACACGCGGGCGCTGGTGCCCCTCACCGAGGCGGACGGCCTGCATGTGGCGCGGCGACTGCGGCGGGAACTGGACCGCTTTGAGGTCCGGGTGGATAGCGCTTTCGGGGACGTGGTGGAGGGTTGCCGGGGCCGCCTGCCCGGCGCGCCCGAGCGCGACGGCGAGTGGATCAGTCCGCCCCTCGCAGCGATGTACGCCCACCTGTTCGACTCGGGACTGGCCCATTCCTTTGAGGTCTGGCGGGATGGAGAACTCGCGGGCGGCATCCTGGGCCTGGCCCTCGGCGGAGCCTTTATCGCGGAAAGCAAGTTTCACCGGGTGACCAACGCGAGCAAGGCGGCCCTCGTGCGGCTGGCCGGGCATCTGCACGCGCAGAGCTTTACGCTGCTTGATGCCCAGATACAAAACCCCCACCTCGCCCGGCTGGGGGTCTACGAGGTGGGGGGGAAGGAGTACCGGCGGCGGCTGCGGGAGGCGCTGGAGCGGGAGGCAAAACTGTAGCGCCCTCCAGCCGCCCGCCTCACTTCACGAACGTTCCCCACAGCAGGTATCCGTTGAGTCCGATGATGATCGCCGCGAACAACCAGCCCAGTGCCGTGATGTGGGGACGGCTTTGCAGCACGCCCATTACGTCCCGGCGGGCGGTGAACATCAGGAGGGGCACCAGGGCGAAGGGCACGCCGAAGCTCAGGACCACCTGCGACAGCACCAGCGTGGAGGTGGCGTCCAGACCCATCAAGATCACCACGAAGGCCGGCAGCATGGTGATGGTGCGGCGCAGCCAGATCGGGATATGAAAGCCCACGAAGCCCTGCATGATGACCTGTCCGGCCATCGTGCCCACGGCGCTGCTGCTCAGGCCGCTGGCGAGCAGCGCGATTGCAAAGGCGATGGCGGCGGCCGGGCCGAGCAGCGGCGTCAGCGTGCGGTAGGCCGTTTCCAGGTTGCCGTCGCTTGCCACGCCCCCCTTGTAGAAGGTGGCCGCGCTGACCGCCAGCATGCTCATGTTGATCAGTCCGGCAAAGCCCATGGCAATCAGCACGTCGATGCGGTTAAGCCGCGAGAGCCGCACCTTTTCCTCGTCCGTGCGGGTGGGAATGCGGCCCTGCGTCAGTGCCGAGTGCAGGTAGATGACGTGGGGCATGACGGTGGCCCCAATGATGCCCACGGCCAGGTACACGGCCTCCTTGCCCTGAAAGGTGGGTACGAAACCGCCCAGCGCCGCCATCCCCGGATGCGCCAGCACGAACTGCACGAGGTACGCCACCCCGATGGCGAGCACGAAGCCCAGAATGGCGATTTCCAGCGGGCGGAAGCCGCGCTTTTGCAGCCCCAGCAGCGCGAAGGTCAGCACGCCCGTGATCGCCGCTCCCCAGATCAGCGGTAAGCCGGTGAGCAGATGGATGGCGAGGGCCGCACCCAGGAACTCAGCCAGGTCGGTCGCCATCGCCACCACCTCGGCCTGCACCCAGTACAGCCACACCAGGGGCCGGGGCCAGCGCTCGCGGATTACTTCGGGGAGATTCTTGCCCGTGGCAATGCCCAGCTTGGAGCTGAGGTTCTGAATCAGCATCGCCATCAGGTTGGCGGCCAGGATCACCCACAGCAGCGAGTAGCCGAAGCGGGCCCCGCCCTGGATGTTGGTGGCGAAGTTGCCGGGGTCCATATAGGCGATGGAGGCGATGATGGCCGGACCCAGAAACGGCGCCACGCGCCCCAGCCCGCGCCGCTTTTCTCCACGCTGGCTGAGGATCTCGGCGGCGCGGGCGGTCATGCGGGCGTCGAGGGTGGACATGTGCAGGGCAGGCGGTTCGGGCACGGGCCCAGGAGAACGGAGTGAAGACATGCCGTAAGTTTAGGTCAACCTAAAATTAATATCTACCTTAACAAATACTTAGGCGAGGAGGGGGGCGCATTCATACGCTCCCCCTAGCCAAATCCCCACGCCGGGCGCAGGGGCGGCTTACCCTGAAACCATGACGGCTTCCGTTCTGACCAGCCCCGAGCAGACCCACACTGTGCCCCTGCGCGTGCTGATCTGCGACGAGATGAACCCAGGCAACCTCCAGCACGAGGGCTTCGAGATTGACTACGAGGGCAACCTCCCCCGAGAGGAGACGCTGCGCCGTCTGCCTGGGTACGACGCCCTGATCACCCGCAGCCGCACCAAGGTGGACCGCGAACTGCTGGAGGCCGCCGGACCGCGCCTGAAGGTAATCGGACGCGGCGGCGTGGGGGTGGACAACATTGATCTCGACGCCTGCTCGCGGCGGGGCATCCTGGTGCTGAACGCTCCCGAGAGCAACAACGTCTCGGCCGCCGAACTCGCGCTGATGCACCTGCTCGCCGCCGCGCGTGGGCTCACCCGTTCGGACCGCAAGACCCGCGCGGGGGAGTGGGACCGCAAGTTCCTGGGCGTGGAACTCAAGGACAAGACGCTGGGTATCGTCGGGCTGGGCCGCATCGGCAGCATTATTGCGGACCGCGCCCAGGGCCTGCGGATGAACGTGGTGGCTTTTGACCCCTACGTTCCCGAGAACAAGTTTGAGCGCCTGGGCGTGGAGCGGGCCCCTTCCCTTGACGAGCTGCTCTCGCGGGTGGACTTCCTGACGGTTCACACACCCCTGACCGAGGAAACGCTGGGCATGGTCGGTGCGCGGGAACTGGCCCTCTTGAAGCCCGGCGCCATCGTGGTGAACGCGGCGCGCGGCGGCATCGTGCAGGAGCAGGCGTTGGTGGACGCGCTGCACTCCGGCCACCTCTTCGGTGCGGGCGTGGACGTGTTTATCGAGGAGCCGCCCGTGCCCGAGCACCCCTTCCTGAGCGCGCCCAACCTGGGCATCACGGCGCACCTCGGGGCGAACACGCGGGAGGCGCAGGAACGGGTGGGCGCGGAGATCGTGGGGCGCGTGCTGGCCGCGCTGCACGGCGACGTTAGCCGGGGTGCGGTAAATGCCCCCGCCCTCGACGCCAAGACGATGGAGGTGCTGGGCGGTTACCTGGAACTGGGCGAGAAGCTGGGGCGTATCCTCGCGCAGCTGCTGCCCGGCGCGCACGATCTGGAAATCACCTTCCGGGGTGAGTTTCCCGCCGATCCCGCGCCCGTCGTCACGTCGGCCCTCGTGGGTTACCTCAGCGGCTCCACCGACGAGCGGCCCAACATGATCAATGCCCGGGCGCTCGCCAAGGAGCGCGGCCTGAACCTCGCCGTGCGTGAGGTGGCCGACAGCCCCGATTACCAGACCGAAGTGATCGTGAAGGTCACGAGCGGCGCGCAAGGCGAGCGCCAGCGCACCCGCACAGTGGGTGGCACGGTCTTCGGGCGCAGCCCCCGCCTGACCCGCCTGCGCGACTTCCGGGTAGAACTCGCTCCGGAAGGGCACATCCTCGTCGCCTCCAACCAGGACCGGCCGGGGGCCGTCGCCAAGTTGTCGAACCTGCTGGGCACCTGGGGCATCAACATCGCCGGGATGGCCCTGGGCCGCGCTGAGAAGGGCGGGCAGGCCCTGTTTACCCTGACGCTCGACGACAGCCTGACTCCCGAGCAGCTGCAGGCGATCCGGGACCTGGACGTGATCGACTCGGCGTATCTGATTCGGGTGTAATCCCGGCAGGGGCGGGCGGGACGTGCGGCGAGAACGGCGCGTCCCGCCCGCCCCATGTGGCTCTATTTCTTGCAGGTCGGGCTCACCCGAACGCTGGGGTCGGCGGCCGTGTAACACGCCCTATCCGCGAAGTCCTTGCGGTTTTTGTTGTACTCGGCAAGGTCAATGGGCAGTGGGAACTTCTTCGGCTCGGTCCCCTTGCCCGTACCGGTGAAGTTGAAGGTAAAGGCGTAGGCGGCAGCCCCGCCGGAGGCACGGCGCTGAAGGCGAACTGACCGAAGAAGACGGCCCGCGCGCCGCCGAGGCTGAGGCTGGAGCTGTTGGAGAGGTTGAGGAAAGGCGCTCACGCTGCCGTGAATGCCCGCGTTGTGCGGTGTGGAGGCACCGCGGTGGCGTTTCGCAGTTCGGCCTGTACGGCCCAGCGCCCATTCGTGGTCTTCACGTCCAGCACCTTCCGCCGCCAGATGCGGTTGAGGAGGTGCTCGCCCCACATCCCTCCAGGAGCACGCGCCGACCGGAGCCGCCCGCCCTGCGGCCCGGGGCCCGCCTCGTTGCCGGGCGCACTGGAGGGCGCGGTTCAGCTCCTGAAGCGCTGGACGCCTACACGGCGCGGCGCTGAAGCTGTTTGAACGGGAGGACCTCCACTTGCCAGGAGGCGGCCGCGTGGCTGCACAAACGCCTGATTCGTAAAGATTCCGGTTCATCCGTGATGAAATAGCGGGTCAACCCAAGCGGAGCGAGCAGGAAAAACGGTGGCGGAGAGGCGTGGAATTCCCGAAGCGGAGGTGGCGGATGGTCCGGAAACCGCATCAGACCCTGGAAGCCGGCGGTCTGGGCGTCAGCGCCGAAGTGGAGTGGCCTCCCCCCCCAGCTCCCGCCGCAGCCGGTCCGCCGCCACGAGCAGCACGTCCCACGTCGTGGAAAAGGGCGGGGCGTAGGCGAGGTCACTGCCAAAAAGGTCCTCCACGCCCGCGCCCACGTGCAGCAGGGCCGCCACCACGTCCACGCGCTTGACGCTGTGTGGCTGGCCTAGCAGCTGCGCCCCCAGCAGCCGCCCGCTGCCGCGCTCACCCGTCATCCGGACGTGGATGGGTGCGGCGTCGGGGAAGTAGCCCGCGTGGTCCGTGCTATCCACATCCACGCTGGCGGCGTCCAGACCCAGCGCCTCGGCCTCGGCCTGCGTCAGGCCGGTGCGGGCTACACCCAGGTTAAAGGTCCTGAAAATGCCGGTGCCCACGATGCCGGGAAAGTGCGCGTCGCCGCCCGTCATGTTTACCCCCGCGACGCGCCCCATGCGGTTGGCGGTGAGGCCCAGGGGGATATAGACCTGCTTGCCGGAGACGCGGTGCTGCGCCTCGCAGTTGTCGCCCGCCGCGTAGACGCCCTCCACGTCCGTCTCCTGCCGGGCATTCACCGCGACGGCTCCCGTCTTGCCCAGCGATACGCCCGCCGCCTCGGCCAGCGCCGTGTTGGGGCGCACCCCGATGGCGATCACCACGAGGTCCGTTTCCACCGGGCCTTCGCTCGTCTGCACGGCGGTCACGCGCCCATGCGTTCCCGTCAGGGCCTCCACCGTTAAGCCGCAGCGGACTTCCACGCCGTGCTTTTCCACCTCGGCACGCAGGCGGCGCTGGTCCAGGCGGTCCAGGATACGTCCGGCCACTTCCGGCCCCTTTTCCAGGATGGTCACGTCCAGCCCCTGCTCGCGCAGCGCCTCAGCCATCTCCAGGCCGATATAGCCTCCGCCGATGATGCAGGCCCGGCGCGCTCCTTTCACGCTCGCCTTGAGGGCAAGACCGTCCTGCAGGTCGCGCAACACGTGAACGCCCACGAGGCCCGTTCTGGCCCAGTCGGGGCGGACGGGGCTCGATCCCGTGGCGATGAGGAGGCGGTCATAGGGTTCGGTGACCGAGCGGCCCGACTGGCGGTCATGCACCGTGAGGGTGCGGGCCGAAGGGTCCACTCCACTGACCTCGTGGCGCACCTTGACGTCGATGCCCCGCTCGCGCATCTGGTTCGGCGTGCGGGCGATCAGGTCACCGAAGTTTTCCACCTGTCCGGCGATCACGTAGGGCAGCCCGCAGGCCCCGTAGCTGATCTCGCCGCCGCGCTCAAAGACCGTAACGGTCGCGTCCGGGTCCGTCCGCCTGGCCCGACTCGCCGCGCTCATGCCCGCCGCCACCCCGCCCACCACCACAATCCGCATACCCGTCAGGGTACGTCGGGGCCCCCTTCAGAGGACCGCGAGAAGAAGTTCATGCGGCCTTCAGGACCCATGCTCTAGCTTAGGCGGGTGAATCCCCGCTTCCCCGCATCCCGCCGCCTCCTGCGGTGGGGGATGCTGTCCCTGCTCACCGCCGCGCCGACCGCCCGCGCCGTGTCCGGCGAAACCCGTGTGCCGCCCGATCCCCTCGTGCTCCTGGGCGTCGCTCCCGGGGCCCTACCTGCCCAGGCGGGCACGCCCGTCCCCGGCCTCGTCGCCGTACGGGGGCGCTACAGCTCGCACGTCCGCCTGCTTGACGCCGCTACCGGTGAGGAGCGCCGCGAGGTCTTTTTGCCCCCTGAGGTGCTGCTGGATGTGCCCCCGGCCCTCAGTAACGACGGGCGCTGGCTGGCCGTGGCCCTGATGCCCGACGCCGGCACCGGGCAGGGGCGCGTCGGCATTCTCAGCACCTTTCCCCCCGTTGCGCCCGCTCCGGCGGCCCAGGTGTCGGCGCTGCCCTCCGGCTTCACCTTTCAGAAGGTGCTTAGCGGTGGGCTGGGCGGTACCCATGGCCTCGCCTTCAGCCCCGACGGGACCCGGCTCGTGACCCTGAACCGCTTGGGATATGCGCAGCTGTGGGACTGGCAGAACGGGCGGCGCGTGACCACTGTGTCCAGCCAGACGGGCGCGGAGCCCACCCGCGTGGAGTTTAGCTCCGACAGCCGCCTCTTCGCCCCGATGTTCCGGGCCCAGACGCGCACCCGCATTTTCGACGCGCGCACTGGCGAGCCGCGCGCCACCTTGAACGGTGTCGGCTACGGCACCTTTACGCCCGATGGCCGGGGGCTGCTCGCCTCGCGCGGGCGGCTGGTCACTGTGCCCGAGGGCCGCGAGGTTCCGCCGCCCGCCTACCTGCTGGGCACGAACGGCGTCCTGGGCTTTAGCGCCGACGGCGCACGCGTCCTCGTGCGCCGCACGGGCGTGGACGTGCAGGGCCGCGAGTGGCTGGAACTGCGCGATGTGGCGACGGGCAAGACGCTGGGGGCCCTGACCCGCGTGTGGGACGGTTGGCCCGAGGCCCTCAGCCCCGACGGCACCACCCTTATCGGTGGCGACGGTGAGGGCGGCATCCGGCTGTTGCCATTGGCACCCCGCTGAGCAAGGGGGGCAGGTCAGACGGCTGCCCCCCGCACGTCTCCTTATGCGGCTACTCTGGGCCTATGACCGACTCCACGCGCGAGGCCCACCTGCCCCTGAACCGTCAGCGTCTGATCGCCCCCGGCCCGGTGGAGGTGGAGCCGCGCGTGCTGCTGGAACTTGCCCAGCCGCAGATGCACCACCGCGCGGCGGCGGGAATCGAAAAGCTGATGGAGGCCCGCACCAAGCTCACCGCGCTGCTCGGTGACCCCTACGACGCCGTGATTACCACCAGCAGTGGGACCGGAGCCTTTGAGGGAGCCCTCGTCAGCTTGACTCCGGAGGGCAGCAAGGTGGTCAATGCCCAGGCGGGAAAATTCAGTGAGCGCTGGGGCGAGATGAGCCGCAGGCTGGGCTACGACACCGCGCTGGTGGCGAAGCCCTGGGGCGAGGTGCTGGACCCGGACGAGATCGCCAGCGCGGCGAAGGACGCCCACACCCTGCTGATCACCCACAGCGAGACGAGCACGGGCGCGCTGCATGACCTCCAGGCCATCGCAGGGGCGGCAAAGGCGCACAACCCGGACCTGATCGTCATCGCTGACTGCATCACCTCCTACGGGGTGGCGGAGTTGCGGCCCGCCGCGTGGGGGGTGGACGCCATCGTCAGCGGCAGCCAGAAGGGCACGGCCACGCCGCCCGGCCTCGGCTTCGTGCTGTTTTCGCCTGAGGTGCAGGAGCGCATGATCCCGGCGACGGGACGCGGCTTCTACCTTGACCTGACCCGCGAGCTGAAGGGCCAGAAGGCGGGCAGCACCCCCCAGACGCCCGCCATCAACCTGATCTACGCGCTCTCGCTGGCGCTGGACCGTCTGCTTTCCGTGCCGCTGGAAGTGCTGTGGGCCGAAAAGCGGCGGCAGGCCGACGCGCTGACCGCCGCCGGAACTGCCCTCGGTGCCCGCGCCTGGGCCCCCCGCACCACGCCCGCCGTCGCCGTGCTGCGGCCCCCCGTTCCGCTGACCGGACGGCAGGTGTCGGCCCGCCTCGCGGAGATGGGGCAGCGCGCCCTCCCCGGCCAGGCTCCCCACGAAGACGCGGTGTTCCGCATCTCCACCCTGGGCTACGCTGACCGCTACGACGCCTTGGGCATTGCGGGCATTCTGGAAGACGCTTTCGCTGGGCTGGGCGTGAACTTCGAGCGCGGCGCGGCGGTGGGGGCCGCGTGGGCGGCGCTGAGGGAGACGCGGGCCATCTCCCCGCTCGTGGGTCAGGCGGGCTGAGGGCATCTGGGGCCAGGGGCAGGCGCGGTGTGCCTCTGCCCCCAGCCTCCACATTTGCAGCCTCGCGGGTTCGGACGTTTGTAGGCTTGCCGGACGCGTTTGCTCCCAGAAACGCCCTTCGGTGGTTTCCCCCCGCTCCTCTCCTGCCCGGGGTGAAGAGGCCCTTTGCCCTCACCGCCCGGCGGACCCTTTCCCTGGCCGTGGCCCAGGCCCAGCCCACGCCCGCCGCCCTCGCCGCCGCGCAAACCCGTGTTGCATGGCCCTCGGGTTCGGGTACAGCCCTTTCACCGCGCAGTCCCGCCTGAGGCAGCCGGTCAACTCCCCCCGCAGCCGCTGGAACTGCCGCCACGCCTGTTCGTGCCCGGACCGTCGGCAGTGTGGTGCAGACCAGCGACTCGTCGGATTGAGGTGGCTCGCAGACGGTCTACCTTGGCGTTCCGGTCCCTGCAGCTTTCACGCCCAGGACGCGGTGACGCCGCGCGGGTTCTACACCCTGGAGCGGCAGGTCAGCCTGGCCGCTGCGGTGAAACGGGTGGGTGACGTGATGCGGGCGGCGCTCAACTTGAACCGTTCCCCCAACCTGCGGGACTGGCTGCAGTTCGGGGCGAGGCAGGACGGCGTTCCGCGTCGCCCCAGCTCCCCCTTCCAGCCCTGACGCCCAGAGGAGCGGAAGTGCAGCCACGCGGCATGGGCAGCGGTGGCGACAGCCGGAACACCAGCGCGCCCCCATCGAGTCTTCGCTGACGGCGGCCCAGCTTCTGGTGCGGGGGCAAGCGCAAGGCATCGGGCTGGAGCTCCGCTGACGCGCGTGGCGTCTGGCAAGACCGTGAACAGGGTGTGGCGCTTTACCGTAAGGACAACCCGGAGTCTACCGGTGTGCTGACACTGCAGCAGAAGCTGGGCCGCTCCACCGCCCGGCGTTCGCTCCTTTGGGCGGCTCGTCTGTCCCGGTCTCCATCCCTTACCCTGCCGGACATGGCGACGCTTTACACCATTCTCCTGACCCTGCACAACATCAACCGCTGGCTGGTGCTGCTTACCGGCCTGTGGGCCTTGATTCGCTCGCTGGGCGGCGTGGGCGGCGGGAAGGACCTTACGCCCGCAGACCGCCGCCCGGTGGTGATGTTCGCGGGTACGGTTCACCTTCAGCTCGTGCTGGGGCTGCTGCTGTTCGCGCTGGTGGGCTCGCAGGGAGGGCGGGTGTTCGGGGACGCCCCCCGCGCCAGTTTTCGGTGGGAGCACCTGGGCCTCGGCCTGATCGCCGCCGTGTTCGCCACCCTCGCCAGCGCCATCAGCAAGCGGGCAAAGGGCAGCCAGGCCCCCTTTCGTGCGGCGGCGCTGTGGTCTGGCCTGGCCCTGCTGACCGTGCTGCTGATGATTCCGTGGTGGCGTCCGCTGTTGCGGCTGTTTTCGTAAACGGAAGCGTTCAGGGCAGTTTCCTCAGGACCGCCGGGGTCTCCGGAGTGCCGAACGGAGTGTGCCACACCTCGGTTGGGACCTGGAGACAGGGGCCCTGTGGGCCGGTTCAGCTCCTCTCCGCGTTGCTCGGGGTTCAGCAGGCGCGCCACCTCGTCGAGCAGTTCGGGATCTTCCGGAGAGGCCTGACGGTCTGGCCCCACTGCCCGCAGGCCCCAGTGGTCGCCGTGCCAAAGCTCCACCTTCTGCAGGGAGGCGAGGTCAAACAGCAGCTGGTGCTGGACTGCCCGCAGTCCGCAGGCCCCGTTCGGCGGTTTGAACTCCCACCTGCCCCGCCGCCAGACGTCAGCGGCCCTGGGAAAGGAAGAGCGCAGAATACCGTGGGGGTCGAAGGTCCGTATGTGCAGTTCGTCCTGTTGGGGGCGGCCAGGACCCACCGCCCCCAGCTGGGCTTCCAGACTTCGGAAACCACATGGACGTCGGCAAAGTGGGGACCGAAGTGCCGCGCGTCGCCCCGGCGTATGCGGGCGGAAATCTCCCGGCGGCGCAACAGGCGGGTGAGCAGCAGGGCGGAGTCCCGGCAGCAGCCGACCAGACGCTCTTCAAGGGGGCGCGGTGTGATCAGCGGAGCGCTGCACGTCGTCTCCGTACACCGGCCCCCCGCCGAAGTGGAAGAGAAGTCCGCGCACCACCTGGGCGAGGTCCTGAACGCCTGGGGGCAACTCCTCCAGCAGCTTGGCAAACGGTCCAAGACGGGTGTGGGGACTGTGCGTGGTGTACCGCTTCAGGTGGTCTGCACCGTGGCCCACCGTGCTTCGAGCATGGGGGAGAATGGGGCGCCGCGCGTGGAAGGGCACCCCTCACGGCTCCATTCTCCCAACGCTCATTCAAGTTCGTTTGCTGGGCTCGGTCAAAAAGAAGTCCGCACTTGGACATCTGGGCCAAGGAGGCCCACGCTACGCGTGAGGGGTGTTCAGGCGCCGTGGCGTGCCAAACGGTTTTTTTCGTGTTCTCCCGGGGAGCATTGAGGTGGAGCATTTTCCTCCAGGCGCCTGAGCGGGCCGGAGCCTAGCGCAGCGCTTTCAGACGGGCTTCGATAACCTGCGCCGCACTTGGAGAAGCCGCCGTCACCGTGCGGATCAGGGCCGCTTCTTCTGCGTCGCTGTAGTCCTGCATCTGCACGCCGTTGAGGTAGACGCTGGGGGTGCCCCGCACGTCCACCTTCAGGCCCGCCGCATACTGGGCGCGGACGGCGGTGCGGGGCGCGGCGCTCGTCAGGCACTTCTGGAAGGTGCCCACGTTCAGTTTCAGGGCGCGGGCATACTCCACGAACTTCGCCGTGGGGTTGGGCTGGGGCACCCAGTCCTCGACTCGGCTGAAGAGCTGGTCCGCGTAGGGCCAGAACTTGCCCTGCGCCGCCGCGCACTCGCTGGCGATGGCCGCAGGTTCGGCGTTCTCATGCTGTTCCAGCGGAAAGTGGTAATGCACGACGCGGTAGACGTTCGGCTGCGCCGCCCAGGTCCGGTGCGCCGTGTCCCACATCCGTTTGCAGTAGGGGCACTGAAAATCGCTGAAGACGCGCAGCACGTTCGGGGCCTTGGAATTGCCCTCGGCGTTGGCCGTGGTGGGAAAGGCGCTGTCCGGGTGAATCAGCAGCGAGGTGTAGGCGCTCCAGCGCTCGGCGTTGCCGCTGCCCGTGACCTTGAGGCGCAGCACGGTGCCCTCGCTGTCTTCGGCGAAGCCTTGGGCGGTGCGGGCCTGCGCCTTCACCTCCTCCGCGCCCAGGGAGCGGGCCAAGTCGGCGACGTTCTTCTCCTCGCCGCCCCAGGCCAGTACCAGGCCGCGCGCCACCTCCTGCGCGCCCTGCCCCTGGACAAGCAGCCCCACCAGCCGGCCCCCGGCCAGGTCCAACGTTACCCTGGTCTGGCCCTGGCTGAGGGTGAGGCCGCTGACCGTAAAGCCCTTCACCAGCGGATTGGCCGTCACCTCGGCAGGGGTGCTGTAGAGCTGCGCCCCCGCATTTGTTCCCAGCGCCAGGGCCGCTGCGACGGCCACCATAAGACCTGTTCGTTTCACCCCGGCAGTGTAAAGCCCGGGGGTTGGCTGACCGCGCCTTCCTGCACGCCCCGGCCCGGTTTACCGCCCCGGCTCGATGATCACCTTGCCCGTCGTCTTGCGGTCCAGAATGTCCTGAAAGGCGCGGGGGCTATCGGCCAGGGCATACGTCGGCCCCACCTGGGGCGTGACTTGCCCGCTGGCCACCAGGCGGGTCAGGACCTCGGCCGCCTCGCGGGTGGCCTCGCGGTCCGTCATCAGCGGAGTCAGCCAGAGGCCCGTCACCGTCAGGTTGCGCTTCATCAGCTCAAAGGGACGCAGATTGGCCTGCTCGCGGCTGGCGTTGCCGATCACGATGATGCGCCCGAGGGGGGCCGCCATGTCCAGGCTTTCCTGAAACCGCTTGCCGCCCACCACTTCCAGAAGGAGGGGCACGCCCTTCCCGCCCGCCGCGTCCCGCACCTTCTGCACCCGGTCGGGGTCATCTTGCAGCAGCGTCACGTCTGCGCCCAGCCCGCGGGCAATCTCCAGTTTTTCCTCGGTGCTTGCCATCGCCACCACGTGCATGCCGAGGGCCTTCGCCAGCTGAATGGACGCCGTGCCCAGCGCTCCCGCCGCCGCCTGCACCAGCACCCACTCGCCCGCCACACCGCGTCCCAGCGTCTTCAGGCCGTGGTAGGCCGTGAAGTACGACACCGGAAAGGCAGCGGCCTGCGCGGCATTGAGGTTCTCGGGAACGGGCACGAGGCCTGCCGCCGGGCACACCGCGTATTGGGCCAGGCTGCCGCGTCCGCCCAGCGCAGCCACCCGCTGCCCCACCTGCACCCCGGTCACCCCTTCGCCCAGCATGTCCACCACGCCTGCAAACTCCATGCCCGGCGTGTAGGGCACGCGTGTGCGGGTCAGGTATTCGCCCGCCACCGCCAGCACGTCCGCAAAGTTGATGCCCACCGCCTCCACCTTCAGGCGCACCTCACCGGGGCCGGGTTGAGGCACGGGGAGGTCGCGCAGCTGCATCACCTCGGGCGGACCGAGGCGTTCGACGAGGATGCCGCGCATGGTCTGGCCGGTTGGGGTCTGGGTCATGAAAGGCAGCATAACCGAAGGTTTCCCCCTGTCCCCCAGAAAGTGAACGTCTACGTACATCGTGAACGTCCACGTATTTGACCCCCGCCGTCCCCGCATGGAAGCATGGGCGCACATGCAGAGCGGAGGGCAACGTGGGGGTCAGGCCCCCGGCTTCCGGCACGCCGTCTCTGGCCGGGTGAAGGGTTCTCCCGGTGCCTGCCACGCTTCAGGAGGTAACGCATGAGCATCGTAGACCAGACCCGTGAGGGTGACGTTCTCGTCCTGACCATCAACAATCCGCCCGTCAACGCCTTTTCTCCCGGTGTGCCCGAGGGCCTTCACGCGGGCCTGGACGCCGCTGAGTCGGCCGGGGAGGTTCGCGCCGTGGTCATCATCGGCGGCGGGCGCACCTTTATCGCGGGAGCGGACATCAAGACCTTCGACCTGCCCCGCGAGCAGGCCCCGGACCTGCGCGGCTTTATCTCGCGCTTGGACGCCTTCCCCAAGCCCACCGTCGCCGCCATTCACGGCACGGCGCTGGGCGGTGGCCTGGAGGTGGCCCTCGCCTGTACCTACCGGGTGGCCGTGAAGGACGCGCAGATGGGCCTGCCCGAAGTCAAACTCGGCGTGCTGCCGGGCGCGGGGGGCACCCAGCGCCTGCCCCGCGTGGTGGGCGTGCAAAAGGCGCTGGAGATGATGCTCTCCGGCAATCCCATCAAGGCCACCGAGGCGAAGGACCTCGGCCTGGTGGACGACCTGGTGGAGGGTGACTTGCGCTCGGGAGCCGTCGAATTTGCCCGTGCCCACGCCGATGCCCGCCCCCTGCCCCGCGTCAGCGAGCGGACCGTGACGGACGCTGTCCCCCAGGTGTTCGGGGCCGCGCGCCAGGGCATCCTCAAGACGCACCGGGGTCAGCTCTCGCCCTCCCTCATCGTGGACCTCGCCGAGATGTCCGCCACCCAGCCCTTTGCCGTGGGTTGGGACAGTGAGGCCCGCCTTTTTATGCAGGCCAAAGACTCCCCGCAGTCGCGTGGTCTGCGCCACATCTTCTTCGCCGAGCGGGAAGCGGGCAAGGTTCCCGGCCTGACGAAAGACACGCCCACCACGGACGTCAGGCAGGTGGGCATCATCGGTGCGGGCACGATGGGCGGCGGCATTGCCATGAACTTCCTGAACGCGGGCCTGCCCGTCACCATCGTGGAGACGGCGCAGGAGGCGCTGGACCGTGGGCTGTCGGTCATCCGCCGCAACTACGAGAACACCGCCAAAAAGGGCCGCCTGACGGTGGAGCAGGTGGAGCAGCGCATGGGCCTCCTCACGCCCACCCTGAACGTGGAAGACCTCGCGGACGCGGACCTCATCATTGAGGCCGTGTTCGAGAACATGGACGTGAAGAAGGATATTTTCACGCGTCTGGACGCGGTCGCCAAGCCCGGCGCGATTCTCGCCACAAACACCTCCACGCTGGACGTGAACGAGATCGCCTCCGTCACTGGGCGGCCCGAACAGGTCATCGGCCTGCACTTCTTCAGCCCCGCCAACGTGATGAAGTTGCTGGAAATCGTGCGGGCGGACAAAACGAGCGATTCCGTCCTTGCCACCTGCCTCGCCCTGGCCCGGAAAATCAAGAAAGTCGGCGTGGTGGTGGGCGTGTGCGACGGCTTTGTGGGCAACCGCATGATCCACCGCTACGGCGACGAGGCCCGCAAGCTGGTGGAGGAAGGGGCCCGGCCCCAAGACGCCGACGCCACCATGCACGCCCTCGGCCTGCCGATGGGGCCGTTTGAAATGAGCGATATGGCGGGCCTGGATATCGGCTACGCCATCCGCGCGCACCAGGCCAAGGTGCGCGGCGAGCCCAAGCCCGACGGCTGGCTGGACCGCATCGTGGAAACGGGACGCAAGGGCCAGAAGACGGGTGGCGGCATCTACGACTACGACGAGAAGCGGCGGCCCTCGCCCAACGCCGACGTGCAGAAGCTGATTGAGGACCACCGCGCCGAGAAGGGCATCCGACCCCGCGAAATCGGGCAGGAGGAACTGACCGAGCGGCTCGTGTACTCGCTGGTCAATGAGGGCGCGAAGATTCTGGAGGAAGGCATTGCCCAGCGCGCGGGCGACATCGACGTGATCTACATCTACGGCTACGGCTTTCCCGCCTACCGGGGCGGCCCGATGGGCTACGCCGACGAGGTGGGCCTGAAGAACGTCGCCGCCGCCCTTGAAAAGCACGGCCAGACGCCCGCGCCTTTGCTGAAGCAGTTGGCGGAAGAGGGCGGGACGTTCGCGGCGTGGGATAGGCAGAAGGGGAGAGGGTAGGGCCTGAAGTCCTGCGCCTTGCGGCATTCAGGAGAACGCCTGCTCTGGAGGGCTGGCGTCTATCTGAAACGGGTATGAAGTTCGGCCCTCCCAAATGGTGCAGGACATTGAAGACCGTAAATATGCTGTCGCCCAGTGCGATGGCCTGTTCGCCAAATTTGATCAGGCAGATTGGAAATTCAAGGCGTGTATTTTCGGGAGAACTTGGCCCGCAATCGAGTCATCGCCGCTTCCATTCAATTGTTCAAGAAGCCGTCTCTGCTTTCTTTGGGGAAGGCGAAGGATAAGAGGTTTTCTCTATGCGTGAAGCTGTCATCGTCTCCACCGCCCGCACCCCCATCGGCAGGGCCTACCGGGGGGCCTTCAACGCCACGCCCTCGCCCACGCTGGCCGCCCACGCCATCCGCGCCGCCGTGGAGCGGGCGGGGGTCGAGCCCGCCGAGATCGACGACTGCGTGATCGGGGCCGCCATGCAGCAGGGCGTGCAGACCACCATCGGTCGCAACGCGGCCCTGCGCGCGGGGCTGGGCGCCGGCGTGGCGGGCATGTCCATCGACCGTCAGTGCGCCTCGGGCCTGATGGCGATTGCCACCGCCGCCAAGCAGATCATCGTGGACCGCATGGACGTGTGCGTGGCGGGCGGGGTGGAGTCCATCTCGCTGGTGCAGACGCCGGAAATGCGCGTGGGACCAGACCCCGAACTGCTGTCGATGCACAACGGCATCTACATGCCGATGATCGATACAGCGGAGGTGGTGGGCAAGCGGTACGACATCACCCGCGAACGCTGCGACGCCTACGCCCTCAGATCGCAGCAGCGCACCGCCCAGGCCCAGGCCGAGGGCCGCTTCGGCGACGAGATCATCTCCGTCACCACCCGCATGGGCGTGCAGAACAAAGAAACGGGCGAGATCACGATGCGGGAAGTGACCCTCACCCAGGACGAGGGCAACCGTCCAGACACCACGCTGGAGGGCCTCGCCTCTCTGAAGGCCGTCCGCGGTGAGGGCAACCAGATCACGGCGGGCAACGCTTCCCAGCTTTCCGACGGCGCGTCCGCCAGCGTGCTGATGGAAGCCGGGATGGCCGAACGCCGGGGCCTCAAGCCCCTGGGCCGCTACCTCGGCATGGCGGTGGCCGGAACCGAGCCCGACGAGATGGGGATTGGTCCGGTGTTCGCCGTGCCCAAGCTCCTGAGCCGCTTCGGCCTCGACGTGGAAGACATCGGCCTGTGGGAACTGAACGAGGCCTTCGCCGTGCAGGTGCTGTACTGCCAAGACCGCCTGGGCATTCCCGATGATCGCCTCAATGTAAACGGCGGGGCCATCTCCATCGGCCACCCCTACGGCATGAGCGGCGCACGGTTGGTGGGTCACGCCCTGCTCGAAGGCCGCCGCCGGGGCGTGAAGTACGTCGTCACGACGATGTGCGTGGGCGGCGGGATGGGGGCAGCGGGGCTGTTCGAGGTGTTGTGAGGAAGGCGGTTGGCCTTTGGGTTTTCCCGCCTCCCTCCTTGCGCGGGACTCGGCAGACTTGCAAAGCCGCGAGGCGGAAGGAAGGGGACCCGTAGAGCTACGGATATAGAGGGGGGAGGCGAGCGTCAGCTTGCCCTCTTCTTTTGTCCTCTCCCGTCAGGCGTCGTTCCTCCCGTCTCCTTCCCCCGCTGCCCCTCTACCTCGAAGGTGGGCAGCCGGGGCGCGCGCGGGTGAGTTCGGGCCCGGCCTCGCTCAGCGCGGAAAAGGGGAGGTGCAGACGCTCCACCATCTCCTGCTGGTACGCCGTGTCCTGGGTGCTCAGGCTGGAGGCCCCGGCCCCCAGCGCCCGCAAGCTCGGCGTGGTGGTCCCGGAAGGCGCAACGGGCGCTGCCCCACACACCGGGAACCAGGGCCGAGTTTTCGCCGCCGCGCGGCGGCGTAGGGCTGCTGATCAGGTCCAGCCGTATCCTCCGCCCAGCTGTGGCGGTCAGGACGAGAGGTGGTGGGTTCAAGCCCAGCAGGTGCCGGGCTGCACCGTTGTCCTCAGGCACGCGCAAGTCGGCAGGTGGGGTCAGGAGGTCGTCACGGCGCATGATCCAGGGGAATGTGCTTCAGGAACGCGCTGAACGGGGCAGAACCGGGCGCATCCAGCAGGGCGACTGGGCGGCTCTGCCCAGCACGTCCTTCGGTGTGGCGTACGTCCACGGCCGGTCCAGCCACCACGCGAAGCCCGCCAGCAGCGCGGCGACGGGGTGTGGTCAGGGGAAAGCCGTTGTCCGCCGCCACGTGGGTCAGCGGTGCGCCGTGCTGGGCAAGGTAAAGCCGGGGAGCCGCCACGGCGTGGCCCAGCGCGTGGGTGAGGGCAGCCGCTCCCAGTCCGGCCAGCAGCGCAAGCAGCAGGTCCGATGCGGCGAAGACGGCGGCTCCCACCCGGGCTGGGCGACTGCGCGGCGAGGGCGTGCAGGGACGTTCGTAGAGCGCCGGCGGTCACGAACACAGCCTGCGTGCCTATACACCCCATTTGGGGTCTTATCCTGTTCCTCATCCTTGTATCATGGAACGGTGCGTGTTCTCGTCACCGGGGCAACCGGCTTTCTGGGGGGTGTGGTGGCGCGGGAACTGCTGGAGGCAGGTCATGCGGTCATGGCCACTGGACGTCAGGCTGAACGGGGCGAGCGCCTGAGGGCGTGGGGGCTCGACTTTCGCCCTGCCGATCTCCGGGGAGCTGACTGGGCGTGGGTGTTGCGGGGCGCAGACGCGGTGGTCCACTGCGCGGCCCGTTCCAGCCTGTGGGGACGCTGGTCCGACTTTGTGTCTGACAACGTGAACGTGAGTGCGGCGCTGGCCGGGGAGTGTGCCCGGCGCGGGCTGCGCCTGATCCATATCAGTACGCCCAGCGTCTACAACGCCGCGGGACGGACTTCCCGGGTTCCCGAATCCACGCCCATCGGTCCCCACTTCGACAGTCTCTATGCCCGGAGCAAATGGCTGGCGGAGGAGGCCGTTCGCGCGGCGCTTCCCGACGCCACCCTGCTGCGGCCCCGCGGCATCTACGGCGCGGGCGATACGGGCATTGTGCCGCGGCTCGTGCGCTCGCTGCGCTCGGAGCGATTGCCACGCCTGACGCGGGGCGAGGTATACACCGAACTCACCCACGTCCGCAACGTGTCGCACGCCGTCCGGCTCGCCTTGTCAGGGCCTGCGCCGGGTGTGTTCAACGTCACCGACGGCGAAACCATTCCCCTCTGGGCAACCCTGGACCGACTGGCGGACGCGCTGGAGGTGTCCCGTCCGGCCCGCTTCATACCCGCACCTGTGGTGGAGGCACTCGCGGCAGGGATGGAAGGGGTCGCCCGCCTCCTGCCCGGTCAGCCGGAACCGGTCTTCACGGCGAGCGGGATACGCCTGCTCACCCGGTCCATGACGCTGGACCTGACGCGGGCGCGGGCGCGGCTGGGATACGTCCCTGTCGTTCGTCCGGCCTCGGGCCTGGATGAGGTGCTGGCCCAGGCGGCGCGGGGGGCTTTCGGATGAGCGCGGCCATCCGGGTCCTGCCGCTGACCGCCGGGCAATGCCTGGGCCTCGCAGCGTTGACCGGGCGGGGAGCGCCCTGGCGGGTGGAGCGGTATCCGGCGGGTTTCGCGCTGATCTTGCATCCCCTTCACGGGCCGGTCCTGTTCGACACAGGCTACGCGCCCCGCGTGCTGAGCGCCATGTCCCGGTGGCCGGGGCTGCTGTACGGTCTGGTCACCCCCGTGCAGATCGATGTGCGCGAGACGGCGGCGGCGCAACTCGCCCGCCTGGGCTTTCCCCCCGCCGGGGTCCGTCAGATCATCGTCTCGCACCTTCACGCGGACCATGTGGGGGGCCTGCGGGACTTTCCCGGCGCCACCTTTGTCCTCGATCTGGAACCGTCCCGGTCCCTGCTCGCCCAGCGGGGGCTGCGGGCGTTACGGCGGGCCTTCCTGCCCGAACTGCTGCCGCCCGATTTCCTCGCGCGGGTGCGGCCCCTGACTTTCGCACCCGCCCCGTCTGGCCTCGCCCCGTTTTCCGAGGCCGCCGACGTGTTTGGGGACGGGAGCGTTTACGCTGTCCGGGTACCCGGACACGCGCCCGGCATGATCGCCCTGATCGCGCGAACCCAACCCGGCGCGGCCCTGGAAGGGGACGGCGCGGGCCTTTCCCTGCTCGCCGCCGACGTGGCCTGGAGGGTGCCGGCGCTGCGGAGCGGGGGAGAACCCCATCCCCTCGCCCGGCTGGCCTTCGGGGACCCGGTGGGCGAGCGCCGCAGCCGGGCCGGGGTACGCGCCTGGCTGGAGGTCCACCCCCACGCGCGGGTGATCCTCAGCCACGATCTCCCGGAAGCTGGTCCGGAACCGGTTCATGTCCGATAACCTGACCGTCTTGCACCACGCCCTGGCCGAGGGGGCGCTGATGTTCCGCGACCGCCTGGCGCTGGAGCGGCACCAACAGGCGCTGGGAGCCGAGCAGATGCGGTGGCTGGTGGGACACAGCCCCTTTCTGGCTGCGCGGTTCGGGCGGGCGCGCCTGGAGCCGCACGACTGGCCGCTGCTGCCGCCCACCGGCAAGACCGAGATGATGCGGCACTTCGACGCCCTCAACACGGCGGGCCTGCGCCTGGGGGACGTGCTGCGCCTTGCCCGCCACGCCGAGGACACCCGCGATTTTCAGGCCACCCTCCCCGGCGGCCTCACGGTGGGGTTGTCGAGCGGCACGAGCGGCCAGCAGGGCGTGTTTGTGGTCAGCCGGGCCGAACGGCTGCACTGGGCGGGTGTCATCCTGCGTCACCTGCTGCCCGGCTGGCCGCTGTCGCTGACGCGGCGGCACCGGGTGGCCTTTCTTCTGCGTGCCGACGGCGGGCTGTACCGCAGCGTCCAGGGGCGGCGGCTGTCGTTCACCTTCCTGGATCTGCTGCGCCCAGTGGACGAACTGGCCGCCGAACTCACCCGGCTGGACCCCACCGTTCTCGTCGGACCGCCCAGTGTGCTGCGGGCGGTGCTGGCCGCCGGAGCCCGGGCGCGGCCCGAGCGGGTGGTGAGCGTGGCCGAGGTGCTGGAAGACGAGGACCGCGAAGCGCTGGACTCGGCCTTCGGGCCCGTCGTGCAGGTGTACCAGGCCACCGAGGGCCTGCTGGGGCTGCCCTGCCCGCACGGGCATCTGCACCTGAACGAGGCCCACGTGCATTTTGAACTCGAAGACCTGGGAGACGGCTACGTGCAGCCCATCGTGACCGACCTGCGGCGGCGGGTGCAACCCATTGTGCGCCACCGCCTCGACGATCTGCTGGTGATGGCGGACGGCTGCTCCTGCGGCCTGGCCTCACGGCGCGTGCTGCGCGTGGCCGGGCGCCAGGACGACGCCCTTCGCCTGCCGGACCACAGGGGCCGCCGGGTGACTGTATGGCCGGATTTCATGCGCTCGGCGATGAACCGGGTTCCCGGGCTGCAGGAGTACCGGGTAGAACAGGTCTCTGGTCACGGCCTGAGCCTCTGGCTTGATCCCCCTACGCCCGGCGTACAGGACGCCGCACGGCGGGAGGTCAGGGCCGCCCTGGGCCGGGTGGGGGTGGATCTCAGCGCCCTGCAGGTCACCACGGGTCCGCTGTCACCTCCCGTACCGGGTCAGAAGCGCCGCCGGGTGTTGCGAACGTGGAGGACGTCGTGATGTCGCGTATGCGCCTAAACTGCCGCCTCCTCGCCACCGCGCAGGCCCTGCCTGCCCGCGTCGTGCCCACGGCCGAGGTGGCGGCGCTGTGCGGCGTTCCCGCCAATGTGGCCGAGGCGCGCACAGGGGTGCGCGAGCGGCGCTGGCTCTCGGGCAGCGAAACGGCCCTGAGCCTGGGGGTACAGGCGGCCCGGGACGCTCTGGGGGGAGCAGGCCTGGAGGTGAGCGACGTGGACGTGCTGCTCAACGCGAGCGGCAGCCAGCTTCAGCCCATCCCCGACGGCGCGCCCCTCCTCGCGCGGGAACTGGGGCTGCGGGGCAGGGCCGCCTACAGCCTGCACGCCACCTGCCTGAGCTTCCTGGTGGCCCTGGAACACGCCGCGCTGCTGCTGCACACGGGCCGGGCCAGGCACGTCCTGATCGTCAGCAGCGAGGCGGGCAGCCTGGGACTGAACTTTGCGCAGCCCGAGAGTGGCCTTCTGATCGGTGACGGCGCGGCGGCGGTGGTGGTGGGGCAGGCCACGCGGGAGGACCAGGGCGTTGAGGCTGCCCTGTTCGAGACGTACCCCGAGGGCGCGGACCACACCCGCATCCGGGGCGGCGGCAGCCTGCGCTCGCCCCACCTGCTGGACGTGACGCGCGAGGAGCTGCTGTTCGACATGCAGGGCCTCCACGTGCTGCGCCTGGCCTCGGCCATCCTGCCCGATTTTCTGGAACGCTTGCGGCCGGGATTGGGCCGGGGCCTCCCCGGCATTACCCGCGTCATTCCCCACCAGGCGAGCGCGGCGGGACTGAAACTGATGGAGCGCTTTGGCTGGCCGCCCGGGAGGACCGAGGTGACGCTGCCGCACCTGGGCAACGTCATCGCCGCCAGCCTGCCCCTCACCCTGCACCAGGCGCGGGCGGCGGGGCGGGTACGTGAGGGCGACACGCTACTGCTTGCGGGCACAGGGGCGGGGCTGACGGCGGGGGGGATAATCTTCCGCCTGTGAGGCGGCGAGTGGCGGAGGGTGGAGTCCGGGGCACGGAGCGGCGCTGGCGCCGTCTCCGCGCCCTGCATACCGGGGCCGTCCTCGGCTTTTTCGCCTTTAAGGCCGCCACGCTGCTCGTCAACGTTCAACGCTTTCCCCGGCTGAGGGGGGGCGCTGCGCCCCCCCGTCTCCCGCGCGTCTCGCTCCTTGTCCCGGCGCGGAACGAGGCGCATACCCTGCCCCGGACCCTGCCCGGTCTGCTCGTGCAGGGGGCAGACGAGGTCCTGGTGCTGGACGATGGCAGCGCAGACGGTACAGCGGGAGTAGCGCGGGAACTCGGGGCGCAGGTGCTGGAAGGGCGGCCCCTCCCGCCCGGTTGGTACGGCAAGCCCTGGGCGTGTCAGCAACTCGGGGAGGCCGCGCGCGGGGACGTTCTCGTTTTTACCGATGCCGACGTGAGCTGGTATCCGGGCGCGCTCAACGCCGTTTTGCACCGGTTGGAGCGTTCGGGTGCGGACCTCCTCACCGTGCTGCCCCGACCCGAACGTCTCACACCCGGCGCGCGGCTCCTGACCCCACTCGTGGACGTGGTGGTGCTGAGCTTTCTGCCCTATCCCTTTCTCCAGTCGCGCCTGCCCCTCGCCACCACCGCCAACGGGCAGGTGATGGCCTTTTGTCGGGAGGCCTACGGGGCGCTGGGCGGGTACGGCGCGGTGAGGGCAGAACTGCTGGAAGACACCGTTTTCGCCCGCCACCTCAAACGTGCGGGCCACCGGGTGGAGCAGGCGCTGGGGCAGGGTCAGATCGGCGTGACCATGTATCCCTCCTACCGCGAGTCGGTGGCCGGCTTCGGCAAGAACGCGCTCGGGGTGCATCTGGACTCTCGGGTCCTGCTCGTCGCCTCCGCCGTGTGGCACCTGCTCGCGTACACGCTGCCCTGGTTGCTGCCCGCACGTTCTCCGGCACAGCGGGCCGTCCGTTTCCTGACCCTGACCGAGCGCACGGCGGTGAACCTTCTGACCGGACGCCGCCAGCCTGCCGACTGGCTCGAAGGGCTGTTCGGCCCGCTCACCCCCCTGTTTGCCCTGCCCGCCTACGGCCTCGCGCTGGGGCGGCGGGTGGAATGGAAGGGGCGGGTGTACGAGCAGCGGCCCGCCTCCAGGCAGAAGGCGAGCCGCGAAGCGGTGAAGGGCGCTCTTCGCCCGGAGAACACGGCCTCTGCGCCGAGGCGATGATGTTTTGCTCGCCGTCGGCCCAGGGTCCCGGTAATTACGCGCTGGTCCCGATGGTGTCGCTGAAGCGGTGCATGAAATCGCCCAGGGGGGGGCCGGCATTCTTGCAGGGCCGCCTGATGTTCTGACGGACCGGACAGGTCGGTGCGCTGATCGGGGTCCGCCACAGGATGGGACGGCGGCTTGCGCCCGTCCCGGCGGCACTTCGCCTGGGTGTACCGCCCGCCTCGCACGGCCCGCCACTCGCAAGCTCAGCAGGGAAATGCGGCACGCCTCCCCGCAGAAGATGCTCTTGGTGCGGCGGCCCTGTGCGCCCAGCATCCGCAACAGCTTGCCGGAGCATTCGTCCACGCTCGCCGTCTGCGCGGAGTACCCGCGCCGCCAGGCTGCCAGGGAGGCGCGCTCCACCTCGCCCAGATGCGCCCAGTTGGCGCAGGGCGCGCTCCGCGGCCTGTCGTTGGGCGCACCTGGGAAACGCCTCGTCGCGGAAACAGCCTGTAGAAGTGCTCGGGCACCTTGTCCGGTTCCAGGGGCCGTGGGAGGGCCCCAGGACAGGAAGAGGGCAACGGTCCCTCGGGCCCGCGGATGCCCTCGCCGGAGTACCGTTTTTCCGGGGCCCCGGCGAAGCCGCCGCAGTTCAGGTGGTGAAAGCCGTTGGCCATCCAGCCGCCTTCGACGCCCAGCCAGTGTGGTTCACGCGGCACAAAGGGTTTGTCTGAATCGTCGTGGGTCCCGAATCTGTTGGCGTACAGGTGCCACTCGCCGATCTATGCGGTGTGGCGACCGCCGTCTGTCAGCACGTGCCCGGGGCAGCGGTGGTGCGGATCGAAGCTTGTTGATCACCATGCCGTGGGTGGTGGGGAACTTGCGCGTGAAGGGGAACCCCCGGTACGGCGTGATGGCCTGGGCGTTGCCCGCGTAACCCAGCGCTGAGGCCCACAACTGAAGACGAGGCTGGGCCGTTTCATAGAAGGGTCACTGGGCTGTTTCCGGCTGGGCCGCTCCCTGGCGCTTGCGCCAGCGGTCCGCGTAACCCAGGGGGTGGGGCTCGGGATCGCGGTCGATTTCCCACGCCTGCCGGGGGCCACGCGCGGCGAGGGCGAGGCGGGGCAGGTCCGCTTTGGGCTCGCGGTCCTCGGTCAGCAGGCCGTTCTTCTCCTGAAAGGTATCCGTGAGCTGGGTGTAGCAAAAGCCCGCCAGCGCGTCGCAGTCGTGGACCGCCCCAAGGAGGCCCTCATACAACTCCAGGAAGGCCCCACTGTCGGCGGCGCGGTGGTAGCCCCAGCCGCGCTGGTCCTCGACGCTGTAGGCAATCCCACCGAACTCGCTGAGGATGGCGGGCTTGCCCTCTGCCGTGAAACCGTCGAGCAGCAGTTGTCGTCCCCAGGGCTGCGTCAGCACGCCCGCCAGCGCCCCGAAGCTGCCGTAGCGTTCGCGCAGCACCTCGGGCACGTGGGCGTAGTCGTGGATGCCCAGCAGGTCGGTCGCCACGTGTTCCCAGCCGTCGTTGCCGATCACCGGGCGGGTCGGGTCCAGCGTCTTGGTGAGGTGGTACAGCGCCCGCACGTAGTCGCGGTGCGCCCCGTTGGACGGCAGGTCCGGCACGCCCCACGACTCGTTGAAGGGCACCCACGCGACGATGCACGGGTGCGAGCGGTCGCGCCGGATGGCCTCGGTCCACTCCCGGGTCAGGCGCTCCACGCCTTCGGGGGTAAAGCGGTAGGGGCTGGGCATCTCCTCCCACACGAGCAGGCCCAGCACGTCGCACCAGTACAGCCAGCGGGGGTCCTCGATCTTCTGGTGTTTTCTGGCGCCGTTGAAGCCCAGCCGCTTGGTGAGTTCCACGTCGCGGCGCAGCTCCTCGTCGGTGGCGGTCATCAGCGACTCGGGCCAGTAGCCCTGGTCCAGCACCATCTTCAGGAAATACGGCTGGCCATTGAGCAAGAAGCGCTGTCCGTCGGTCGCGACCGAGCGCAGCGCCGTGTAGCTCACCACCCGGTCTACCACTGCGTCTCCGTCGAGCAGTTCTACCGTGGCCTGCAGCAGCTGAGGATGCTCGGGGCTCCAGAGCAGGTCGTTGCGCGCGTCGTCGATGCCGGGGTCTGGAATGGCGATGCGGCGGGTGATGTCGCGGGCAGTGAGCTTGTAGGTGTCTTCCGCCAGTTCGCGGTCTTCGGCAAACAGGGTGACGCGCAGGCGAAGCCCGGCTTTGAGGGGCCCACTGACCCGCACGTCCAGGCTCAGCTCCCACTGGTCCAGGTGCGGCGTCCAGCGCAGGGTGTCCAGACGGGTCTCGGGCACACTTTCGAGCCACACTGTCTGCCAGATGCCCGTGGTGCGCGGATACCAGATGATGTGCGGCTCGCGCTGCCAGTCCTGCTTGCCGCGCGGCTGCGTCAGGTCGTGGGGATCGTCCTCGGCCCGCACCACCAGGTCCACCACACCTTCCTCCCCGATGGTTTCCGTGATGTCGGCCGTAAAGGGCGTGTGCCCACCCTCGTGCGTGGCAACGGGCACGCCGTTGGCCCACACCCGCGCCGCGTAATCCACCGCCCCGAAATGCACGAGTACCCGCCCTGTCCGTTCCGCGGGGTCCAGCGTTACCCGGCGGGCATACCACACCACCGGATGAAAGCCCTCATCGTGAATCCGGCTTCTCACGCTCTCAGGGGGATAGGGCACCACGATCTTCCGGTCAAAGGCCACCTCCGCCGGAGTGCGCCACTGGGCCGCGTCGTCGTAGGCAAACTGCCACGCGCCGTCGAGGCTGCGCCAGCCTTCGCGCTGAAGTTGAGGCCGGGGGTGTGCGGGATACGTGTTCATGGGTCCTCCCTGTCGCGGGGCCTGGCCCAGCGAGACCAAGCTGTTTTATTGCAAGTATCTTCGTCGTTTGGAAGGCGGCTGTCTATCCCCCCGCGCTCCTCAAGGAAGGGGCCGGAGAAAAAGACTCTGGAAGGCGTCTTTCTTCACCTGATGCCGCAGTGGTAGAAGGAGCGGCGGGAGAGAGCAGAGACTCAGCGTGAATGGCTAAGTAGCAATCCACTTTGGGAAAATAGCAGGGAAAGCGGTCCTGCCTTTATGGACGTGGCTTCCCGGTGGCCACAGGGGCTCTGGAGCTGTAATAGAAAGGTATGAGGAAACGCGGAAACATAACGGCCATGCGCCGAGTTTCCCTTGCTTTGCTGGTAGCCGCTCCGCTCCTCACGCTCTGCACCGCACAGGCGGCGTCCTTTACGGTGGGGCTGGCCTTTGACCTGGGGGGGCGCAACGATCAGGGCTTCAACCAGGCGGCCTACGAGGGAGCGCGGCGGGCCGTGGACGAGACGGGCGGTTCGGTCCAGACCTACGAGCCCAAAACGCTCGCAGAAGTGGGCAAGGGCATCTCCGGGCTGGCCGACCGGGGTGCCAGCGTGGTGATCGGCATCGGGTTTGCGAACAACGACGCCGTGTCGGCAGCGGCCAGCGGCCACAAGGACACCCGCTTCGTCACGGTGGACGACCTGCCCAAGGGTGACAACACGGTGGGGCTGCGCTTCCGCGAGCAGGAAGGCAGCTTCCTGGCCGGCTACCTGGCGGGCAAACAGAGCGCGACGGGCCGCCTCGGGTTTATCGGTGGGGTCGACATTCCGGTGATCAACCGCTTCCGCGCTGGATTTGTTGCTGGGGCCAAGTTCGCCTGCCCCAGTTGCAAGGTCACGGTTGCGTTCGTGGACACCAGCAGCCAGGGCTTCAACAACGCCAAGAAGGCCACCCAGATCGCGGCGGGCATGATGAAGAGCGGTGTGGACGTGATCTACGCGGCGGCTGGGGCCAGTGGCCAGGGGCTGGTCGAGCAGGTCCGGACCCAGCCCTGCCTCAAGGCGAGCGCGCTGCCCGCGGGCATCAAGTTCCGGTCCAACGCCTTTTCGGGCGTGCCGCGCAGCGCTGCCGAGCAAAAGGTCTGCGCGGGCGACTCGCGCCCCACCTTCTATATCGGCGTGGACGTGAACCAGAACGGACTGGGGGACTTCGACAAGAATCCGACGACGCTCAACCACGGCCTGACCTCGGTCTTGAAGCGCGTGGACAACGCGGTGTATTCCGTCGTGAAGGAAGTCGCCGAGGGGCGGCCCTGGCGAGCGGGCGACCGCTCCTTCGGCCTGAGCAACGGCGGCATCGCGCTGGCCGTGGACCAGTACAACCGGGCCCTGATTCCGGACACCATGCAGGCCAACCTGGACACGGTAGAGAAGCTGATCGTCAGCGGGACGCTGAAGGTGCCGGCGAAGTAACGGCCCGGGGCAAAATCGGGGGCCAGGGAAAACTGGCCCCCCGGGAAAACTGGCCCCCCGGCCCCTTGTCTCGACTCCGGCCCCTGCCCCTGCGTGGCCGCGCGCTAGCCTGCCAGGCATGAGTGCTGACGGTCTGCCCGAGCGGTTCGATGTCCTGGTTCATCCCGCCCCTGAACTCCGGGGCGAACTGCGCGCGCAGCCCAGCAAGAACTACACCACCCGCTTCCTGCTCGCAGCGGCCCTGGCCGATGGCGAAACCCGCGTGGTAGGCGCGGCCACCAGCGAGGACGCCCGCGCCCTGCTGCGCTGCTTGCAGGACTGGGGCGCGGGCATAGCGCATGTGGAAAGCGACGTGGTGGTGCGTGGCTTCGGAGCCCGGCCCCGGGAAGGCGTGACCCTCAACCCAGGCAATGCCGGAGCGGTGGCCCGCTTCCTGATGGGCGTGGCGGCGCTGACCACGGGCACCACCTTCGTGACCGACTACGCCGAGTCGCTGGGCAAGCGGCCCCAGGGAGACCTGCTGGAGGCCCTCGAACGGCTGGGCGCGCGGGTGACGAGCGAAGGTGGCCGGCTGCCGGTCACGGTCAGCGGCCCAGTGCGGGGTGGACGGGCGAACGTCTCTGCCGAGCGGTCCAGCCAGTACGCCTCCGCGCTGATGTTTCTCGCCCCGCTGCTGCCAGACGGCCTGGACCTGCGCCTGACGGGCGACATCAAGAGCCACGCGCCGCTGCGTCAGACGCTGGCGACGTTGGCGGCCTTCGGGGTGCAGGCCACGGCGAGCGAGGACCTCTCCCGCGTCACCATCCCCGGCGGACAGACATACCGCCCCGGACGGGTCCTCGTGCCGGGCGACTACCCAGGCAGCGCGGCGATCCTTGCGGCAGCGGCCCTGCGCCCCGGGGAAGTCACGCTGACCAACCTCCGCGAAGGTGACCTGCAGGGCGAGCGCGAGTCGGTGGACGTGCTGCGCGAAATGGGTGCCGATATTGTGCGCGAGGGTGACCGGGTAATGGTGCGGGGCGGGCGGCCCCTGCGGGCGGTGACGCGCGACGGCGACGGCTTCACGGACGCGGTGCAGGCGCTGACCGCCGCCGCTTCGGGAGCCCGGGGAACGACCACCTGGGAAAACGTCGCCACGCTGCGACTCAAGGAATGTGACCGCATCAGCGACACCCGCCGCGAGTTGGAGCGGCTGGGCCTGAGCGCCGCGGAGACGGCCGACAGCCTCAGCGTCACGGGCGTGGACCGCATCGCCGGGGGCGTGACCGCCGATGGGCACGGCGACCACCGCATGATCATGCTGCTCACCTTGCTGGGATTGAAAGCCGAGGCCCCCATCCGCATCACAGGCGCGCACCACATCCGCAAAAGCTACCCGATGTTTTTTCGCCACCTCGAACAGCTGGGCGCGCATTTCGAGTACCTGGAAACGGACGCGCGGTAGGGCGCGTACTCGGGGCTTGTTCCGGCCTGACGACGCGCCCCTTGCCCCGGTCAGAAAACGGCCCTGCTGAACTGCACGCTGCTGTTCCCGTTTCTGCTGCTGTGCGCCCTGTGCCCGCTGCGGTGGCGCGACATCCATCCGCAGCGGGCGCAGGGCGTTGCCAGGGAGGGCTGACCTTCCTGCAGGGCGCGCTGCTCGCGGTGGTCCTGAGGTGATCGTTCGATTCCTGGCCGCAGGACGGCGCGGCTTCGGGTGCCCGTTCACGCGGTTTCCCCGGCCTTCTCACGCCGGCGTGTTTTCCTGGAACCATGCTGCAAAAAGTGTGGTTCGTTCTCGGGGCCCTGACGTTCATGGGAAGTGCAGGCGCGCTGGCCCCAAAGCTTCAGGCGCCCAGGGGCTTTCAGGCGTCCGTATTCGCCGAAGGTTTTCAGCAACCGCGTTTTATGGCGGTGGCCCCGAATGGTGACGTGTTCGTCAGTGATCCCCAGGCCGGAACGGTGACGGCGCTGCCGGACAGCGATGGCAACGGGAAGGCGGACGGCAGGGCAGTTTTTGCCTCGGGCCTCAACCGTCCGCACGGGCTGGCCTTCCACGGCGGCTTCCTGTACGTTGCCAACACCGACGGCGTGGTGCGCTACGCCTACAAGTCCGGGCAGCGTCAGGCGAGCGGTGCGGCGCAGAAGGTGGTGGACCTGCCCGCAGGCGGCGGGCACTGGACCCGTACTGTGGAATTCGGCCCCGACGGCCGGATGTACGTGGCGGCGGGCAGCACCTGCAACGTCTGTGAGGAGGCGGACCCGCGCCGCGCCGCCGTGTGGGTCTACGGTGCAGACGGCAAGAACGGCAAACCCTATGCCACCGGCCTGCGAAACCCGGTGGGCTTGGAGTGGTTCGGCGGCACCCTGTACGCCACCAACAACGGGCGTGATCAACTGGGCGACGATCTGCCGCCCGAGGGCTTCTACAAACTGAAGGCGGGCGGCTTCTACGGCTGGCCCTACTGCTACACGGTGAAGGCCAGTCAGCCGCAGGTGTGGGACAGGGACTTTGGCAAGAAGAGTGCGGCCACCTGCACATCCGCCACCCCCGCCTTCGCCCTGGCCACCGGCCACTCCGCGCCGCTGGGCCTGGCCTTCTCCACGGGCAAGGCGTTTCCCACGGCTTACCGCAACCAAATGTTCGTGGCCCTGCACGGCTCCTGGAACCGCAGCGAGAAGAGCGGCTACAAGGTGGTGACGGTGAATCCGAAGACGGGTGAGGTGCGCGACTTCCTAACCGGCTTTCTGCGCGGGGGCGAGGTGCTGGGCCGCCCGGTGGACCTCGTGGTGGCGCGAGACGGCTCGCTGCTGCTCACCGACGACGGCGGGGGGCGCATCTGGCGAATTGCGTACAAGGGGAGCGAGCGGTCCGTTTCAGAAAAACGTTGACAATTGCAGAACAGGCGAAGCCGACATCTGACGCGCGCCTCTCCTCGCGCAACTGTCAAAGGACCTTTGAAGCAGACCACCCGTGGATCACTTGCCACGGGTGTAGGCGTTCAGACCTCTGAATGATAAGGGGGTGAAAATCCGTCCTGGCCGGGGGTTCCTCCAAACATCACCGAACTCGGGAAACCGTTTGTCTATGGCAAGTGGCCCACGGGGGCAGGTCGTCAAACCGCTTCGACAAGCAGTTGACCCCGGGCCGCCAGGCACGTTCCCCACTGCGTACACTGAGCCGTGACCACCACCCTGCCCGCTGCGTCCGCGCCGGTCCCAGAGGGGACCCTGCGCGCCACCCCCGCCCAGAACTTCGCCACCATCGCCTTTGCGTGGTGGCTGACCACCGGCATCTTCGTGGACGGCTGGGCGCACAACCGCTTCGGGGAGAGCCTGGAGACGTTTTTCACGCCCTGGCACGCGCTGTTCTACTCGGGTTTTCTGGCCGTGGCCGCGTGGACGCTGTGGCTGGCCTCACGCGGTTGGCGGGCCGGGCGGCGCGGGCTGGCCGCCTTTCCCGAGGGCTACCACCTCGCGGCCCTCGGGCTCCCCATCTTCGCCCTGGGCGGTGTCGGGGACCTGATCTGGCACACGGTCTTCGGCATCGAGGTGGGCATTGAGGCCCTGCTCTCGCCCACGCACCTGCTGCTGTTCGGGGGCGCGGCGTGTCTGCTCGCCGCGCCGCTCGTGAGCGCGTGGCGTACGCCCAGCCCGCGCGTGGCGCCAGCGGGGGTGGTGTGGCCCGCCGTGCTCTCGGCCACGGCGCTGCTGGGCTTCGTGTCCTTTATGAACATGTACTTGTGGGCGCTGCTTCAGGCCCCGCAGGGCCTGGGCTACGTGCAGACGCGCGGTGAACTGGCGAGCGTGCTCGTGACCGCGCTGATCCTGGCTGCGCCCGTACTGCTGCTGCTGCGCCGCTTTCAACTGCCGTTCGGGGCCGTGACGCTGATGTACGGGCTCAACACCCTGATGATGGCCCTGATGCTGGTGCCCGGCGAGTGGCGCGTGCCGCTTTTGCTCGCGGCGTGTGGCCTGCTGGTGGACGTGCTGCTGCTCCTCCTGAAGCCCTCGCCCGCCCAGCCCTGGGCCCTGCGCGTCTTCGCCTTCCTGCTGCCGCTTGCCGTGTGGGGACCGTATCTGGGCGGCCTGGCGGCGCTGCACCTGACCAACCTCAGCCTGGAACTGTGGATGGGCATGGCGGTCATGACGGGGTGGGGCGGCGTGGGCTTGAGCGCGCTGGTGGTGCCGCCGCCCGTTCCGGCAGAGGGTTGAGGGCCGGGAGCAGGGGGTCCACCAGCTTTTTGCCCTCTGCTCCCCGGCGTATGCTGCCCCGCGTGACCACCTCGCTCCCGGTTCGTCCTGCCCGCACGCCCGAGGAAGTGCGGGCCTTCTACGACGCCCACCGCACCGTCCGCCGCTACGTAACGCGTGAGGACGGCTCCCCGCTGCCCCTGCCTCCGGAGCATCTGGAAGCCATTCTGCACGCCGCCCAGCGGGCCCCTACCGACGCCACCGCACAACTCTATTCCCTGATTCGCCTCACGCACCCGGAGGTTCGCGCCCGCGCCGCTGAACTGACGAACAACGCCCATATCGCCACCGCGTCCGAGGCCCTCACCGTCTGCCTGGATGTGCGGCGCACCGGGCAAATTCTGGGAGCCACCGGAAACCACGTGGGCCACTGGCCCGCTGTTGCCGTGCATTTCGGCATTGGCGACGCGGTGATGGCTGGGCAGAACCTGCTGACCGCCGCTGAGATGCTGGGGTACCAGGGCTGCTGGATCGGTGGGGTCCTGAACGGGCTCGGCGGCCTGTTGGATCTGCTGGAGCTTCCCCAGGGCGTACTGCCCTTTGCCGCGCTGACCATCGGCACGCCCGCCGAGCAGCCGCCCCTGCGCCCGCGCGTGCCCCGGCCCCTCGTTGTCCACGAGGACCGCTACCGTGACGGCACGCCCGAAGAGCTGCGGGAGGCGGTGGAGCTGATGAACCCCATCGCCGCGCGGCGGGACCACCCGGGCGACTGGGCGCGGCTCCTGCGCGCGTACTGGGCTCCGGGCGGCAGCATGGAGGGCCGCGAGCCGCATCTGGTTGCGGCGCTGAAACGGCAGGGCCTGTGGGCAGGCGAGGAGTAGGAGGGGTGGGCTCACCTGAGGCGGGTGTGGGCGGGCAGGACGGGAGAAGAAGGCGGCTGATCACGCTCTTCGCGCTGGGGTTTTTCCTCTGGGGTCCGGAGCAACGACGTGCGCCTTTCAGGCTTTTTTTGAAGCGGTGAAGCGGGCGGACGCCGCCGCTCCCGTTGAAGTCAGGAGGCCGGTTTTCGAGACGCTTGGCGCGCGTACGTGTGCTCAGGGGATGGAAGTGGCCGCTTTACAGGCTTAGGTTGGGTAAACCTCCTGCAACACGCCTCCCTTTCCCTGCGTGACGGCCTATCCACTCGGAACGCGCTGGGTCTCCTTCCGCTGGATCGGCGGCGAAGTCACTGCCCCGGAACCTGTTTACTGCGGTGCCCCGTCGTGCAATGGAGCTGCTCGTGGGCGGTGCAACCGCCCACAGCGTGCTGTTTCAAAACGGTTGGACCGGCATCGCTGATCCCCCTCCTCCAAACAAGCTGCCCGCATGGATTGAGGCTTATCGCCAGCAGAAGTGACGCGGCCCGCCGTGTGTACGTGCCCACCCCTAACCTGCCCCATCCCTGAACCGCCCCGCCTCCCGTATTCTCCCCCCATGTCCACCTCCGACTACGATCTGACCACGCTGGCCGCCCGCTCGGGCGAGGAAGCGCGTCCCAACGGCAGCGTGCCGCTGGTGGAACCCCTGTACCAGTCCACCGTGTACGCCTATCCCGATCTGGACGCCCTGGAACGTGCCATGAGCGGCGAGGAGCCCAGCAGCTTTTACTACCGTAACGGCACGCCCAATGCGGCCACCCTGGAGCGCGCCCTCGCCACGCTGGAAGGCACTGACGCGGCCCTGGCTGCCGGAAGCGGGATGGCCGCCATCAGCGCCGCGCTGCTCGGTGTGCTGCGGGCCGGTGATCACGTGGTGGCCGATGCCCGCGTCTACGGCGTGTCTTACGCCCTGCTCGCAGAAGAGTTTCCCCGTCTGGGCATCACTACCACCTTCGTGGACGCCTGCAACCCCGCCGAGGTAGAAGCGGCCTTTCGGCCCGAAACGCGTGTGTTGCACGTCGAAAGCCTGACCAACCCACTCATGACCGTGCCCGACGTGCCCCGCCTGGCCGAACTCGCCCACGCGCGCGGCTCGGTGCTGAGCGTGGACAACACCTTCGCGAGCCCCGCTGTGTTTCGCCCGGCGCTGCATGGGGCCGATCTGGTAACGCACTCCATCAGCAAATACCTCAGCGGACACAGCAACGCGTTTGGCGGTGTGGCCTGCGGGCGCGCGGACCTGATTGCCTCGGCCCGGACCCGCCTGCTGCGGCTGGGCGGAACCATGAGCGCCTTTGACGCGTGGATGACGGTGCAGGGCCTCAAGACGCTGGGCCTGCGGATGCGGGCCCACTCCGGTAACGCGCAGGCTGTGGCCGACGTGCTGGCAAATCACCCGCGCGTACGGGCCGTATACCACCCCGGTCTGGCGGACCACGCACAGTTCAAGCGGGCCGCCGAACTCTATCCGAATGGTTTCGGCGGGATGCTCAGCGCTGACATCGACGATGCCCCCGCCTTTGTCCGTGCGCTGGCGGGCCGCATTCCCCTCGCGCCCAGCCTCGCCGACGTGGTGACCACCCTCTCCTGGCCATGGGGCACCTCGCACCGTGCCTTGCCGGAGACCGAGCGCCGCCGCCTGGGCATCACGCCGAACCTGCTGCGGGTGTCGGTGGGCATCGAGGACATTTCGGACCTGCTCACGGACATCGAGGGAGCGCTGGAGGGCTGAAGATGCGCCTGCGCATCCCCTTCACCACGTTGCTGCTCACGCTGCCTTCGGCCTGCGCCCGGGACAGATCGGGCTGAATACCGGGCGCAGCGTGGGCCGCCTGCGAAGGACCCCGCGGACACCGCTGTCCGTCAGGTGGAGGTCGCTGCCTGGCCCTGGTCGACGCCTCCAGAGGGCAAAAGCGTGCGCCATTCGCCTGCACCTTCACGAACCGTTCGGACAGCCGCTGGGTGCAGCCCACTTCTCTGGCGCTGGGGCCCAGGGCCCGCTCAGAGCTTGGTGATCGCCGCCCGTTCGCTGTACTGCTGGAAAACGGTGCCGTACTCGCCCCGCGCCTCGGCGCAGCGCTGGGGCTTGACGCGTTCGACGATCACCTCGGTCACGTCCGGAGTGCTGGACAGAATCTCCACCGTTTCGCGGATGTAGTCCGCCAGCGCCAGGGCATGCGGGTTAGTAGCCTGCGCCGGGCCCTGAAGCTCCGTCTGCACGAAGGGCGGAATCAGTTCGATCACCTGCACCTGGGTGTCCCGCAACTGGTGGCGCAGCGCCTGGGTGTACGGGTGAATGGCCGCCTTTGTGGCCCCGTAGCCCGGGTTACCCGCCTTGGGCGCGAAGGCGATGCCCGAGGAGACGGCCAACACGGTGCCCCGCGGCTGGGTCAGCAGGTGCGGCAGCAACGCGGCGTTCAGGCGAATGGGCCCCAGCAGATTGGTGGCGATCGTCGCTTCAGCCACCTCCAGCGGGCCGGCCCGCAGGTTCTCGCCGCGCACGATGCCCGCGTTGTGGATCACAACGTTCAGCGCCGGAAAGGCGCGCAGCTGCTCCGCCGTAAAACGCTGGATGGCGCCCGGTTCCTCGATGTCGAGGATCCGGGGATGCACGCCCGGATTTGTCGCCGACACCGCGTTCAGCTGCGCCTACCGCCCCGCGGTGATGACCGCGTTGCCGAGCGCGTGAAACTGCTGCGCGAGGGCCTGGCCGATGCCCGAGCCACCGCCCGGAATCAGGATGGTGTTCCTCCTGACAAGGAGCGTAGAATAGACACGCGCTTTTGGGAAGTAAGCACCTGAAAGGGTCATACTTACCGAAAGGAGAGTGAAGCTGTGGTGGACGTTGAAGGGGCCAGACTGGTACGGGGAACGCTTTTCCCCGGTCTTTACACGCCGCCTGCAGAGACTGGTCCAGGGTTGGACCGGTTGCCGCGCGAGATTACCGGACGGGTGGCCGACAAGTGGACGGTGACCGCGTTGGAGGTCCCCGCAGACCACGGGCGGCTGCGCTTTACCCAGGTGGGCGAGTGGATGGGCGGCTTGAGCCAGAAGACGCTGACGAAGGCCCTGCGGCAGATGGGGACCGGCGGGCCGGTGCCGCGCACGGTCTATCCCGTTATTCCGCCCCAGGTGAAGTGCGGGCTGACAGATATGGGCGGTGGTCTGAGCGCGGCCTTCTGCGGCGGGCGGCACTGGGCCGAGCGGCACCGTGAAGCCGTCGGGGCGGCCCGTCAGACATTTGGCAGCCGTTGCGGGAACTCCTGAGGGCTGCCGTCCATGCCCCTTTCCCACGCCATCGGCTTTGACGACTCGCCCTTCGCCCGTGAGCACCGCGGCGATGTGCGCGTCTTTGGCACAGTGTTCGCAGGATGGACCCTGCACGGAGTGGTCAGCGGACGGGTCCGGCGCGACGGGCGCAACAGCACGCCCGAACTCGCGCGCCTCGTGCAGGAAAGTGGCGCGGCCGGGCACCTGCAGCTGATTTTGCTTCAGGGCGTGGCGCTGGCAGGCTTCAACGTGGTAGACGCCCCCACGCTGCGCTCGGCCACGGGGTTGCCCGTCCTGATCGTGGCCCGGCGGGCGCCGAATCTCGACCGCATCCGCACCGCGCTGCTCACGCGCGTACCGGGCGGAGCGCGCAAGTGGCGCTTGATCGAGGCTCTCGGGCCGATGGAGCCGTGTGGGGGCGTGTACGTGCAGCGGGTGGGGCTGGACCTCGACGAGGCTGGGCAATCCCTCGCTGCCCTCACGGTGACCGGGCGCATTCCCGAGCCCCTGCGGGCCGCCCACCTGATCGCGGGAGGAGTGATGCGGGGCAGCAGCCGGGGCGGGCGGGTGTGAAGCTTTAGCCCGGCTTCTGCGCGTTCTCAATCTCCCGCAGGTGGCGGATGCGGTCCAGGGTGCCGGGGTGGGTCTGCAGCAGGTCTTCGACGCGGTGCTCCGCCTTTACGCTGTTCTCGTCGGCGTTCTTGTCCTCGGTTTCCAGACGTCCCAGGATGTCCCGCAGGGGCTTGGTGCTGCCGTAGGCCCCCATCAGAAAGCGGCCCGACACCTCGTCGGCCTGCGTCTCCGCGTCTCTGGAGTAGCCGCGTTGCAGCAGCGAGGCCGGCACGGCGGCGGCGAAGGTGCCCGCGCTGATCAGGTCCCCCGTCACCGCCACGGTGAGGAGGGTCAGGCCCAGGCCCTGATATACCCCGGTCAGGGCGTGCCGGTGGGTCACGTGCCCCGATTCGTGGGCGAGCACGCCCAGCAGTTCGCGGTCCGAGCGCGACAGGGCCACGAGCTGATCGGTCATCACCACGGTGCCGTTGGGCAGCGCAAATGCGTTCGCGCCGATCTCGAAAGGAGCCCCGTTCGGCGCGCCGTCGCGCAGCAGCAGCCGGTAGGGGTAGCTGCCACCCGCCCACTTGGTGACCTGCCGGAAGCCTGCCTGAAGTTGCGCCTGCTTCGCCCCGCTGAGGTGGCTGGGGCCCAGATAATGGCCCTGGTCCAGAAACTCCACCGTTTCCCGGTCAAAGGCCACCAGCACGCTCCGGGGGGTGGCGCTCGCCGCGCCGCGAGCCAGCATTGGGATTCCGAACACCACGAACGCCACCGATAGCGCCAGCGTGAGCCCCAGCGCCCCCAGGGCCGTCCACCACCGCGCCTCCAGCCGCCGCACGCCGCTCAGCGCACGGTTGCGGCCGAGCCGCGCCTCCAGGGCCGTGACCCCCGCGTCGTCTGGCGTCTCGAAGCGCGCGCCGTCTGGAAACTTCAGCACCCGCCGCACACCGGGAATGGGCGGGTCAATGCGCAGTTGGCGCAGGGGCCAGCGCGTCTCGGTGCCGCCCTCGATATGCAGCGTCGCGCGCTCGCCTGCCACATCCAGCGTGGCCTGGTGATGCCGGCTGCTGCGCCCGTCGAAGGCCACGCCGGACAGCGAGAGAAGGGGGAGAGAAGGAGAAGTCAAGGGGCACCTCGGGGAGTGGGAGTTCGGCGGGGTCAGAATCCCAGGTTGATGTCGAGCAGTTCGGTGGCGGCCTCGCCCAGCGCACTCTCGCCCAGCGTCACGTCCGCCGCGAAGTCGTCCAGCGGCGCAATGGCCCGCACATGCACGCCCTGCGCGACGTAGCGGGCGCGGCGCACGTCGGCCCAGGGGGTGGCCAGCCCCAGCGTGAACACCTGCGCCAGCCGGTTGGTCAGGCTGATCCACACCAGCCGCCATGGACTGAAGGAAGCCCCGGTGCGGACCACGCCGCCGATCTCCACATGGTTGAGGACGTAGCGCATGGTGGCGGCGCGGACGTACTGCCACGCCACCACATACAGGGCCAGAAAGGCAAGGTACGCGGCCCCCACAGCGACGGCGATCCCCGTCCAGCTCCAGTCGTCCAGGTTGCTCCGTAGACCCCCCACCACGGCAAACACGGCGATCAGGGGCACCGCCAGCAGAACCGTCCCGCCGATGGTCAGGCCCAGCCCAGTCAGCCCGATGAGGTAAAATTGCCCCACGTCGCCCCGGAAGGTGGCCCGGGCGTTGCCGTAGGCGGCGTTGTGCACCTGAAAGCGCCGCTGCATGAACCATGCCCACGGCAGGCCCAGCGCGCTCGACAAGCCCCCAACGATGTTGCCCAGCCCATAGGCCAGGTACGCCTCGCCCGCCTGCCCGTGGTGACGGAAGCGCAGGCCCCGGTGTGCCGTGTTCGCCGCCGTGAAGCGCAGCGACTTCATAACCAGCCAGGGGTACAGCACGAAGAACAGTACGGCGATCAGGCCCGCCAGCCAATAGGTCTTCTCAAAGTTCTGCGACAGCGTGTAGGTCAGGAAAAATGCGCCCACGATCAGGTAGCCGCGCAGCAGGGCCAGCGGTTCGGCGGTGTACTCGAAGTTGTGGCCGTCCAGCCAGGTGTGGCCGTAGAAATACTGCCGTTGCCGTACCCGCGCCCAGGGCAGGTACAGCCCCAGCGTCACGATGCTCAGCGCGGTGTTCACGATCCAGATGCGGAAGTATTCGCCCGCCTCGCCGGTAAAGGCCATCGGATAGACCTGAACGTTGGGAGCCACCGGGCGCAGGGCCACGGGCTGTGGGGACGGCCCGCCCGCCTCTCCGCCTCCACCTTTTTCCAGTCGAACCGGGGGAAGGGGGGCAACCTGCTCCTCGGCCTGCGGGTGCCGTCCCAGGGGTGGACGCGGGGGCTGGGGCGGCTCGTCGGTCATGTGCGCATGCTATAGGCAAAGGGGCGCAGGCGGGGCCAAGGATCCCGCTCCGTCCAGACGGGAAGTCGGGGCAGTTCCCACCGATGGTGTCCCTCCTGCCTGAAACGTCCCGCCCCCCCGCGCCTACACTGGGGACATGACCGCGCCCCTCCACGTCCGCCGCCGAACCGTGACCGCCTGGGTGGGGAACGTGCCCGTCGGCAGCGCGCACCCCATCGCCGTGCAGTCCATGACAAACACCGACACCGCCGACGCCGAGGCCACCGCCATTCAGGTGGCCCAGCTTGCCCGCGCGGGGTCTGAGATCGTGCGCGTGACGGTCAACACCCGCGAGGCCGCCGCCGCCCTCCCCGAGATCGTGTCCCGGCTGCATGACCTCGGCATTGACGTGCCCATCGTGGGCGACTTCCACTACAACGGGCACATCCTGCTGCGGGAATTCCCGGAGGCGGCCCGCCTGCTCGCCAAGTACCGCATCAACCCCGGGAACGTGGGGGCCGGGCAGCACCACGACGTCAACTTCGCGACGATGATCGAGGTGGCGAAGGACTTCGGCAAGCCTGTCCGCATCGGTGTGAACTGGGGCTCGCTGGACCAACAGGTCCTCGCCCGCCTGATGGACGAAAACGCCCGGCGCGGCAGCCCCAAATCGGGCACCGACGTAATGATCGACGCGATGGTGGTCTCCGCCCTCGACTCGGCCCGCTACGCCGAGGAACTGGGGCTGCCGCACGACCGCATCCTGATCTCGGTGAAGGTCAGCTCCGCGCCTGAGCTGTGGCAGGTCTACCGTCAGTTGGCTGCCCAGTGCGACTACCCGCTGCACCTCGGCCTGACCGAAGCGGGCATGGGCATGAAAGGCATGGTGGCCTCCTCCGTGGCCCTCGCGCCACTGCTGGTGGACGGGATCGGAGATACCATCCGCGTGTCGCTGACGCCCGAACCCGGCGCGCCGCGCAAATTGGAGGTGGAGGTCGCGCAGCAGATTCTCCAGAGCCTCGGCCTGCGCCAGTTTCTGCCCCAGGTCACGTCCTGCCCCGGCTGCGGACGCACCACGTCCACCTTCTTCCAGGGCCTTGCGCAACAAATCCAGAACCACATCCGCGACGCCATGCCCGAATGGAAGGCCAAGTACGCCGGCGTGGAGGACATGCAGGTGGCCGTGATGGGCTGCATCGTGAACGGCCCCGGCGAGAGCAAACACGCCAACATCGGCATCTCACTGCCCGGCACCGGCGAGGACCCCCGCGCCCCCGTGTACCAGGACGGCAAGCTGCTGACCACCCTGAAGGGCCCGCGCATCGCGGAGGACTTTCAGGACCTGCTGGAAAAGTATGTGGAGGAGAGGTACGGGCGGGGGGTAGGTGTCTGATGGGGGGATGAGGAGCAGCCCCTCGAACCCAATCACTTCGTAAGCAATTCAATTGGAGTGCGTACCAGACTGCTGCCGTTCCACCCATTTGCGCCATCATCCCCTATGCACCTCGCCCTGATTGCCGACATTCACGCCAATGTCTACGCCTTGGACGCTGTACTCGAGCATATTCGGGGGCAGGCGGTGGACCTGACCGTCAACCTCGGAGACGTGCTGTGGGGCAATCTCGACGCGCCGGGCTGCGTGGAGCGGGTGATGGGCTTTCCCGGGGTGCGCGGCAACCACGACGAGGAGTTGGCCCCTGAGTGTGGACCGCTGACCGAGGAAGCGGGGGCCTTTCTGGCCGGGCTGCCCCTCACGTTGCCGTTGGAAGGCGTGCTCTGCTTTCACGGCACGCCCACGGGCAACCGCCAACACCTGATGTTGACGGTCACGCCGCAGGGGGCGCGGCCCGCCACGCCGGAAGAGATTCGGGACCGGCTGGGCGAGGTGGCCGCTTCCGTCGTCGTCTGCGCCCATACCCACCTGCCGCGTGTGGTTCAGCTTCCGGGTGGGCCGCTCGTGGTCAATCCCGGCAGTGTTGGGCTGCCCGCGTATACCGACGCCGCACCATCCCCCTACGTCGCCGAGAATTTCAGCCCACACGCCCGCTACGCCGTCCTGACCCGGACCTGCGGGGGCTGGCAGGTGGATCACCACGCCGTGCCCTACGATCACGAGCGGGCCGCGCGGGAAACGGCCGCTGCGGGCCGCCCGGACCGGGCCCACTGGCTGCGAACCGGGCTGGCACAATAGACCCATGAATATTTGGGGCACCGGCAGTTTCGAGAATGAGGTGGGCGCGGCCTTCGCGGAGGAAGTGGTGCAGGACGGCGCGTTCGCTCTGGCCGAGGCCTTCGACGTGGCGCTGGACCCCGACACGGAGTTCCTCGCTGCGGAGGAAGGCCACCGCACCCTCGCCGCCGCTGAAATCCTGGCCGCCGTGCTGACGGGAGATACGTCCAGCCTTACCGGCGCGGCCCTGCGCGCCTGGGTGGCGGGTGTGGACGCGGCGGAACTGGCGGGCTTGCGCGAGTCGGCCCTGGAGGCGGTGATGCGGGCGCTCGGCCCGGAGAGCGAACTGCCCGAGTTGTGGGAGGGCGAGGACGCCGAAGCCTGGCGCGCGGATGTGGAGCGCCTGCGCGCCGAGCTGAAATAGGGGAGGGCGCGCGCGCGCGCGTCCTCCGTGGCGGCGGTGTGGCTGGCCGGAGCCTTGGCGCGGCTGACCGGCGATCCCTCTCCCTGGCTCCGGGCGGACCTCCGCCGCTGCCTGCGCGAGACGGGGTGGCATCTGGACGCTTTCGCCTTTTCTATGCCGGACGGCCCGACGCAGCCCTTTCACCCTGCGGCCTCCCACCGGTGGGGCCGGGTGGAGATGCGCGTTCACCGCCGGGTGCCTGTGATCGGCGTCATGGACGCCGGGGTGCCCTGCACCGACCTTGCCGCTACGGTCACATGCTGGAGTGCGAGGGGCCCACCCGCCACCGGTCCTCCCGCTCTGGCGAAGCGGTGGTGGGCGGGCTGGTGCCCGGTGTGGGCCGGCTGGGTGAGGTGTACTCGGCGCGTGAACTGGAAGGGTTGGCTCCGGAGGACGCCCGGGAGCTGAGGCGCTGGCACAACCTTTTGCGGGGGCGGCGCACTGTTTTTCGAGTGGTGAGCGCAACCCACTGGAGCTGGTGGCCGCTGCACCGTGGTGGCTGTTTGACCGTTTGACGCTGGACGGTTACACCAGGGCTGCAAGCGCGAAACTGTTCTCGCCAGGGTAACGGAACTTCGTTTTACATGCGCCGAAATCTGGCGCAGGGCCGGCGCATACTCGTGGGGTGATGAGCCTCGCGGTGGACGCGGTGATCCTCGGCCTCGCCGGATTGATCGGCATGGCAGCGCTGGGACACGGCCACAGTCACGCCCACTCTTCTGGACATGGACACGACCTGGGCCACGGGCACGGCGGGCACACCCCTGGCCACGATCCGGGGAGCCACCTGTCTCCCGAGCACGGTCTTCCCGGACATGGGCACGCCGCGCCCCACGCACCGCCCGGTTCTCCAGCCCTGGACCTGCTCGCCCTGGCCTCGCCGCGCGTGCTGTTCAGCGTGATCCTCGGCTTCGGCATGACCGGGCTGGTGGTTCCGCCCCACGGCCTCCTCGGCCTTCTGATCGCGCTGGTGGGCGGCGTGCTGTTCGAACTGCTGCTGATCCGGCCCTACTGGAGCTTTCTGCTGCGCTTCGCCTCGCGCCCCGCGCACACCCTCGACAGCGCCGTGATGACGCGCGGCGAGGCGGTGACCACCTTCAACGCGGCGGGCCAGGGCCTGATCACGCTGGAACTCGACGGGCAGGTGCGGCAGGTCCTCGCCACGCTCACGGTGGGCGAGCGCGATCAGGGTGTGCGGGTGCGCCGCGGAGACCGCGTGCTTGTGCGGGAAGTGCAGCCTGGCAGCGGCGCGTGCGTGGTGTCCAAAGTCAAGTGAGCTGGTGGGCAAACTGGCCTTTCCTTTCTCCCCGGCTTCAAACCGGAAAGCGGGGCTCTACAATATGGAACTGAACGGACTCGTCGGCATCGTGGTGATCCTCCTCGTGGTGCTCATCGTCATTCCGCTGCTCGTCAGCACCTTCTTGCGTAACGTGCAGGCGGGCACCATCCGCCTCGTGAGCTGGTTGCAGGGCGGCACCCGCATCTACCGTGGTCCCGGCAAATCGTTCGAGGTGCCGCTGCTCACCACTGGCACCACGCTCAGCAGCAAGGCGATCAACGTGGACCTCGATATCACGGACCAGACGGCGGACATCGACACCGCCGGAATTCCGCGGCCCATCAAGGTGCGCGTGCTGGCGAGCGCCATCGTGAGCGTGGGCGACACAGACGCCCTGATCAAGACGGCGGCCAACCGCTTTTTCAGCAAGCCGCAAGAGGAGCAGATGGCGATCTTGAACGACCTGCTCTCCTCGGCGGGGCGGCGCGCCATCAACCTGCTGACGCACGATCAATTGTTCTCGGCCAAGTCGGCGGCCGTGCTCCCAAAAGACGCCGTGGCGACGACGGCCATCGTCCACGCCGAGGAACCGGGCGTGCAGGCGGGGCGTCCGGTGCCTTCCTCGGTGGTGGAGGACGACGACGATCCCCTCGCCATCATCATCCGCAAGGCGTGTTCCAAGGAGCTGACGGACCTGGGCCTGATCTTCAACTCGCTGAACATCAAGGTGGTGCAGAGCGAGGTGGCCGAAGCCCGGCGGCGGCAGTCGGCGGCGGAAGCGAGCGCCAACGCCGAGATCGTCGCCACCCAGCAGGGCCGCCGTGCCCGGGAAGCACAGATCGAGGCCGAGCGCGCCATCAGCGACAAGAGCCGTGAGCTCTCGCAGACCCAGGCGTCCAACGCGGCCCTGGTTGCCGAGGCCGAGGCGCTGAAGCAAGACGCCCTCGCCACCCAGCGCGGGGCCGAGCTGCGCGCCACCCAGCTCGCCCAGGCCGAGGCAGACGCCCAGCGCGTCCGGATTCAGGCCCAGGCCGCTGCCGAGGCCGAGGCCATCCGCATCCTGCGCCTCGCGGAGGCCAACGCCGAGAGCATCCGGCAGGTCAACCGCGCCATCGTGGAGGGCGGCGAGGCGTACCTGCGCTACCGCCAGATCGAGATGCTGCCGGACCTCGTGCCCGAGATTGCCAGGGCGCTGGCGCAGGCCAAGCTCGTCACCATCAGTGGTGGGGCGGAGGGCGGGGCGGCGGGGCAGACCACCGGTCAGATCAGCGACGTGGTGCAGATGATCCTCGCGCTTCAGGCGGTGGGTCCGGCGGCCGCGGGCGCGGCCGCTCAGGGACTCCCCGCGCTGGGGAATAACCCGCCTGAAACGCTGGACAACCTGACCGTGCCCCTGGGGGAGAAGGTCCGGCGGTAAAGGGGGGGCGGTGCCGCGTCCTCAGGCGTTCACGTTGATATCGGCCGCCCGCGCCAGGGTGCGGAACGTGCCGAACAGGTGCAGGGCGTCGGGACTGTTCCAGGCCACCGTTACGCCGTCCACCCGCTCCACACCCGGCATCCGCTCACACTGGTCCGCCCGCGCCTGTCGGTCGAACGACAGCTCTGTGCGGGCGGGCCAGCGGGTTGTGTAGGGCCTGGCCTGATCCGCGGTCCTGACCGCCTGCTCGGCCCCCTCACGGATGCGGCGTTGAGCCTCTCGGGGGTGAAGGTGAACCGCGGCGTAGGTGCTCAGCCCTTCTTTCACCGGCACGCACACCACCCCTTCCCCCAGCTCGTCCCGAATCTCGGCCATCGCCACGTCGTCTCCGGCCGCGAAGACCACAGGCACGCCGTAGTGTCCCGCGATCAGGGCATTGAGGCCGTACTCGCCTGTGTCACGGCCACCGATACGGACGTTGCGAATAAAGCCGTTCCAGGTGTGGGCGAGGGGCCCGCGCACGCTTCCCGCCCGCGCGTGGTAGCCGAGGAACAGCAGCGCGCCCACGCCTGGTTCCTGCACGCCCTGCACCATGCTGAGGGGTTTGTCGTTGCCGGTGGTAAAGCGCACCTGTTCGGGCAGCAGCTCGGGCAGCAGGTTGCGCATGGTGTCGTGCGAATCGTTGACGAGCACGGCGCTGGCCCCACCCGCCAGCGCGCCCTCGGCAGCCGCCGCGGCCTCCAGCGTCATCCGTTCGCGTGCGGCCTGGTACTCGGTGCCGTTTACAAGACCGCCGAATTCGGGAGGGCTGACCTGCACCCAGCTCGAAACGCCGCACACGCCTTCCATATCCACACTGATGACGACTTTCATACCCGGTAGCCTACCGTGAGGCGCGCGGGCCACGGGCCAGGAGGGGCGTGCTAGCCTGTTCCGCTATGTCACGGCTTCCGCTCCGTTCCAGATCCCCCAGAAAAGCGCTGGAGGGTTCTCCATTTCGCAGAACCCCTCTCTGCTCCTGCGGTGTTGCGCCGCTCTGCGGGCCCTGCCGGGCGGGTCAACCGGAGGTCAAATGAGCCGTATCGCCCTGAAATCTGTCCGTGAGATCGAAGCCATGCGCCGCGCAGGAGCGCTCGTGGCCGAGACCTTCCGGGTGCTCGAGCCCTACGTCAAACCCGGCGTGACCCTCAAGGAACTCGACCGCCTCGCGGAAGAACATATCCGGGGCAAGGGGGCCATCCCCGCTTACGTCGGCTACGGCCCCAAGAACAACCCCTTTCCCGCCACGCTGTGCATCTCGGTCAACGAGGTGATCTGCCACGGCATCCCTACCGACCGCGCCCTCCTCGAGGGCGACATCGTGGGCGTGGACATCGGGGTGCTGATGGAGGGCGTGTACGGCGACGCGTGCTACACCTACACGGTCGGGAAGGTGACGGACGACGTGCAGAAGTTGGTGGACACCACCCACGAGTGTCTGACGGCAGGCCTCGAAACCGTTCGTCCCGGCGGCCGCACGGGAGACATCGGTCACGCCATCCAGACCCTCGCCGAGTCGCGGGGGCTGTCGGTGGTCCGCGAGTACACTGGCCACGGCATCGGCAAGCGGCTGCACGAGGAACCCACCATCTACCACTGGGGAGCGCGTTACACGGGCCTCAAATTGCAACCCGGCATGGTCTTTACCATCGAGCCGATGATCAACCTCGGGCGGCCCGAGACGCGCCTGATGCCCGACGGCTGGACGGTGGTGACTGCCGACAAGTCGCCCAGCGCCCAGTTCGAGCACACGGTGGTGGTCACGCCGAAGGGGCACGAGATTTTGACGCTGTGACGGTCGCCGCTTCCAGGCCTCCCCAGGTCCCCAAGTTCCCGCGCGGTGGCCTGCGGCCCCTGTTTCCCGAACATCTCGAAGACGAGGGTGTGTACCGGAGCGCGGTGCTGGAGGGGCAGGACCTGTCGGGCCGGGCGCTGCACGCCGTGACCTTCGAGGCCTGCGTGTTCCGGGAGGTCAACCTCCGTGAGGCCGCGTGGTCCCACGTTCGCTTGCGGGACGTGCGCTTCGAGGGCAGTGACCTGTCTGGGGCAAAGTGGACGGAGACGGGCGTGCAGCGGGCGCAGTTTACCGACTGCCGCCTTCTGGGCTTTCAAGCGCCAGAGGCCGTACTGGGGCACGTCCGCCTGACGCGCGTGCAGGCCGGGCTGGCCCTTTTCCTGAAGGTGGACGCCAAGGCCCTCTGGCTGGAGGACTGCGACCTCTCCGAGGCCACCTTTATGGACGCCAGGCTGCCCGGCGCGGTCTTTCAGCGCTGCACCCTGCGCCGGACCGACTTTCGAGGAGCGAAGATGCCGGCCGCAGACCTGAGAGGCTCCAACCTGTCCGGCCTCAGAATCGGCCTGCCCGAACTGGAGCAGGTCGTGGTGGAGGCCGCGCAGCTTGCGGACCTCGCCTTCCTGCTGGGCGTGCGCCTGTCGGAATGATTGCCGTGAGGTCCGTCGTCATCCCCGATCTTCACGGCTGTCCCCAGTTTCTGGAGTGGGTGCAGGAGCGCTTTCCGGGCCGCCACCTCATCTTGCTGGGCGACCTGATCCACCGCGGACCGGATTCGCGGCGAACTTTGCGCCTCGCGTTGCGGCTGGCCGAAGAGGGCCGCGCCAGGTTGCTGTGGGGCAACCACGAACACTGGGTCTGGCAGGAGACGGCGCGGCTCTCGCCTTCCGGACGGGAGAAGTGGTTCCGGCGCGAGGGGCACGAGCTGTTCGCGGCGTACGGTGGAAACGGCCGCGCTGTCGGGGATGTAATGCACGATCTGGGCCGCTTCGCCCGCCTGGCCCGCCCCTACCACGTGGAGGGTAAGATGCTGTGCGCCCACGCCGCCCGCCCCAGCCTGGGCCGCACGCCAGATGAGCTGCTGGACCGCGGGTACCTGTGGGACCGTCCCAAGACGGGTCTGCACCCGCTCCCCACCCACGTCTTCCCCGAGTTGAGGTATTCCGTCCACGGTCACACGCCCCAGCCGCGCCCGCTGGTGGACCTGGAAGGGCAGGGCGTGGTCTACCTGGACCTTGGCAGCGCCCGCACGGGCCGCTTCTGCGTGTGGGACGCGCAGCTCCAACGGGTGGTGCTGTACCGGGAGGGCGACTGAACTTGCGCCGCCTGCATCTGCTCTGGCGTCCCCTACAATTAGGCAGTTGTAGTTCTATGCGGAGGGTACGGGCATAAATCAAGTCGTTTTTAAAGGCAAACGCACGCGTGAACTCTCTCCTGATGCTGCCGTCAGCGTCGTGGACGTATTCAAGAGCTTCCGGACTCCCACAGGCGGCGAAACAAGGGTGCTGGATGACATCGACCTCGACATTCGCCGGGGCGAGTTCTTCAGCCTCCTCGGTCCCTCGGGCTGCGGCAAGACCACCCTGCTCCGCATCCTGGCCGGCTTCGAGGCCGCCGACGCGGGTACCGTGCTGATCGGTGGCCACGACATGACGGGCATTCCGCCCCACCGCCGTCCCGTCAATACGGTGTTTCAGAGCTACGCCCTCTTTCCGCACATGACCGTGTTTGACAACGTGGCCTTTGGGCTGCGGCAAAAGCGTGTTCCCACCGGACAACTTCGCGGGCGTGTGGGCCGGGCACTGGAAACCGTCCGAATCGGGGAACTCGCCCGCCGCCGTCCCGATCAGCTCTCTGGTGGGCAGCGGCAACGGGTGGCCCTCGCGCGCGCCATCGTCAACGAGCCGGAAGTGCTGCTGCTCGACGAGCCCCTGTCGGCGCTGGACCTGAAGCTCCGCAAGGAGCTTCAGGTGGAGCTGTCGGCCCTGCAAGAATCCCTGGGCATGACCTTCGTGTTCGTCACCCACGATCAGGAGGAAGCCCTCGTCATGAGTGACCGCATCGCCGTCATGAACCGGGGCCGCATTGAGCAACTGGGCCGTGCTGAGGACCTCTACGAGCGCCCCCGCACCGCCTTCGTCGCGGGCTTCCTGGGCCAGAGCAACCTCATTCCCGGCACGGTGCGGGAGTCGAGCCGTGAAGGCGCGACGGTGCAGACCGCCCACGGCCTCCTGCACACCCGTTACGGCTCGGGCCTCCCGGCCGGGCGCGACGTGCTGCTGTCCATCCGTCCGGAAAAGCTGCGGATGGAACGCGACGAGGAAACCCAGGGCAACGAGGTTCGCGCCCGCGTGGACGACATCGTGTACACCGGGGCCGAGAACCAGTACCTGCTGGAGGCGAGCGGCGGGCAACTGGTGGCCTTTCAGCTCAACGCCGACATCGGGGCCGACGAGGACTTCGACTACGACGAGGAAGTCGCCCTGTACCTGCCGCCGGAGAACCTGGTGATTCTGGAGGAGGGATGAGGCGGGGAGCGCGGTCCGCGGCGCAGAGGACCAAGTGGGGAGAGCAGAGAGTCAAAAATCCCTTTGCGCGCTGCCCTCCGCTCGCTGCGGGGCGGCCACATCGCGCGGAGCGGGGCCGTCCATGACCTTCCGCCGTTTCCTCACCACCCTCGGTCCAGGCACGCTGTGGCTCGGTACGTTCCTCGTCGTGCCGCTGCTGATCATGCTCGGGTACTCGCTGCTCACGCGCACCGACCTGGCGCAGGTGGGGCAGCCGATGACGCCCGAGAACTGGGCCCGGGTGTTCGGGTACGACACGCTGTTTCAGGAGTGGGTCACGGACAACCTGCGGGTGCTGTGGCGCAGCGTGTGGCTGGCGGGCGTCAGCACCCTCCTCTGCACGTTGATGGGTTACCCGCTCGCCTTTTATATCGCCGGGCAGGCGGCCCGAAAGAAAAACCTCCTGCTGCTCCTGCTGATCATCCCTTTCTGGACCAACTTCCTCATTCGCGTGTATGCCTGGATTCTCATTTTGCGCCCCTTCGATCTGGTGCCAAGCCTGACGGCCACCTTCCTGGGGATGGTCTACGCCTTCCTGCCGTTTTTCGTGCTGCCCGTGTATTCCAGCGTGGAAAAGGTGGACTGGCGGCTCCTGGAAGCCGCGCAGGACCTCGGCGCCTCTCCGGTCCGTGCCTTTTTCGCGGGTGTGTTTCCACAGACGTTGCCGGGGCTGGTGGCGGGCATTCTCCTCACCTTCATTCCCGCCTTGGGCACCTTTGTGGTCAGCGACATTCTTGGCGGTGCGAAAACAGCCCTCATCGGCAACCTGGTGCAGAACCAGTTCGGGCAGGCGGGCGACTGGCCCTACGGCTCGGCGCTGTCTTTCCTCCTGATGGGCGCCGTGCTGCTCGGCCTGTGGGTGTATGCGCGTGCGGCGGGACAAAAGGGGCTGGAGGAGTTGCTGTGAGGCCCGATGCGCAGCGTGGGCCGCAGAGGGCAAAGGGCAGCGTGCAGAGGCCTTTTTGGCTTTCCGCACGCTGCGCGCTGCACGCTGCGCGGCGGTGGCGCCCATGACCCGCCGCTCCCACCCCCTCCTCTCGGCCTGGGCGTGGCTCGTGTACGCCTTTCTGTATCTGCCTATCCTGGTGCTGATCGTGTTTTCGTTCAACGACAGCCGATTTGGGGCCAACTGGCAAGGTTTCACGTTGAAGTGGTATTCGGTATTGGCCGGGCGGGCGGACGTGCGGGCCGCACTCGGAAACACGCTGCTCGTCGCGTTGGGCAGCACCCTGATCAGTACGGTGCTGGGCACCCTCGTCGGTCTGGGGCTGTGGCGGTATTCGTTCCGCTTTCGCGCGCCGCTGACCTTTCTGCTGGTGCTGCCCATCGTCTTGCCGGACGTGGTGATGGGCGTGGGCCTGCTGATGTTCTACGCCCTGTTGCGGGGGCTGCTGGAACACGCCGGGTGGACCTTCGAGAACGGGTTCTGGACGGTCATGCTCGCGCACGTCACCTTTCAGATCAGCTACGTGGCCCTCACCGTACGCTCGCGGTTGGCGGGCTACGGCCCTGAGCTGGAGGAAGCGGCGCGTGACCTGGGCGCGACGGGGCTGGGCTCCTTCCTGCAGGTCGTGTTGCCCCTCGCGTGGCCGGGCGTGCTGGCAGGGGCGCTGCTCGCCTTTACCCTCAGCCTGGACGACTTCGTTGTCACGTACTTCACGAGCGGCTCTGGCTTTCGCACGCTGCCCGTGTTGATCTACACGTCGGTCAAGCGTGGGGTCACGCCGGACATCAACGCCCTCAGCACCCTGCTCGTGCTGTTTACCGTCGTGGCGCTGCTCGTCGGAAACGTCCTGCTGCGCACGCGCCCCTCCATGCGGCAGGAAGAGCCGTGAAGCGCGCCGTTCTGCTGTTGGCCGTTCTCCTGATGGCCTGCCACCGCATCGAGAAAAAGGACACCGCCGCCGAGGGCAACGGCACCACCACGCCCGCGCCCACGGTACGCAACGACGGGCGGACCCTGCGAATCTTTATGTGGTCCGACTACATCGATCCGGAGACCGTGAAGGCGTTCGAGAAGCGCGAGGGCGTGCGCGTCATCATCGACACCTTTGAGAGCAATGAGGCCATGCTCGCCAAGTTACAGGGCGGCGGGGCAAGCTACGACCTGGTAACGCCCAGCAATTACGTGGTGCAGACGATGGTTCGCGCGCGACTCCTCCAGCCCATGCGGGGGCGCGAGACGCTGAAGAACTTCGGCAACATTGCCGCCGGATTCCTGAACCCCAACTTCGATCCGGGCAACACCTACACCGTTCCCTATCAGTACGCCGCGACGGGCCTGGCCTACAACGCTGGGCGCTATGCGCCGACCGAGGAAAGCTGGAAACTCATTTTCGGCCCCGAGGACAAGGTGCGCTTCGCCCTCCTCGACGATCCACGCGAAGTCATTGGCGCGGCCCTCAAGTACCTGGGGTACAGCGTGAACAGCACCCGGGTGGAGGAACTGCGCGCCGCCCGGGATCTGCTGCGCAGAGCCGTCGCCAAGAAGGGGTTCGAGTCCTTCAGCGGAGGCCCTGAGATTCGCAACAAGCTGCTTGCCCGGCGTCTGGATCTGGGACAGATTTATGTGGGAGACCTGCTTCAGGGCGCCTCAGAGGATCCGGACCTCAAGGTCTTCCTGCCCCGTGAGGGCACCACCATCAGTACGGACACGCTGGTGCTCCTGCGCGGCAGCCCCAACCCGGCGCTCGCCCGCCGCTTCGTGGACCATGTGCTTGATCCGCAGGTCAGCGCCGCCATCAGCAACTACACCTTCTATGGCAACCCCAACCGCGCCGCCGCGCCTCTGCTCGATCCCTTCCTCAGGGGGCAAAAAGCGTTCAACCCCAGTCAGGAGGAACTCAAGTCGGGCCGGGTGGAGTTCATCAACGAGCTGCCGAGGGGCCGCACGCCGCGCCTGTATGACCGCATTTGGACCGAGCTGAAAAGCCGCTGAAGGCCCGGGCTGGAACCGGAGTGCGTTGAGCTGCGTACTGCCCTGCATGCCCACCCTGCTTCCCCACCGCCGCACGCCGCTTCCGCTTATCGCCGGGCTTCTGACCGTGGTGCTGGCCGTCTCGGCGTATGGGTTGTTGCTGGCCGCTCAGCCACATCGGGCGGCCGGCAAGACTTTTCCCGGTCCCTGCCCACGCGCGGGCACGGCGCCCATGCCCGTAGCGTGCGTGCCGGAGCCGCCGAACAAATGAAAAGCCCCTCTCCGCTGTGGAAGAGGGCGCGGCCCAAGATGGGGGTGACGGGTACAGCCCGCGCAGGGGGACCCGCGCCAGCCCCACGCTTCCAAGCCGCTCTCAGTCCGGCAAATTGACAGGTCGCGCGCAGTCCAGCCAGCCCCAGTCCCGCAGGTAGGCGCGAAATTCGGTCAGCAACTCGGCGGCGTCTTCGTGCTCCGCCCCCTCCAGCGAGCGCCTCCACTGCTCGCCGGTCAGTTGGGTATAGGCGAGCAGTGGGGCTGAAGCGCCCAGGTAAGCATCCAGCGATTCCAACAGCGTCTCCCAGCGGGCACGTTTCCAGGGCTTTTGCCGGGTGACCTCGTTCAGAAAATCGTCGGCCGCGTATTCCAGCAGCACCGGGCGGCCAACGATGGGCGGAGCCTTGCGTCCGGGCAGTGTGCTCACGCCCGCTCCCAACCGGGGAAGCCCTCAATGGCGACCAGGGTGGGGCGCGGAATGTTCGTGCCGGGCTTGGCGGCGAAGTTCGAGCGCAGCTTGTCCAGCCCCTCGCTGTCCTCACCGGGGTGCTGCACCGACACGAACAACGTCTTGCCGTCGGGGGACCACACCGGGCCCGTCAGTTCGGCGTCTACCGGGCCGACGGCAAAGCGGTAGGCGCGGCCCGCGTTCGGCCCTTCAGTGGGAAAGAAGAACATCGCGTTGTTGCCGTGGTACGCCTTGATGGGGTTGGTACTCAGATCCGAGTTGTCGGTCACCATCCACAGGTTGCCGTGCGGGTCGAACACGAGGTTATCGGGGCTGGCAAAACCGCTCTGCGGCCCGCCCACCGCGAACACCTCCCACAGGAACGTGCCGGCCCCCGCGTCGCCGCCGTCCTCGCGGAACTTGATGATCTGGCCAAAGTAGTTGCCGTGCTTGGCGTTGTTCGTCAGCGAGATGTAGACCTCGCCCGTCTTGGGGTGAATTTCGATGTCCTCGGGGCGGTCCACCGGCGTGCCGCCCACCGCGAGGGCCGAGGCGCGGGCGTCGGCGAGCACGTCGGCTTGGTTGGCGAACAGCGGCTTGCCGTCGGTGCCCTTGGCTTCCTTCAGCTTGGCGTTCTTGTCAAAATCCAGCAAGGTCCAGCTGCCGTTGCCGAAGTTCGCCACGTACAGGTCGCCCTCGGTCAGCAGGTCGCGGTTGGCGTTGCGGTCGGCGGGATCGTACTTGCCCCGGCTGACGAACTTGTACACGCACGAGTCCTGCATATCGTCGCCCATGTAGCCCACAACGCGGCCGTCTTTGGTAAGCGTTACGGCCACATTCTCGTGGCGGAAGCGGCCCATCGCGGTGCGTTTTTTGGGCGTCCAGGTTGGGTCAAAGGGGTCGATCTCGGTCACCCAGCCCTGGTGCATCGGCTCGTAGCCGCTGCCCGCCCAGCTCTTGGTATAGCCGTCCACGTTCTCCTCGCAGGTCAGCAGGGTGCCCCACGGTGTCTGGCCGCCCGAGCAGTTGCCAACGGTGCCCTTCACCATCGTCGCGCCCTTCACGGCGGCGGTACCGCGCACGGGGCCGGTCAGTTCGATGTCCGTCAGGGCGTCGATGCGGCGGTTGCGCGGATCGACCACCACTTTCCAGGTCCCGCCTTCCTTGCGGACACGCACCACACTGACGCCCATGGCGCGCATTTCGGCTTCGATCTGCGCGGGCGTGCGGTCCTTGGTGTTGCCACCCACGAACAGCGGGTTTACGTACTCGTGGTTGATGGTGAGCAGTGCGTCGGTGCTGCTGCGCCCACCCGTCAGCATATCGGTGGGAAAGAAGCCGACGTAGTCGTGGTTGAAGCCGAGTTCTCGACCATCCGCCGTGAACACTTCGCCCCACGGGGCCACCACCTGAAAGCGGTAGCGCTCGGGCAGCGTCATGGTATCGGCGTTGCCAGGGTCGATGGGCCGGAAGGGCGGCGTGGTGCGGGGATCGCTGCTCGCCGCATTGACCGGTCCGCCGTTGTTGGCGGCCGCCTGCGCGCCGCTGAAGGTAAAGGGGAGTGCTGTCGCGGCGGCCGCCGCCGTGCCCACTGCGCCCCGCCGCGTAATCTGCCGGTCCAGCAGCCTGTGCCAGAAGCTCTGTTGCGCTCGGTCCTGCGTTTGCGTCATGCGGGTCATGGTGCGTGCGGTACGTCACCCGCCTTTCAGCGGGAGGTGAGCGGAACGTCAAGCCTTCAACGTCTCTTTAGTGCGTCCGCACAGCTTCCGTCATCTCTCCGTCACGGTATGTCCAGCGCTGCGCAAGGCCTGCAGCGCTTCTGCCAGCCGTTGCGCCTTGACGAGCACGTAGTCCGTATCAAAGGTGGACAGCGCGAAGATGCCCACGCCTGCACCGCGCAGCGGAACCAGCACGGCCGACAAAACTCCGGTCAGGTGAAAGGGAAAGGGCCCGTGCAGCTGGAGGGCCGCCCACCCGTTTTCGGCCTGCACGTCCGCCGGAATGCGGGCGCTCTCGGTCACCACGCTGATCTCGCCCGGCGCACCGACGATGGCCCACAGCTTGCCGGAGGCCGCCCACACGGGGAGGGGAGCGGAGGGTGGCAACTGCGCGACGCTGTACTCGCCAGGCAAGACGGAAAGGGTCAGGGAGGAAACGGAAGTCACGCTATTCATGAAAGCAGATTCAGGGGTCGCCCTCACCCGGCCCATTGCCCTGCCTTCTCTCAGCGCGTAGATTAGAAGCATTAACCTCATGGACATTTCTCCTCCGGTCGAGACGCTCCGCGTGTCCGGCAAGTCGCGGCCCAACGCGGTGGCCGGCGCGATCGCCGGCCTGATCCGTTCGCAGGGCCGGGCCGAGGTGCACGCCATCGGCCCCGCTGCCGTCAACCAGGCAGTCAAGGCGCTCGCCATCGCCCGGGGCTACCTGGAGGGCGACGGCCTGGACCTCACCGTACAGCCTGCTTTTTTCAAGCTGGAGGTGGCCGACGAGGAACGCACCGCCATGACATTCAGCGTGCGCCGCGCTCCGCCCCTTTGAGGGACTGTGCCTGAAGCCCCTTAGAACATCACCTCATCAGACTTGAGTGTAGGACACTAAACTTTGGACAGGAGGAACCCCCGTGTTTTTCGGTCCATACACCCCCCTGATCCTGATTCTCTTCGTGGCCTCGCTGCTGGTGCAGGGCTACCTCAGCCGCACCTATGGGCGCTGGAGCCAGGTGCGCAACTCCCGGAACCTTACCGGAGCGGAACTCGCACGGCAGATGCTGGACGAGAACGGCCTCACGAACGTGCCGGTGCAGATGGTCCCCGGCGCCCTGAATGACCACTACGATCCCATCCGCAAGGCGGTCAACCTCTCCGAGAGCAACTTCAGTGCGCCGAGTGTGGGTGCCCTGGCCGTCGCCGCGCACGAGGTGGGGCACGCCCTGCAGGACAAGGTGCGTATGCCTGCCCTCGCCCTGCGCGGACGCCTGGCCCTGCCGCTGAGTCTGGGAATGAACTTCGCGCCGTGGCTGCTCCTGATCGGCGTCATGGTGCACCTCAGCAGTCTGGTCTGGCTGGGCGTGGTGTTGTTTGCCGCCGCCCTGCTGTTTCACCTCGTCACCCTGCCCGTCGAATTCGATGCCAGCCGCCGCGCGCTGGTCTACCTCAATGGGCGCGGCTATGTGGCCGGCCAGGAAGCCCAGGGCGCCCGCGCTGTGCTGACTGCCGCTGCCCTGACCTACGTCGTGGGCTTTGCAATGGCCCTCGCGCAGCTGCTGAACGTGCTGGGGATCGCGCGGAGTCAGGACGATTGAGGAAGCGGTCAGCAAAAACAGGAAGGCCCCAGCGTTGCGCCGGGGCTTTTTCGTGCTGGCGACTGGCCGCTCCTATACGTTGAAGCCGAACATCCGCATCTGCCGCTTGCCGTCTTCAGTCATCTTGTCTGGACCCCATGGCGGCGTCCATACGAACTCCACGTTGACCTCGTTCACCCCGTCCAGGCGGCCCACAGCCATCTCGGCGTCGGCGCGGATGAGGTCCTGCACCGGGCAACCCACGCTCGTCAGCGTCATGGTGATGTCCACCAGGCCGCTTTCGGCCACGTCCACGCCGTAGATCAGGCCGAGGTCCACCACGTTGACCGGAATCTCGGGGTCCTTGACCACCTTCAGTGCTTCGAGGATCTGCTCCTGGGTGGGGAGGCCGCCCGCCTGCTCCACGGCAGCCGCGTTCACATTCGTGTCGTCCATCAGGCGTTTCCTTCCCCGGTGGGCAGTCCGGCGTCGATCCAGCCCAGGGTGCCGCCCTGGAGGTTCACCACGTCGCTGTAGCCCTGGGCGAGCAGGTGTCCTCCGGCGCGGGCGCTGCGGGCCCCACTGCGGCAGATCATGACGAGGGGGCGGTCTTTCGGGAGTTCGGCAAAGCGCGTCTCAAATTCACTGAGGGGAATCAGCTGCGCGCCCTCGGCGTGAACCTCAGCGTACTCGTGCGGCTCGCGCACGTCCACGAGCAGGGCACCTTCCTGCACCATCTTCTGCCCTTCCTGGGGCGATACGTCTCGCGGGATCTGACCGGTCATGCCGCCCAGCATACAGGCGCGTGTGCGGGACGATGGTGCCCCATGGGCGGAACCGTAAACTGGGGGCGTGGACGAAATGGAAGGCGCTGCCCTGCTGATCGACTTGCGCCCCGAGGACTTGCGGGCGCGCGAGCCCCTGGAAGGCCTGACCCCGCTGCCCAGCCGCGCCGTTACGCTGGACCAGATTGAAGAGGGGGCCCACGGCCTGGGCGCAGACCTCGGCCCCCTGCTCGTGCTCTGCGAGCGGGGCGTGCGTTCGGGGCTGGCGGCGCAGTACTTGCGGGCAGACGGACTGGAGGCGCGGGCATATCCGGGGGGCGTTCCGGCGCTGCGGCAGGCCGTGATGGGAGAGGCGTAGGGCTGGGCGTTGCCCCGCTCACTCTCCCTCCCATTCCCTTCCCGTAGACTGGCGCGTTATGCCCGTTTCCCCCCGTACCCCCACCCCCCGAACGCGTATCAAACCCGAAGTGATGAGTCCCGTTGGCGGCCTGCCGCAGTTGCGTGCGGCGGTGGAGGCGGGGGCGGACGCGGTGTTCTTCGGCGTGGAGGCGTTTCACGCGCGGGCGAAGGTGGGCTTTACCAATGAGCAGTTGCCCGAACTGATGCGCGGGTTGCACGAACGGGGTGTGCAGGGTTTCGTGACCTTCAATGTGCTGGTCTTTGACCGCGAGTTGCGTGAGGCCGAGCGCCAGCTGATCCATCTCGCCGAGTCGGGCGTGGACGCCATCATCGTGCAGGATCTGGGCGTGGCGCGGCTGGCGCGCGAGATCTGCCCGGACCTGCCCATCCACGGCTCGACCCAGATGAGCATCACTTCCGCCGAGGGAGCCGAACTCGCCCGCCGCTTCGGCGCGAACCGCGTGGTGCTGGGCCGCGAACTCTCGCTGCGGGACATCGGGCGCGTCGCCGCCGCGACAGACGTGGAACTCGAAACTTTCGTTCACGGAGCGCTGTGTGTCAGTTACAGTGGGCAGTGCTTTTCCAGTGAAGCGTGGGGCGGAAGAAGTGCCAACCGGGGCCAGTGCGCCCAGGCCTGCCGCCTGCCGTATAACCTGCTCGTCGACGGGGATGAGCGTGACCTGGGCGACGCCCGCTACCTGCTCTCGCCCGGAGACCTGTACGCGCTGCACCAGGTGCCGGACCTCGTGAACATGGGTGTCGACTGCCTCAAGATCGAGGGCCGCTACAAGGACGCTGAATTCGTGGCCCTCACCACCGCCGCCTACCGCAAGGCTGTGGACGAGGCGTGGGCGGAGCGTCCCCTGTCGGTGACGCCGCAGGAAGAGCGCGATCTGGAACAGGTCTACTCGCGTGGGCTGGGGCCGCACTTTATTGGCGGCACCAACCACCAGACCGTCGTGCGCGGTCGTGCGCCCCGGCACCGGGGAGTGCGCGTGGGCACCGTGCGCGGCACCACCGAACGCGGCGTGCTGGTGGAGCTTTCCGAGGAAGTGAAGCCCGGTGACGGCCTGGTCTTTGACCCCGCCAACTGGCGCACGCCCGAGGGCCGCGAGGAAGGGGGCTTCGTCTATCAGGTCAACCCGGTGGCGCAGCGGCAGAGGGACGGTCAGCGCTCCGCCGCCAGCGCTCCGCCCTCCACCCTCCACGAACTCCGCTTTGGGCGCGGTGCGGTGGACTCCGCGCGCGTGCGGCCCGGGGATCCCGTATGGCGCACCCAGGACCCCACCCTTGCGGTCCGCGTCAAGCCGCTGGTGGAGGCCGCCGATCCCCTCTACACCCGCCCGGTCGCTGCCCACTTCCGGGGGCACGTGGGCGAGGTGCCTGCCCTGACCCTCACCGACGAGGCGGGGCGCAGCGTGACCGTCACCCTCCCCGAGCCTCTGTCTCCGGCCCGCAACCGGGCGCTGGACGAGGCCGGACTGCGCGAGCAACTGGGCAAGCTGGGCGGCACGGGGTATCACCTGGCGGACCTGACGGTAGACCTGTCGGGTCCCGGCTTCCTCCCCGTCTCGGGGCTGAACGCCCTGCGCCGCGAGGCCGCTGAACAGTTGACGGCCCTGCGCGGACAGACCCCCGAACGCCGTATTCGGCCCCGGCTGGACGAGGTGCTGAGCGCCGCGCCACGCCCACAATCCACGGACGACGACCCGCAGCCTCGCCTTCATGTCCTCGTCCGTACGCCCGATCAACTGGACGCCGCGATTGCCGAGCGCCCCGACTCCATCACGCTCGATTATCTGGAGTTGTACGGCCTGAAACCCAGCGTGGAGCGGGTGCGGGAGGCTGGAATCCGGGTGCGCGTCGCCAGCCCCCGCATCCTCAAGCCCACCGAGCACAACCTCCAGAAGTTCCTGCTGTCGCTGAACGCCGAGCTGCTTGTGCGTTCGGGTGGACTGCTGGAGGGCTTGCAGGACGTACCGGAGCGCCCCACGCTCACCGGCGACTTCAGCCTCAACGCCGCCAACCTGCTCACCACCCGCGCCCTGCTGGAACTGGGCCTGACGCGCGTCACGCCCACCCATGACCTCAACGCCCGGCAGATCACCGAACTCGCCTCGCTGGTGGGACCGGAGGGGCTGGAGGTCATCGCCTACCAGCACCTGCCGGTGTTCCACACCGAGCACTGCGTGTTCTGCCGTTTCTTGTCCGAAGGCACCGATTACACCTCGTGCGGCCACCCCTGCGAGTCGCACCGCGTGGCCCTGCGCGACGAGCGCGGCGTCGCCCACCCTGTCATGGCGGATGTGGGTTGCCGCAACACGGTCTTCGAGGGCCGTCCGCAGGTGGCGGGCGCGCACCTGAGCGGTTGGCTCGCGGCGGGCTTGCGCGACTTCCGCCTCGAATTCGTCCACGAGACGCCGGAGCAGGTGCGCGAGGTGATCGGTCTCCACCGCGCTTTCCTGGCGCTCGAACTGGGCGCGGCGGAGCTGGAAGCGCGCCTGAATGCCCTCTCCGATCAGGGCACGACGGAGGGCAGCCTCTTCGTGCCTGGAGGCTTTGACCGCCTGCCCGCGCTGCCCGTGGTCTGAACCGGGTTCATGAAGCTGGGCTTGGGCCGCGGCTCACGCTGGGCCCGGGCACAAGCCGGGTACGATGCCGTATGGACGCCGAGCCGGTCAAGATCGAGCGACACGACGTACCCGCGCGCCTGCACCACACGAACACGGGGGTGCGGGGGGTGCAGGCGTACCGGGAACACGAACACGGCCTGTTCGTCTCGCGTCCCTTCATTGCCCATCCCCGGGTCCGCCACTGGCAGGCGCACCTGCTGCCCGCGCTCGGCCTGGTGGTTTGCCGCTACGATTTCCACGGCCCGCGTGAGCACGACTACCACATAGACCTCGCCCGCATCGCCCGAATGGGCGAGGTCTGGACGGTGCGTGACCAGTACCTCGACGTACTGGTTCACGCCGGTCTCGCCGCCGAGATCGTGGACACGGAAGAATTGCTCTCCTCCCACAAGGCCGGATTTATAGACACCCCCGAGCTGTACGAGGTGGTGGAGCGGGCGCACCGGGTCTTGTCCGAACTGTCCCGCACCCGTTATCGGCTTGGCCCCTGGCTGGAGGGGTACGGGCTGCGTCTGGACTGGCTGCCCGTTCCGGAACCGACGGCCGTGTAGGGGAGAGGTAGGCCAACACGCCGACGGCAGGCCCTCTCCCCTCCGCTACCCTAGTCCATGCCCGGTCCCGCCGCGCAGGCCCGCCCCGAAGTCGTCCTCCCGAACACGCTGGCACGGGTGACCTCCACGCCGGGCGGTCTACGCTGTGGTGCGGCGGCGCCGCCCGGGGCGAGGCCGACGCGCACAACGATCTGGATTTTCACGCGCTGGTGACCGGGGCAAAACCTCGGCGAAGCGGCTTCGTGGCGGGGGTGCCCGTGGAGGTCTTTTCCAAGCCGCCGCAGAAGGTCCGCGCCATGCTGACGGAGCCGGACCATGCCACCGCCATGTTCGCGCAGGGTCAGGCGCCCGTTCCGCATCCCGATCTGGGTGCGCCCGTGCAAAAAGCCCGCGACGTCTGGACCGGCGGTCCCGTTCCCCGAGTCCCCACGCCCGCCGCGCCGCACCTGCTCGTGGACGAGGTGGCGGAGGCGCGGGCGATGCAGGGGCTGCATCCGTATCAGGTGGCGCTGGCCGTGGGCCGGCTTGTGCGCACCCTGTACACCACGCGGGGCTGGTGGGAGGTCAAACCCTGGCACTGGCTGCGCGATTTGGCGGCGCGGGAACTGCAGGTCGCCCGCCACCTGGAAACGGCGTTCAGGGCGGGCGACGCCGGGCAACGTCAAGCCGCCCTCAAAGCCCTCGCCCGAACGCTTCTGGACGTGCTGAAGTGCGGCGAGAACGCCAGCCTGCCCGGGGCCACGCTCTGAGCCGCTCCCCATCTGGAGCGTGAAGTACGCGGCCGAGCACGCCACGATGGGAAGGGGTGTTCGGCCGCTAAGCAGCATGGGGGGCGGGAGGGGATGATCCGGACTCCTACCGTTTATGAAGTGGTTCAATCCAGGCGGACCGGGCAGGAGAGAAACGGGTTCCGGGGGCGCAGTTGCCAGCAAAACGCGCGGAACCCGTATTACTTCAGCGGCTGAAAGACCAGCCGGTTCTCGTTGATAATGGGCACAAGCAGCCGGTCCCGCTTCGTGTCGAGGCCGATGTCGGCGGGCGAGGGCAGGTGATCGGCCAGGACGCTCACCCTATGCCCGTCATCCACGGCGTAGATGCTCGACGTTTCCCAGCTCGATACCAACAGGCGGCCGTCCTTCGCGGCAACTACGCCGTCGAGCGCGCCGCCGGGCAACTTCACCACGTCGCCGCGCCGTCCCCTGGCGTCCAGCGTGTAGACCTCGTTCGAGGCGAAGGGCACCACCTCGATCTTGCCGTTGGGCAGGGCCAGCAGGCCGTTGGGCTGCTTTAGGAACGTTCCCTTCGCCAGTACGTCCACGTGGTCTGCGGGGCTGATCCGGTACACCGCGTCGGTCCCGGTGGGTGCAAAACCCTGCGCTCCGGCCTTGACGCCCATGTCGGACACGTAGACCGCGCCCGCCCGGTCAACCGTAAGGTCGTTCAGGAAGCTCGTTCCCGCGATGGTGACCGCTCCCCGGGGCCGCCCGGTCTTGAGGTCAAACTTGCGGACGGTGTGCACGTCGGAGACGTAGAGCGTGTTGCCCACCGCTGTCATGCCCTTGGGCGAGTCGAGGATCACGCCGCCCTTGCCTCCGGCGATCCACTTCAGGTCCAGCAGCTTGCCGTTCCCCGAGAACCGGGAGATAAAGCCGTTGCCGTCGAGCGCAAAGGGATCGCCATTCACGTTGGAGACGAGGTACACGTCGTTCCCGGCGTCGTAGAAGACGGACTCGGGGGCAGCGAGACCGAGGTTGCGCACCCCAACCGGGGGGGGAAGGGCAGCGCTCGTGAGGGTCAGTGAGCCGATCAGACTTGCAGCGAGCAGCGGGCTGGGGCGTGTGATGCGCATGGTGTCCTCCTTGGGTTAGGCGGTAAGACGGTCTGGAACGCAGCGTGCGCTGCGTTTCGCCTCCCGCCTGCCTGGAGGGAACATTACGCGGGCCAGAGAGATAACTCAAATTGATTTCGAATATGCCGGGTATTACCATCGCTTATGGCCGATCTCAATCAGCTTCGCAACTTCGTCGCCATCTACCGGGCGGGCTCGGTGTCCCTGGCGGCGCGCACCCGCAACCTCACCCAGCCCGCCGTCAGCCAGCAGCTCGCGGCGTTGGAGGCCAGCGTTGGCCAGCCCCTGTTCGTGCGGACGCCGCGCGGCATGGTGCCCACCGAGCGCGGCAAGGCCTTTTACGCGCAGATCGTGGAGTCCATGGACCGGCTGGAGCGGGTGATGCGCGGGCTGAAACGCGGCGCGGCGCACACGCCCCTGCTGCGGCTGGGGCTGGCCCCGGACTACGCCTGCAGCTTCGCCCTGCCGCGCCTCAGAGGCCTCGGGAGCCGGGTGCAGATCGACCTGCGCGACCACCGCAAGCAGTTTGTGCTGCTGGAGACGGGCGCGCTCGACGCCGTGGTCAACACTGCCCGGGCCAGCGGGCGCGGTATTTCGCACCGGGTGCTGGGCGAAAAGCGGTTCCGGCTGATCGCGCCCGCCGACCTGCCTGTGCCCCCACAGCCCGATGAGGCCTGGCTGTTGGAGCAGGCCTGGATCAGCGTCGGGGCCGAGCTGACCCTGCACCGCCGGGTGTGGCAGGACTGGTTCGGCCGGAACTTCACGGGAGAGGTCGCCCTGATCGTGCCCGAACTCCGGGCCATGCTGCGGGCGGTAGAGCTCGGCTTTGGTCTGGCCTTCCTGCCGGAATTCGTGTGCCAGGAGGGGGTGACGCAGGGCCGCGTGAAGGCCGTGTGGCCCGAACACCCCATTGGGCCCGTCGATGCGTTTGTCCTGTCGTACCGCGAGGTGGACGGCGACCGCGACGAGATTCAGCTTCTGGGTGACCTCCTCACCGAGCGTCCCGGCCCGCGTGAGGCGGACCCGGCGGTGGCGTGGGCGGCACCTGCGCCGATGTGACCTTTTCGTCAGACGGGCAAGTCTACGCTGGCGGTAACGTGATCGAAGTCTTGCACTACACCAAACGCTACGGCACGCACGCAGCCGTGTCTGACCTGAGTTTCTCGGTCCGTCCCGGCGAGCTGTTCGGTCTGCTTGGCAGCAACGGAGCGGGCAAGACCACCACCATCCGCGCGCTGGTGGGCCTGACCCGCCCCACGGGCGGTACCGTGCGCGTGGCGGGCTTCGACGTATGGGCCGATCCCGTGCGGGCCAAGCGTTCGTTCGGGTACATCCCCGACCGGCCCTACCTGTACGGCAAGTTGACGGCGCGGGAACTGCTGCGTTTTGTGGGGCAGCTCTACGCGGTGCCGGGCGCGGACCGCGAGATCGACCGGTGGCTGGAGCTGTTTCGCCTCACCGACTTCGGCAACGAACTCGTGGAGACGTATTCGCACGGGATGCGGCAGAAAGTCGCCATCATCGCCGCAATGCTCCCGGACCCACCCGTCCTCATCGTGGATGAGCCTATGGTGGGCCTTGACCCCCACGCGGCACGGCAGGTGCGCGAGCTGTTCCGGGCGCACGCAGACCGGGGCCGGAGCGTGCTGCTGACCACCCATAGCCTGCCCCTGGCCGAGGCGGTGTGCGACCGCCTGGTTGTGCTGGACCGGGGCCGCGTGCTCGCCTCGGGCACCATGGGCGACCTGCGCGCCCAGACGGCAACCGAGGCGGGCGGCGTGATGGGCGAGAGCCTGGAGCGCATCTTCTTCCGGCTGCTGGAGGAGGAGCAGGAAGAGGAGCGGCGCAGGCGCGAACTGGCGGAGACGGCGTGACTGCCCAGCCCCCCACGGCGCGGCCCCCGGCGGTGCCGGCTGCCCCCCTGCGTGTTCCCAGCCTGCTTGCCCTGAAGTGGCAGGCCTTCCGCAACACCTTTACCCGGGGGCCGAAGTGGGGCTATCTGTTCGTGGCCCTGCTCGCCGCGCTGCTCGTCACCGCCGAGACCTGGGGCGCGTGGCGGGCGCTGAACTTTCTCTCCGGCTTCGGTGACATTGGCCTCGGCGTCTTTTCCCGCGTGCTGGAAACGGGCCTGATTGTGCTGTCGAGCGGCGTGACCTTTTCCGCTACCACCGCGGCCATCTCTACCCTGTACCTCAGCGACGACCTCAACTTCCTGCTCGCGCAGCCGCTGTCCACCCGCCGGGTGTTCGGCCTGAAGGTCTTCGAAACGTTTCTGAATACGGCCCTGGTACCGTTGGCGCTGACCGTGCCGCTGCTTCTCACCGTGGCGGTGTTCTTTCGCGCGCCTCTATGGACGTATCCTGTGATGCTGCTCGCCGCCATCCTGACCTTCGCCGCGCCGGTGGGCCTGGGCGCCCTGCTCGCCGTCGGACTGATGCGCGTCGCTCCAGTGGGCCGCGTGCGTGAGGTGTCGACGGCCCTGGGCGTCCTTATCAGCGCTGTCCTCGTCTACGCCATCCGCGCCCTGCGCCCAGAGGTGTTGCTCTCCAAGGTGCAGAATCCCGAGCAGTTCCACGCCCTGATGCAGAGCTTCTCCGGCCCTGGCAGTCCGCTTCTTCCGCCGAGCTGGGCCGCACAGGGCATCTGGAGCGCGGCGCACGGGCACCTCGCCGTGCCGCTGCTGCCGCTGACCGTGCTCGCCGTGGGCCTGCTCCTGGGGGCCACGTGGCTTGCCACCCGCGCGTATCAAGAGGGCTGGGCGCGAGCTCTGGATTCCAGCCGGCCCAAACTCGATCCCTCGCCCCGCCGCGCTGGACCGCTGGAACACCTGTATGACCGTCTGGGGCCAGCGGGCAGCCTCGCGTACAAGGACCTGCGCCTGACCCTGCGCGATCCCACCCAGTGGAGCCAACTCCTCGTCGTGGTGGCGTTGGCAGGCGTGTACCTCATCTCCGTCAAGGCCGTGCCCATTCCCGTACCGCAGTTCCGGGGCATCTTGGGTTACGTGCAGCTTGCCTTTCAGGGTTTTATCGTCGCGGGCGTGGCGGTGCGCTTGGCCTTTCCCGCGGTCAGCGCCGAGGGTCAGGGCTACTGGCTGCTGCGCACCGCGCCCATGTCGCCGCGTCAGATCGTGCTCAGCAAATTTCTGGGCGTGCTGCCCGTCACCCTGATCCTGGGCCTGGTGATGGGTCTCGCCAGCGCCCGTTCGATGGACCTCGGCCCCACGCTGCTGCTGCTCAGCGGGCTGGTGAGCGTGAGCAACGCCTTTGTGATCACGGCACTGGGCATTGGCCTGGGCGCAGCGGGACCGCGCTTCACCGCCGACAACCCCGCCGAAATCGGCGTCAGTCCTGCGGGCCTGGCGTTTATGGGTCTGAGCCTCGCGTACAGCGTCGCGCTGCTGCTCCTCCTTGCCAGGCCCGCCGTAGGCAGCGTGCTGCGCCCAGACCTCTTTCCCGGCCTCAGTGCTTTGGGCACCTGGCAGGGTGTGCTGGGGCTGACCGGTCTGCTGACCGCCACCGTCTTGGGCACCTGGGGGGCGCTGCGGTACGGGTGGACGCGGCTGGACCGCCTGGAGTAGGGGAGGATCAGGAGCCCTCACCCCGGGGTGTTGGCCAACGGCTCAAGGCGCTCTGGTCAGCCTCCGGTACGTCGCTGCCGCTGCCAGCCCTCCCGCCAGATACCACGCGGTGGTGAGCAGGGGCGTGCGTGGATTTCGTGCGCCTGGCTGCCTCCCCAGCCCCATCGGTTCGGGAAGCACCACGGCGCCCACGCCTGCGGCCAGACCGAGCCCTGCGCCCCGGGCCAGCGCGGCCTCGCGGCTTCCCAGGCCCACCAGTCCGTAGTACAGGGCGTTGGAAACGATATCGGCGGCCATCGTCCAGCCGTACAGCGCCTGGCCTCGGGGCGGTTTCACACCCACGGCGTCCAGCGTTCCGGCCAGCGCGCGCTCGCCGATCACGTCCATACGGGGCGCGTGGAGCAGGGCGCGGCGCGCGCCCTCGTTCAGCAGGGTCACGGTGACCGCTCCGGCCAGACCGCTGATTGCCAGGGCCGCCCAGCGGGGGCGGCGGTCAAGACGGTGGTGCTCGGGGTAAAGCTCTTGGCCATCGCCGCTCCCCTCCATTCCGGCATCCAGCGGGCGGTTTGTTTCAGGCGTGGAAGGATCGGGATGGGGAAGGTTCGTCATTCCTCCTTGGTACCTCATCTGCCGCTCCCCGTGGCGTTGTCTCTGGATTCTCTCAGGACGGGATTGCTCTAGGGAATGGGCAGTTCCACCTGCGTGCCCGGCTTGAGCGTCAGCAACTGCCGCAGCGGCTCATCGCCGTGCTTGAGCACAAAGGTCAGGAAGTTCATCTCGCGCTCCTGGGGCGTGCCGTGGGGAAGCAGGTGGCGTTTGAGCCGCGTCAGCTGCCGGGTGCGGTCATCCTCCTGCCGGGCCAGAGCGCGCACGGCAAGGATCTGGAGGTGCGCCACGCGGGCAGTGGTGCGGCGGCGGGTGCGTTCGGCGGCCCCTTCCAGCGTGGGATCGAGGGCAGCGAGCTCTTCCGTCAGGGCGCGCAGTTCAGCGTCAAGGGCCGAGAGCCGTTCCGCCGCCGCGGCCCCCGCTCCCCGTTCCCGCGCGAGTGAGCGGCCCAGCACCTCCTCGGGACTGGCCTGCACCTGCGCCGCCGTCGCCCCCAGCCGTGCGAGCAGCCGGACCACGTTCGGCTCCAGCCACGTCGCGCTCAGGCGCGGCCACAGCAGGGGCTGGCGCAGGCCGTGGAGTTCGTACACCTTTGCCAACTGCGCTCCATACGCGATCTCGCCCGGTCCCACCACAAAGGCCAGGGTGGGCAGCAACGCGTCCTGCACCACGGGGCGCAGGCCCGCCGCCGGCGTGAGGCGCGAGGGGTCGGCCTCCAGCACTGCCCGCACTTCTTCTCGCGTGTATGTGCGCGTTTCGGTCCCAAACGCCCGCCCGTCAAAGCGCAGCAGCCTCCGCCTACCGTCCTCCTCCTCCAGAAAAAGGTTTGTCGCGCCCGGGGGACGGCGAAGCTGTGGCGCGAAGCCCGCCGCTTCCAGCCGCTGCGCGGCTTCCTCGATCCGGGCCGGACCGTCCAGCGGACACTCCAGTTCGCGGGTCAGGGTGGGAGACATGAGCGTGGCGAGGGCTGGGTGCAGCGGGTCCAGAACCAGCAGGCCCGCCGAGCCGAGCAGGCCGTGGATCAGCCGGGCAAACACGTCCGCGTAGCTGCCCCCACCCTGCACCGCCGCCTCCACCCGTGCCCGCACCGCCGCCCGGTGTTCCGGGGACGTCCCGAAGCGGGAGAGCAGGGCCCAGACCTCCTCCGTCCATTCCTCCCGCCACGCAACACGGCCCACGGGCACACCCTCCGGTACGTCCAGGGTCAGGCGGTGCAGCGTTTCTTCCGCGTCCAGCAGGGTGGTCGATGCCACCTCGGCCGCGTCGTGGTCCTGGCTGGCCACCCAGTAGACGGCCACCACGGGCGCTTCCTCGCGGTCCAGCGCACGGGCGAGCAGCGCGGCGTCAGCTCCCTTGTGGACGCTGTAGGCAGGGCCCGTCAGCAGCCCGGCCTGCTGCCCCGTCACCACCACGCGCGAGGCGGGATGGGCCAGGCGGGTGAGGTGTGCCTCCACGTCCCGGTCCAGCGTGCCCAGGTCGCGGTGGTAGGCGCGCAGGGCGTCCGCCAGCGCAGCACGGTCGACGTCCGGGCGCGCCTCCCGGGCCGCCACGTCCAGGTCACCCGGCGTGAGGCGAAAGAAAGCGGGCAGTTCGCCCGCCCGGTATGCCGCTGCAATGCTTCTCGTCAAGGTGCCACCCTTCCCACTGGCCCAGCGCGTCGCCGGTCCTTCCCACTTTAACTTCTACACTATCAGAAGCCCAGGCTGCCTGGCCCACCCCTCAGCGCAGCGGTTCTCGCGACGCCGAGACCAGACCGGCGCGGTCGGTCAGGATGATGCGGCGGTAGCCCAGGTCCAGCAGGCCGCGCGTTCGGAAGTCGCCCAGCAGCTTGGTGATCGTCTCGCGGGTACTGCCAACCACGTGGGCCAGATCCTGGTGCGAGACGCGTTCGCGCAGGGCCAGGCTGCCGCCTTCGGGCCAGGGACCTTCCCGTTCGGCCAGGGCGAGCAGGGCCAGGGCGAGGCGCTGCGAGACCTCCATGAACACCAGCCCCGAGAGCCGTTCCTGCACGCCCCGGGTCTGCCGGGTGATCTGTTCGGTCAGGGCGACGCCCACCGCAGGGTTGGTCTGCATCAGGCGGGTGAGCGTCTCGCGGCCCAGCAGCAGTGCCTCGGTGTCGTCCATCGCCTCGGCGTACATGCCGTAGGTCGCGCCCGGCAGCAGTGCCGATGCGCCCAGCAGTTGCCCCGGGCCATGCACGTCCAGGGTGACCTCCCGCGCGCCTGCGCCGAGACGGTACAGGCGAACGCTGCCGCGCGTGAGGACAAACAGCGTCTCGGCAGGGTCCTCAGGGTAAAACAACAGCCCACCGCGCGCCCAGCGCCCCGCGCGGGCGGCGGCCCCCACCTGCGCCTGCGCTTCTTTCGGCAGTGTTCCGAACGGCCCAGACATCATGGGGCACAGTCTGCCACATCAGCCCTGTCTGAGAGCGGGCAGCGCGCGTCTGGCCGTCAGGGGCCGGGAGGCAGAAGGAAGAGGCTTTTTCCCGTGTTATAGTCCCCGCGACCCATGACGCCCGCCGATTCGCGTTCCACTCCCGTCTCTCCTGTGCCCGGAGCCGAGGACCGCCTGACGCTGTTTGATCTGCCCCTGGACCCCGTGACCCTCGACCACGCCCTCACCCGGCTGGGCGAGTGGATGTTCCGCGCGCACCGCACCCCGCACACCGTCGTGACCCTCAACCCCGAATTCATCGTGCAGTCCCGCACGCAGCCTGACTTTGTCCGGGCCATGCAGGAGGCAGACCTCGTCACCGCCGATGGCGTGGGCATCGTCTGGGCCGCACGACAATTGCGGGGACGCGAGGTGCCCCGCGCGCCGGGGTACGACCTCGTGAAGGGCCTGATGGAGCGTCACGGCGCGGAGCTGCGCGTCTTTTTTCTGGGAGCGAAGCCGGGTGTGGCAGAGCAGGCAGCGCAACACGCTGTCCGTGACTACGGCGTCCAGGTAGCGGGAATCCACCACGGATACTTCGATCAGGCCGAAGACCAACGGGTGGCCGAGTTCGTCGGCGCCAGCGGCGCGCACCTCGTCCTGACAGCGATGGGGGCCGGGCGGCAGGAGATCTTCAACCACTACTGGCGGCAGGTGCTGGGTGCGCCGGTGCTGATCGGTTGTGGAGGCGTGATCGACGTCCTCGCCGGGACGGCTGAGCTCGCTCCCACCTGGACCCGCCGACTCGGTGTGGAGTTTCTCTGGCGCGTGGGGCTGGACCGCAAGCGCTGGAACCGCGCGCCCCGCCTCGCCCAGTTCGTGCGGATGGTCCTGGCCGAGAAACGCCGAACTTGAAGGCGTCTCTGACCACCCCAACAAACCAGGATGGTGCTGGAGGCAACGGGGTGAGAGGTCCCAGACGATGGCGGACCGGACAACGTCAAACCCCGGCACCTCCGCAAGGATGCCGGGGATTTGCCGTAGGCCTGATGACAGACTAAAGTGCGTCTGAAAAACGTGCTGGAGCGGGTTTTACCTGCGTAGAGGATGGAGGGATGATGGGGCGGAGGTGGTGCGCGCGTGACGCGGGCGTGACCTCCCAAACGACCTCACCGATGCCGGGTGGAACGTCCTCCAGCCGCTGACCCCACCTGAATTGCTTGTGGGTCGACCGCGCAAGTGGTCTTTGCAAGAAATTCTGGAGAGCATCTTCTCCGTCCTCCGCGGAGGTCGTGGCCTGGCGGGCGACGGCCTCACGATCTTTCCCCCTGGCAAACAACCGACCACGCGCACAGGATGTAGAGGCGGCAAGGCGTGTGGGAAACGTTGCAGACCAAATTGCGTGAAGGTCGTCCGGGTGCGAGAAGGACGCCTTGAGACACCAAGTGCTGGAATGATTGACAGCCAATCGGTCATAACCACCGAGGCGGGGGGGCCACGTGGTGACGACGGCGGTCAGAAGGTCAATGGACGGAAGCGTGATCTGCTCGTGGATACGCCCTGACTCGTCATGGCGATCAAAGTGCATAAAGCGGACGTCCTTCCTCCGCGCGGCCGCGGTCCTCCTCCTGCGAGGGGGCGCCGAATGTTTTTCCCCGAATGAAGCACCTGTGGGCGGATGCGGGATACACCGGAAAACTGGCAGGAGAACAGGGAACGTTTCTCGGCTGGACGCTGGAATCCCTGGTCAGGCCGGCAGACCACCTGGGCACCGAAAGGCGCACCTCCACGACGTGTGGAGGTGCCCGCGGGATTTGTGGTGTTGAAACGGCGCCGGGTCGTGGAGCGGACCTCTGCCTGGCCCTGGAAATCCAGGCGCATGGCCAGGGACGATGAAGCGCTGCCGGAGACGGCTGAAAACCTTGTCTACGAGGTGAGGATCCGCTTGATGGTCCGCCGTTTGGCCAAGGGTCCACCCTGACCTTTTTCAGACGCACTTTATTGATCCCGGCTCAAGTTCGGGACGCTGGGTGTGCTTATCCCTCTGAGAAGCATTGCCCAGATGGAGCATTTTCTTGATAGCGCGTCTCAAATCAAGCCCGGTATCACAATGGGCCGTCAACTTTGGTATGTCAGCTGTGGCAGGGGGAGCAGAGGGGCGCATGCGCCCGAAATCGTTGACTTTGTCATAGTCAATGTAAAAAGGCCCTTCGCAACAAAGGGCCTTTTTATACTGACACTCTGACCTATTTTCAGACATTCCCGCTTGAAATTGACAACTTATTTGCTGAGGGCGCCGATGATCGAGAACATGGGCAGAAACATGCCGGCAACGATGGTTCCCACGATGAGTCCCAGGAAGACGATCATGATGGGCTCAATGGCAGCTGTGAGGCTCTCCACGGCCTCGTCGACCTCGCGGTCGTAGAAGTCACCCACCTTGCCCAGCATGTTGTCGAGCGCGCCGGTCTCCTCACCGATAGCCACCATGCTCACCACCATAGGTGGGAAAACCTTGCTCGTGGCGAGGCTGGCACTCATGGGGTCACCCACCATCACCACATTCTTCGCGTTTTCCAGCGTCTCCTCGACGATGGCATTGTTGGCCGTCCCCTTCGTAATGTCCAGACTCTCGATGATGTTCACGCCGCTGCTAATAAGCAGACCCAGCGTTCGAGCAAAGGAGCTGATCGCACTCTTGCTGACCAGAGGACCGAAAACGGGAAGACGCAGCTTGATGTCATCAATGATGTGCCGACCTTGTTTGGTGGAGTAGTACCAACGGTAAACGAAGACAATGATAGCAATGAAGATGAGGATCAAAAAACTGGAATGCAGTAGAAAATCTGAGACCGCCATCAGCATCTTCGTGATGAAGGGGAGTGGCGCGTTCAGTTGCGCCAGAATGCCCGCAAATTGAGGCACGATGGTGGTCAACAGAAAGTACGTGATCCCAAGCGCAAAGACCAGTACGATGACAGGATAGGTGAGCGCGCTTTTGATCTTGCCCCGCAGCGCGAGTTCCTTTTCCTGAAACGCGGCAATACGTTCGAGAATGCTGTCGAGGGTACCGCTGGTCTCGCCGGCACGCACGAGGTTGAGGTACAGGCGGTTAAAAACCTTGGGATGTTTGGAGATCGCCTCGCTCAGGGGTGTACCTGCTTCGACGTCGCTGCGAACATTTTTGATGATGGTTTGAAGCGTCTTGCTCTCCATTTGACGCTGCAGGATCGAGAGAGACTGGACCAGCGGTACACCGGCATTGATCAGGGTGGCAAGCTGCTTGCTGAACACAGCCACCTGCTTCAGGCCAGGCGGCCGGTTGCTCAGGCCCGGAATCTGAACGTCGGCACTCAGACCGGTCTTGGGGGCCTTGATCTCGACGATCATGAGATTCTTGGCCCGCAGGACGTCGCGCACCTGGCCGAGGGTCTCGGCCTCCATCTGCGACTTCAGAACCTTTCCGGAACGGTCCCGCACGCGATATTCATAGACCGGCATACAGACGAGTATAGTACGTGGCCACTTGCAGGAGCCTTACAGCTTGGGCGAGTCGGGGGCAGGAGCGGGTGAGTCACAGGTGAAAGAACGGGAAGACAACCTTATGGACGTGTTGCGCGAAGCGGTACAGCGATTGGAGGCGGGTGAGGCCATCGGCTACCCCACCGAGACGGTGTGGGGCCTGGCCGTCCTACCTGACGCCCTGCCGGCCCTGTACGAACTGAAGGGGCGCGCCTCAGACAAGCCGGTTCAAGTTTCCTGCCAGGACACAGCCGCCGCCCAGCGGTTGACCCGCGGCGGTCGGGCGTTCGACACGCTGGCCGCCCAGTGGCCCGGTCCATTGACTCTGGTGGTGCCCCCGAACGCCGACTGTCCGGCAGAACTCGCGCCGGGTGGCTGGGTGGGGTTGCGGGTGCCAGACCATCCCATCGCCCTGGCCCTGCTGCGTGCCAGTGGCGGCCTCCTCGCCACCACCAGCCTCAACCCCAGTGGCCGGCCCGCTGCCCGAACGCTGGAGGAAGCGCGGGCCTACGGTCTCGTTCCGTTTCTGCTGCCCGATGGCGGTGTGCCCGCGCAGGGCCTCGCCAGCACTGTGGTGCGGGTGGACGGGGAAACGCTCGAGGTTCTGCGTGAGGGCGCTCTCCCCGTTCGGGCGCTCTGGGAACGGCTGCGGGCGGCGGGGCTGGGTGGAGACGCCGGATGAGGCCACCGGTTCAGGCGCTGATCGGCGCGGCGCTGCTCGCGGCCGGGCGGCCCGTGACCCGGCAGGAGATGGCGGGCGTGCTGGGGCTACGCGAGGAGGCGGCGGCGCGGGCTCTGGAAACCTTCGCGCAAACGCTGCGGGCCGCCGAGCTGGGTTTTGAGGTGGAAGCGGTGGCGGGAGGGTACCGGTTGGTGGTGCCCCCGACCCTCACGGCGCACCTCGCACCCCTGCTGGCCCCGCCGCCCCTGCCCGCCCTGAGCGCGGCGGCCCTGGAGGTGCTGGCCGTGATCGCCTACCGCCAGCCGGTAACGCGCGCCGAGATCGAGGCGATGCGCGGCGGCAGCGCGAGCACGGTGGTGACCCTGCAGGAGCGCGAACTCGTGAAGGTGGTCGGCCGCAGCCCCGCCGTCGGCCAGCCGCTGCTGTACGGCACCACCGAGCGCTTCTTGCTGGAGTTCGGCCTGGTCAGCCTCCAGGACCTGCCGCCGCTGGAGGGCGCGGACTTTTCCCATTTGTTGCGTGGCTGACGGGTCCCGGAGGTTGAAAAGACGGCCCAGAGGTCATGGGAGTCTGCGCCGCTACACTGCCTGCTATGCCGGAAGTGCCTTCAGCCACCGAACTCGCCCGCGCCGTGCGGGAACGCGCCACAACTTCGCAAGCCCTCGTGCAGGCCGCGCTGAACCGGGCCGGGGCTGCGCGCGCGCTCAATGCCCTCGTGACCCTGAACGACCGGGCGGGGGAGCAGGCTGCCGAGGTGGACGCCCGGCTCTCGGCGGGCGAGGCCTTGCCCCTGGCCGGAGTGCCCGTCGTGGTGAAAGACAACTTGAATGTGGCGGGAACGCGCACCACCTGCGGCAGCCGCATCCTGAGCAACTACGTCTCGCCCTATAGCGCCACCGTGGTCGAGCGGCTGACCCAGGCCGGGGCCGTGATCGTCGGCAAGGCCAACATGGACGAGTTCGCCATGGGGTCCAGTACCGAGAGCAGTGCCTGGGGTCCCACACTTAATCCCTGGGACCCCGAGCGCGTGCCTGGCGGCAGTTCGGGCGGCAGCGCGGTGGCCGTCGCCGCGAACATCACGCCCATCAGCCTGGGCAGCGATACGGGCGGCTCGGTGCGCCAGCCTGCCGCCCTGACCGGCGTGTACGGCCTCAAACCCACGTATGGGCGCGTCAGCCGGTACGGCCTGGTGGCCTACGCGAGCAGTCTCGATCAGGTGGGCCCCTTCGCCCGCACGGCGGCGGACCTCGCCCTCGTGATGAACGTCCTGGCTGGGCACGATCCGCGTGACGCGACCAGCCTGGAGGCCCCGCCGGCCTTCCGCACCGGCACTCCGCAAGAGCTGCGCGGCCTGCGCGTGGGCGTGATCCGCGAGAGTCTGGGCGGCAACACGCCAGGGGTGGAGGCGGCCTTACAGGGCGTGCTGAGCGCGTTGAGGGACGCGGGGGCTGTGGTCAGTGAAGTCGGCGTGCCCAGCGTTCAACACGCCATCGCGGCCTATTACCTGATTGCAACGCCCGAAGCGAGCAGCAACCTCGCGCGCTACGACGGCATGGTGTACGGCGCGCGCGTGCCTGCTGGAGACGTGATGGGCAGCATGACCCTGACCCGCGAGCAGGGCTTTGGGCGCGAGGTGCAGCGCCGCATCCTGCTGGGCACCTACGCGCTGTCGAGCGGCTATTACGACGCCTATTACAGCAAGGCCATGCGGGTGCGCCGATTGATCGCCGACGACTTCGCCCGCGCTTTTGCGGGTGTGGACCTGCTGATCACGCCCACGAGTCCCTTTCCCGCCTTTCGCCGGGGCGAGAAGACCGCAGATCCCCTCGCCATGTACGCCGCCGACGTCGACACCGTGGCGATCAACCTCGCTGGGCTCCCCGCGCTAAGCGTGCCTGCGGGGTTCGAGGAGGTGGACGGCCGGAGGCTGCCCGTGGGCGTGCAGTTCATCGCCCCCGCGCTCGGCGACGAGCGGCTCGTGGCCCTCGCCGGAAGCTTGGAGGGCATTGGGGCGGTGCGGCTGGAGACGCCCCCGGGATACGGCGCCTGAGTCTGTCCAGGCCTCACGCCCAGGCCCGCACCACCCGCAATTCCTGGCCGTCGCCGTCCACCACAGCCACGAGCTCGCCTCCCAGGGTGACCGCGTGCCGCCCCAGCGCCTCGGATTTCGGGCGCTTGCCCTGGCGCAGCATCTCCGCCAGGCGCTCGCCGACCTCCAGGTGAGGAAAGTCGAGGGCCTGAAGGTCACTCTGGCCCCCGGCCTCTGCCAGATCCTCCAGCGCCACCGCCTCTGAGAGACCGAAGTGGCCCACCCGCGTTCGCACCAATCCGGTCAGGTGGGCGGGTACGCCGAGCGCCGCCCCCACGTCCCGGGCCAGGGAGCGCAGGTAGGTGCCGCTGCCCACCCGTGCCCGCACGAGCAGGGCGGGAAAGTCGCCCAGCGGGGTGGGTAGGCGAAAGGTCCGGCCTTCCGGGGCGGGGGTCCAGCCCTCGGATGTCGGTGAAAAGGTCCGGGGCGCGTCCACCACGTGTCCGTAAACGCCAAGCAGGTCCAGGGCGTGAATCACCACGTTCCGGGCCGGCAGGTCCAGCGAGCCGCCCGCCCGCGCCACCGCGTAGGCCCGCTGCCCGCCCACCTGAATGGCGCTGTACTGCGGCGGAACTTGCGCCTGCGGTCCGGTGAAGCCCGCCAGGACGGCGCGCACTTCCGACGCATCTGGCAGCCGGACTTCCACCGTTTCGGTCAGTGGTCCCTCAGCGTCCAGAGTGGGCGAGGCCCCACCCAGCGCAATCCAGGCGAGGTAATCCTTGGTGTCGGCCTCCATGAACTGCACCACCTTGGTGCTTTCCTCCACGCACAGCACGAGGACGCCCGTTGCCAGGGGATCGAGGGTACCGGTGTGGCCCACGCGCTTGGTGCCCCGCGCCCGGCGGGCCCGGTTCACCACGTCGTGAGAGGTCAGGCCCAGGGGTTTGTCGACGGCGATGACGGGCATAGGGACGCAGTGTAGGGCAGAGGGCCAGGAAAGCTTGAGCCGGAGCTGGGCTTGGCCCTCTGCCCTACACGCTCTGCCCTACACTGCAGGGCGTGTTGCGTGCCGCTTTTCGCCTGACCGCCCTGGTATTCGTGCCTGCCGGGCTGTACCTGTATTTTCTGCCGCCGGAGGTCGCTCACCTGCTGGGCGTGTCGCCGCTGTGGCTCGCCCGGCTGGCGGGGGGGGTGCTGCTCGCCTGGGGCGCGTTTCTCGTTGCAGCCGGGCAGCAGCCCGATGGCCGCAGCACCTTCGCGTTCGCGGCAGGCAACCTGCTGGTGGTGGCCGCGCTTGTGCCGCCCGCCCTGCGGCTGGGAGCCTCGCTCCCCGGCACGGTGCGCAACCTGATGCTGGCCGTGTCGCTGCTGCTTGGGTTGCTCGCCGTGATCGGTATCTTGCAGGCTCCGGATCGCCGGGGGACAGCGTGACTGCCGGACCAGGGGTTGGGGAGGCAGGGCCCGAGGGAGGCGGCGGTGAACGGCTGCAAAAGCGTCTGGCCCGGGCGGGCGTCGCCTCCCGCCGCGCCGCTGAGGAGTTGATTCAGGCCGGGCGCGTCACGGTCAACGGCGAGGTCGCCTCACTGGGGCGCGTCGTGTCGCCTACCGACGAGGTGCGGGTGGACGGCACCCTGATCGAGGCGGCGGGGCTGGAAAAAGTCACCTTCCTGCTGCACAAGCCCGCCGGCTACGTCACCACCGCCCGCGACGAGTACGGGCGGCGCAACGTCCTTTCGGCGATGCCTGCAGTGCCGGGCCTGCATCCGGTCGGTCGGCTGGACAAGGATTCGGAGGGGCTCTTGCTGCTGACCACCGACGGCCAGCTGACCCTGACCCTGACCCACCCGCGCTACGGTCACGAGAAGGCGTACCGGGCCTGGACGGCGGGCGAGGGGGACCCCAGCGTGGCCGAACTCCAGGCATTGGTGCAAGGCGTCGAGCTGGAAGACGGCCCGGCGCGCGCCCTCAGTGCCCAGCACGCACGCGGCGGAGCCTTCGTCACCCTGGGCGAGGGCCGCAACCGGCAGGTCAGGCGCATGCTCGAGGCGGTCGGCCACCCCGTCGCCCGGTTACTGCGCTACCGCGTGGGTGGCTTATGGCTCGGTGACCTCGGTCCCGGCGAGTACCGAGAACTGAACGGGCGTGACCTGCACGACCTGCTGCATCCCGCGCAAGTGCCCCGCCACGCCTGGGCGCGCTCGGAACGGGAGACGCTGGAGCGCTGGGGGTAGGAGGTGGGGCCCGCGGAGACAGCTTTTCGCTCCAGCCCTTCGGCCCCTCTGCTACACTCCATTCGCGGGGAGGTCCACGGTCGCGCCCCTCTCAAGAGGGGTGAGGAAAGTCCGGGCACCGCAGGGCAGGATGCCAGCTAACGGCTGGTCGGCGAGTCAAGCGCCTGCACGCGCGCCGAGGGCGTGTGGGTGGCGGCGAAGCCGAAGGACAGTGCCACAGAAACCAGACCGCCCACCTCAAACAGTCTTCGGCGCAGACGAGGTGGGTCAGGGTGAAACGGTGCGGTAAGAGCGCACCAGGCCCCCCGGAGACGGAGGGCGTCTGGTAAACCCCATCCGGTGCAAGACCCGACAGTGCGGTAGGAGCGGCCCGCTCCCGTGACCGCCAGGATGGTCGCACGAGGCGTGCGGCGACGCGCGTCCCAGAGAGATGACCGTGACCCCACCCCGGTGGGCCACAGAACCCGGCTTATCGCCTCCCCGCACCAACAGGGTCCGCTTCCCCAACTGGGAGAGGCGGACTTCTGCGCTGTGGTGGGAATGGGTGGGGAAGGGGGCGGCGTTAAGCCTTCCGCGCGTCGAGCGCCGCCACCGCGAAGCCCACGATCATCAGCAGGCCGCCCAGAGGCGTGACCGCGCCCAGCAGGCGCAGGCCCGTCAGGGTCAGCAGGTAAAGCGAACCGCTGAAGATGACCGTGCCCAGCAGCAGCAGTCCCGGTGCACGGCGCTGCGCTGGCTGTGTTCCCAAGGCAAGCAGGGCGAGGGCGACGTACATCTGGTACCGCACGCCCGTTTCGAAGGTGGCGAGCAGGTCCGCACCGAGACGCGCCCGGAGGGCGTGGGCCCCGAACGCCCCAAGGGCCACGCCGAGCGCCGCAAGCAGGCTGCCGACCAAGGTGGAATTGAGGTTGCGCATCCCCCCACGCTAGGGAAGCTGAAGTGGGGGGATGTCCCGCGTCCGGCACGCGGTGAAAAGAGAGGGGAATTTTATTTCTGACGCGGTGTGGCCCCTTCTCCACTGGGGCCGTACCTGAAAGTCAATTCCCATTTTCGGGAAGCCCAGCGGGGGCTTGCTGGGCCCATATGGAGCGGCGGTGGGGAAAAATTCAGCGCCCGTCAGGAGAAGGGGGAACAACGTGGGAAGCGGTGGTAATCGGTGGGGGAGACTGTTACACTCGCTGCACCAGCCCGCAGCAGCGCCCACGGCGTCTGTCTGGGCTGTTCTCTGCATGTCGGGCACGGCTCTGGGCCAAGTCCGGCAGGCGAAAACGCGGAAGAAGGAGAACGTTGCCATTCGGAGAACACCTGTACACCATCGACGAGAAGGGTCGCCTGGTTATGCCACCGGCTTTTCGGGAGTTTGTCGAAGACGGGATGATTCTCACGCGCGGCATGGAAGGGTGCCTGTATGTGTTTCCACTTGCGAGCTGGCGGCGGGTGGAAGAGCAGCTGGAACACCTGCCCCTCACAGACGCCGGGTCGCGGGCGTTCGTGAGGTTTTTCTATTCTGGTGCCGGCAAGGCGCGGCTGGATGCCCAGAGCCGCATCTCGGTTCCGCACACGCTGCGGACCTTTGCGGATCTCGGGAGCGACGTGATCGTGGCGGGTGCGCCCGGACGGCTCGAACTCTGGAACCCTGGCCGCTGGGAAGCGGCCATCCAGGCCGTGCAGGACGACCCGCCCAACCCCGAACTGCTCGCCAACTTCGTGGCGTGAACACATGAATACTGTCCCCCCTGACCCTGAACGGCCCACCTCCAAGCCCCGCCCCTCTGAACTGGCCTCCCCCGGTCCGCTCTCGCATACCCCTGTCCTCTCCGCCGAAGTCCTGGAAGCCCTCGCGCCCGCGCCCGGCCGCGTCATCGTCGACGGTACCCTGGGCGGGGCCGGTCATACCCGGCTGCTGCTGGAGGCGGGGGCCCACGTCATCGGCATCGATCAGGACCCCTACGCTCTAAACCGGGCCCGAGCCCTGAACCTGCCCGGCCTGAGGGTGCTGGAGGGCAACTACCGCCAGATGCGCGAACTCCTCGCCTCTGCGGGCATCACGCGGGTCGACGGCATTTTGTTGGACATCGGCGTGAGTAGCTTTCAACTCGACGACGCCGCACGCGGCTTTTCCTACCACGCCGACGCCCCACTCGACATGCGCATGTCTCAGGCCGGCGAGAGCGCGGCCGACGTGGTCAACACCTACCCGGCGGAAGACCTCGCCGCCATCATCTACGAGTACGGCGAGGACCGGCATTCGCGCCGCATCGCCCGCGCCATCGTGCAGGCCCGCGAGGCGGCCCCCATCGAGCGCACCGTGCAGCTCGCCGATCTCATCAAGCGGGCCTATCCAGGCTTTTCCAAGGGCATTCACCCCGCGCGGCGCACTTTTCAGGCCCTGCGGGTGCACGTTAACGACGAACTCGGTGCGCTGCGGGACGGCCTCGAAGCCGCCGAGGCCCTGCTCGCGCCGGGGGGCCGCCTCGCGGCCATCTCCTTCCACTCGCTGGAAGACCGAGTGGTGAAGCGCTTCCTGCGCGGTAGCGCGACGCTGCGGCCCCTGACCAAGCGGCCCGTGGAGGCCACCGAGGCCGAGCAGGCGGCCAATCCGCGTGCCCGCAGCGCCAAACTTCGCGCCGCTGAGAAGCTGGCCGTGGCCCAGGACGGGGAAGGGGAGGAAGAAGCGTGACGGTCTCGCGTTTCGACTTCAGCCTCGCGACCTGGCAGTCCCGGGCCATTCGCTACATGGTGATCTACCTGCTGCTCGCCCTCGCGCTGGTTGCGTCCCGGTATTTGACTCAGGACATACGCCCCAGCCTGCGCGCCGCCCAGGACCGTGAAGCCAAGCTGATCACGGCCCGCGATGAGCTGGAGGTGGAGGTGCAGCGCCTCAGCAGTCCCCAGCGCGTACGGGACTGGGCTTCGCAAAACGGCCTGCGGTCCTTTGCTGAAGCTCCCAAAACCAAGCAGTCCATCACGGGTGTGACCCCGCCCCCTCCCGCTCCGGTGCGGACCACCCTGGAGGTGAACACCGAATGGAAGTGAAGATCCGCTCCCGTTCCCGCCTGATGCAGTTTATCGCGCTGTTTCTTTTCCTGACGCTGGTGTGGTCGTATGCCCAGCTCGAATGGAACGTGCCGCAGGCAGTCAGACACACCGTCATGCAGGCCCGGGGCAGCATCCTCGCCGCCGACGGCACTGTGCTGGCCCGCAGCGTAAACGGCAAACGCGTGTATCCCCAGGGTCAACTGGCCGGACAGCTCGTCGGCATGATGGGGGCCGACAGCGGCCTGGAGGGTCTGGAGCACGCCTACAACCGCGTACTCGAAGGTGGGCAGGACGTGCGGCTGACCATCGATCCAGGCGTGCAGGCCGCGGCCGAGGCGGCGCTGGGCAAGACGGTGCCCGAACACCAGGGCGAATACGGTTCGGTGATCGTTATGGAGACGCGCACCGGCCGCCTGCTGGCCGCCGCGAGCTACCCGCCCTTCAATCCCGAGCGCTGGACGGAGTACAGCGCCCATGACCGCCGCAACCGCCCCTTTCTCGACGTGTACGAGCCTGGATCGACGATCAAGGCGCTCGTGGTTGCCGCCGCGTTCAACGAGGGCCTGACGTCTCCGGAGACGGTGTACGACACTCCCATGTCCCGCTATATCGGCAAACGCTGGGGCAGCACCATTCACGACGCGGTGCAGCATCCGGGGCGCCTCACCACCCGGCAGGTGCTGCGTTACAGCAGCAATGTGGGCATGAGCCACATCGTGGAGCACTTTGCGCCCGAGCGGATGCGCGGTTACCTGGGGGCCTACGGCTTCGGCAGCGACGTGACGCTGCCCCGCCTGCCCACCGAGACGGGCAGCCTGCAGCCGCTGCGCAAGTGGGACGACCTCGTTCGCGTCACCAACGCCTTCGGTCAGGGCATGAGCAGCACCACGCTGCAGCTTGCCGCCGCCTACAACACGCTGGGCAACGACGGCATGTACGTGCCGCCCCGGCTCGTGGAGGGCGAGGGAAGCGGGGACGCCGGCGAACGTCACGAGGTGTTGCGGCCCACGACCGCGCGCACCACCCGCGCGATCTTGCAAGACGTCATCGAGGAGGGCATCTTCTCTCAAGCTGGAATTGAGGGCTACGCGCTGGGCGGCAAAACGGGAACGGCCCAGGTGGTTGGCCCTCGGGGCTACTCCAGCAGCCTCTACGACAGCGTGTTCTCGGGCTTTTTCCCGGTGGACGCCCCACGCGTGACCATCACGGTCATGGTCCACGGGGCCAAGGTGGAATACCACGGCTCGCAACTCGCCGCGCCCATCTACCGTCAGATCGCCTCTGCTGTCATCTCGCGCTGGGCCGCTGTCCCCACCGAGCAGGGGCAGAAAGAGAAGCACGCCAAGGCGCAGCAGACGCACAACTGAGAAGAGTATGAGGAGCGGTCCTGCTTTTTCGTCCGAACAGGCGCGGGTGAGAGGTCTTCTTCCAGTTGCCCTCCTCCTTGAGGGCAAAAAGCGGGGTCGGTTGGTATGTGTGGCGTAGAAATGCGCCAGAACACAACCAAATCTTGGAATCACCCCATGGTATTCATGAGTATTCACATGAGAGGGTTAGAGCTTCTCACATCTTGAAAATATGTTGCTGGAGGCGGTAAATCGAGATCAGACTCTCTGTTACCGCCCAGTGACTTGAGAACAAATGAGAAGTAAAAGTTGTATTACACAGAAATCTCCCACGAAGGGCCTTTAGGCTTCAGGACAAGGAGGGGGCAGCTGGGTCTGTCTCCTGTCGCTGCCTTTCTCATCCCCTCAATGCGGCTGCGCCCCTCGGTGCGGTCTGGGAGATTTCATGTCTAATACTTTCGGCCGCTGGATGCGGACCCTTCTGCTCGGTACCCTCGGCACAGCCAGCGCCGCTCCTTTTCTGCCCTCTTCCCAGCTCGCGGCTCAGGCGGTGCGCGAGGCGCTGGGAACGCCGGCGGCCCGGCCCACTGCGGCTCCCGCCGTACGGACCCCGGTTGCCCGCGCTGCCGCTTCCGCAGCGGCTGCACCAGCTGCAGGGAGGTCGGCTGTTCAGGCCGCGCCCAAGGCCGCTGTGCCCAAGGTAGCGGCGAAGTCGCCGGCAGCCGCCCCCAGGCCAGTCGCGGCCAGGCCCACGCCGCAGGCGGGCCGTCAGGCACCCGCGCCTGCTTCCCCCGCAGCTCAGGCCCGCGCCCGCGGTGTGGCGCTCGCCCAGAGTCAGGCCGCCCGCCCCCAGACGGGCCGCAGCATTGTCGCGCGCGCCACGGCCTACAACAGCATGCCGGGGCAGACCGACAGCTCGCCCTTCGTGACCGCGACGGGCACCCGCACCCGCCCCGGCGTGGTGGCCCTCAGCCGCGACCTGCTGCGGACATTTCCCTATGGCAGCAAGGTGATGATCGAGGACCTCAGCGGTCGCTCGGGGGCGCTGCTCAACGGCCGGGTCTTCTACGTCGAGGACACCATGGCGGCCTACAAAACCCGCAGCGTGGATATCTGGATGTCGTCTTACAGCCAGGCCATCCACTTTGGTGGGCGGCAGGTCCGCATCACGGCCGTACGCTGATCCCGCGCCGTAGCCGCATTTCTATGGGAGGAGCCCAGACAGGCCCTCCCGCTGCTGCCTTTTCCTGCCGCTTTTCCTATTTTTCCGCCCTCCGTGCGCCGGTGAGGAAGCGTGCCCACCTCTGTTATCCTCCGCAAGGTGCCCCGTTCCGCTCCTGACCTCGCTTGGATGCTCGCCCGCGCGCACCTCTCGCGCCGCCGAACCCAAAACCTGCTGACCGTGCTGGGCATCGCCGTGGGCGTCATGGTGCTGATCGCCGCGCTGAGTCTGACAAACGGCTTTACTGCCGCGCTTGTGGACGCCACCCTGCGCGCCAGTCCCCACCTCAGCCTGACGGCTTTCGCTCCGTCGCAGCGCGACGCTGGGCTGGAGCGGCAGATGCGCGCAGACCCGCGCGTGGTCGCCTTTACGCCCTTCGTGGGCGACAAGGGCCTGCTGACGCGCCCGGCCAGTGCGGGGCGGGCAGCAGGGGTGGACTTCGCCACCCTCTTCGGCGTGACCCCCGACGAGGCCCGCGTGCTGCAGCTCGCTCCCACCGAGAGCGAGCTGCTGCGGAGCCTGGGCAGGGACGAGGTGCTGCTCGGGGCGGCCCTGGCCCGCAGCGTGGGGGCCTTTACGGGAGACGAGGTGCGCCTGCTCAACTCTACCCAGCGGCGCGCCAGCCTGCGGGTCAAGGGCGTATTCAGCACCGGCAACTACCTGATCGACTCGGCGTACGCCTTTACCAGCCTGGAGACCCTGCAGCGCCTGCAGGGCACGCGCAACGTGACCGGTTACCAGTTGCGGCTGCGTGATCCGGCCGCTGCTCCCGCTGTGGGCGACGCCCTGACCCGCACCCGGCCCTACTCGGCGCTGCCCTGGCAGGGGCTGTACGGCACGCTACTCGATCAGCTGGCGCTGCAAAAGAAGGTCATCGGCTTCGTGGTCTTTCTGATCGTGATTGTGGCGGCCTTTGGAATCGCCAACGTGCTTACCCTGGCCGTGTTCGAGAAGACCCAGGAAATCGCCATTCTGCGTGCCATCGGGGCGACGCGCAGCGTGATCACCCGTACCTTTCTGCTTGAGGGCGCCCTGCTGGGGCTGGCCGGCCTGCTGCTGGGCAATCTGCTGGGCCTCGGCATCAGCGCGTATTTCACGGTCCGGCCCTTTCACATTCCGGGAGACCTCTACTTCATCACGTCGCTGCCCGTGGAGGTACGCGCCGCCGATCTGCTGTGGGTCAATGCCGTTGGCCTGGGGACCACGCTGCTCGCCGCCCTGATCCCGGCGCGGCGCGCGGCGAACGTGGAGCCAGCCCGCATTATCCGCTGAGCCGGCACAGTTGCTCCTGGAGATGGGGGCACCGGACCAGGTACAAAAGATGACGAAAACATTGTGTCAGCCGCAGATCACATTCCTGACGGTGGGCTGAACCACCATTAAGCTTCCGGGCTGACCCGCTCATGGCGCGTCAAGTTGTCCCCCTTAGGCTACGTCTCGGAGGTACAACATGAAAAAGCTTCTGATGATTCCCGCCGCGATGCTGCTCAGCACCGCCAGCGCGGCCACCAAGATCAGCGCCCAGAGCATTATCGTGAACCCCACCCAGCCCGACCTGTCGGTCAGCGTTCGCGTGGACAAGGACCAGAGCGGCAGCAGCAACCCGAATTACCGCGTGGGTGAGAACATTCGCATCAGCGCCACCGTCAACCGTGACGCCTACGTCTACCTGTTCAATGTTGATGCCAACGGTGAAGTCAACCAGATTCTTCCCAACCAGCTGGGGGGCAACAACTTCGTCAAGGCGAATACCACCGTTACCTTTCCCCGCCCAGATGCCAAGTTCACCTTTACGGTCGGCGAGGACGTGGGTCTGAACAAGGTTCTCGCGCTGGCCAGCCTGACCGAGCTCGATCTCGATCAGCTCAGCACGTTCAAAACCCAGCAAGACCAATTCGCCACCGTGACGGCGCGTGGCCAGCAGCAACTCGCTCAGGCCCTGAGCATCGTGGTCAACCCCCTGCCTCAGAACAGCTGGGTCAGCGACACCGCCTTCTTCACGGTGGTCGCGCAAAACCCCGTGCAGACCGGCAGCCTGTTTGTGGGCACCAACGTCGCCAACGCCACCGTGATCCTGAACGGCCAGCGTCTGGGCAGTGCGAACTCCACCTTCAGTAACGTCCGTCCCGGCTCTTATCCCGTGCGCGTGCAGGCTCCCGGCTTCCGTGACTTCACCACGACCGTGACCATTCGCGCCAATGCGACCACCAACCTGAACGTTGACTTCGCGCAGGCCACCACGCCCGCGCCCGTCGTGAGCAGCGACGTGACGCTCTCGATCCGCAGCAACCTCAACGGTGCCCGTGTGTTTGTGGACGGCCGCGAGGTCGGCGCTGTGCGCAACGGTGCCCTGAACGTCGATGTCGATCCCGGTGCCCACGAGGTCGTGCTGATCGCCCCCGGTTACCGCACCTTCGTCAACACCTACAACGTGCAGCGCGACGCCCAGATCACTATTACCCCCAGCCGCTGAGCGCAGTTCCCGAGGAACCCAGACCCCCGCCCCTGTGGTGGGGGTTTTTGCCGACGGTGGGCGGAGCGCAGAGGGAGGCCCCCTGCGGCCCGCTGTGCGGGATTATCCGTTCCCTTCCCTCCACTTCGGCGATTCCACGCCTTTGTGTCACCGCTTTTCCTGCTCGCTGCGCTTGGGTCAACCCCTTCTTGCATCACGGATAAGCCGGAGTCCTTTTTACGGGCCCCCCGCCAGCAGATCGTGCAGCACACGCGCCGTCATCCCCCAGATATCGTGGCCCTGCCAGGGGTAGCGGTAAAGGGAAACCACGCGCCCGTCCGGCAGGCTGCGCTCCTCGCGTTGCAGGGGCAGGGCGCGCAACTCGCCCAGGGTGGGGGTGATGATCTGGGCCACCTCGGCGCTCAGGACCAGGTGTGGCCCGTCTGGAATGCGGGCCAGCACGGGGGTGACGTGAAATCCCACCGGGGTAAAGACGTCGTCGAGTTCTCCCAGCACCGTGACAGCACCCGGGTCCAGGCCCACCTCCTCGTGCGCCTCGCGCAGGGCCGCCTCCACGGGCGTCTCGCCGGGTTCCAGGCTGCCGCCGGGAAAGCTGATCTGACCCCGGTGGGTGGGCAGTTCCTCGGAGCGCACGGTGAGCAGCACCCGCGGATCGTGTTCGCGGGTCAGGGCCACGAGCACGGCGGCGCGGCGGTAGCCGGGCAACTCCAGCGGAACACGGGTGCGGCCCGAGAGCCACACCGCCCAGGGATCGCGCAGCGCCACGTCGAGGGGGTCCAGTTCTCCGCTCACGCGTCCGCTTCAGCACTTGGCTGCGCTGGCTCTGGCAGGGATTGCAGCAGGTGCCCGGTGCGTTCACGCAAGGCCACCTCGGGATTCACGCCCGCGCTCCTCGCCCAGGCGACGACGGCGGCGAGCACGTCGGCCACACCTTCGGCGGTGGCCGGGGCCCCGCGGAGCACCCCGGCCACCGCTTCCCGCCCAGTCTTCTCGCGGCCTGACAGCTTCTGCGCCCCTACCTCCCGGGCGAGTGCTCCGAGGGCAGATGGAACGCGCTCTGCAGCGCTGCGGGGCTTCCCCCCCCGTTCCGCCGCCTTGATGACTTCCCAGTTGGCCTCCACCTCAAGGCTGCCCGACACCTCCACGTCGCTGAAGACGTGGGGGTGTCGCCGCACCAGCTTCTGGACGATCCCGCGCTCCACGTCCCCGTAGGTGAAGGTGCCCGCCTCCTCCGCGATCACCGAGTGAAAGGCCACCTGCAGCAGCACGTCGCCCAGTTCTCCGGCCAGCGCCTCTGGTCCCTCGGTCACGGCGTCTACCGCCTCCGCCGCTTCTTCCAGGAGGTAGGGGCGCAGGGACTCGTGGGTCTGTTCGCGGTCCCAGGGGCAACCGTCCGGAGCACGCAGGCGGCGCAGGATCTGGAGGAGGTCTTGCATCCCGCCATGCTACGCCGTTGGGCCCGCGCGAGGATTGTGAACGGCAGGTGGCAGGGGCCTGGGCCGGCTCACGCCCGCTTCACGCTTCGTCAGGCGAGGCGTGATGAACTCGGCTCCATGAACCGACGTTCCCACCCCTATTGCAGCGCCGCCCTCCTCGTCACGTTGCTCGTGTCTCCTGCTGCCGCGCAGACCGCGCCTGCTCAGCCCACGCCTACTCAGACCGCTCCGGTCGACCTCGCGAAGTTCGCCACCGGTAAGTACGTAATTCTGGAGCCGCAGGTGCAGGGCAACGTTACAATCCTGAACGAGCAGGAGCGCGGCGAGGTGCTCGGAGCCATGAAGCGTGACTCGGCGGGAGCGCTGAAGCGCCGGTACCCGGGCGCCACCATCGTGACCGATTCCGCCCAGGCCGCTCAGCCGGACGTCATTCGCGTTACTCCCATGATCGTCGCGCCGCCCAACCTGCTGCCCTGGTCCAAGCTCTCGGCGGGCCTGAGTTTCGACCTGGCTGGCGGTCAGCGGGTGGTGCTCAGCGATCAGTACAGCATCATGGCCGTCTGGGCGCACCGCTTCGACGCCGCCAATTTCGTGTATGACGGCCTCCTGAAGAAGCTGCCCTGAACGCCTCTCCCCACTTCAGTTCCCCTTCACGCGCCCCGGCACAGAGTCCGGGGCGTGTTACGTTCGCCTCATGACAGATCAGACATCCACGCAGGGCGGCAAGAGTGCGTTCGTGACCGGCGCGAGCAAGGGAATCGGCCTGGAGGTGGCGCGGGCCCTCGCGGGTGCTGGGTACAGCGTGACCCTCACCAGCCGCCACAGTGACGAGGTGGAGGCTGCGGCGCAGGAGATCGGCCACGGCGCGCGGGGGGTGGTGTGCGACGTGCGTGACCCGCAGGCCCTGCAAGCGGAGGTGGACGCCCACGTCGGGGCGTTCGGCGGTCTGGACGTGCTGTTCGTGAATGCGGGCGTGGGCAAATTTGGCAACGTCGAGGAGCTGACGGTGGAGCAGTGGCGGGACGTGATCGACACCAATCTTAGCGGCGCGTTCTACACGGTCAAGGCGGCGCTTCCCGCCCTCAAGCGTCGGGGCGGATACATCTTTACCCTCTCCAGCCTGGCTGGCAAAAACCCCTTTGCGGGTGGAGCCGCCTACAACGCCAGCAAGTTTGGCCTCAACGGCCTGTCCGAGGTGCTGACGCTGGACCTGCGCCAGCACGACATTAAAGTCACCCAGATCATGCCCGGCAGCGTCGCCACCTTCTTCGGCGGGCACACGCCGAGCGAGGCCGACGCCTGGAAAATTCAGCCGGAAGACGTCGCGCAGTTGACGCTGGACCTGCTGAAGATGCCCGCGCGTACCCTGCCCAGCCGGGTGGAGGTCCGGCCCAGCAAGCCGCCGAGGAAGTGAGGCGGCGCTGGAGGGCCAACGGTCACTGGTTTGGTAAGACTTCAGGCAAATCGCTTATGGAAGCCCGGACCAACCCGGCTGAAACGCCTAACACGGCCCGCCAATTAGATCATTTACGAAGTAGTTTATTGATCCCGGCGTAAGTTGGCACCGGTTCTACCCGACTTGAGCGATGAGGAACGTGGCCAGCACACATGACGCCCCACCGTGATCCATACCAATTTATGCCGAGATCAATAGAGCATTTATTCGAATGCCGCCGCGGGTGGAAGGGCGCCCCTCACGGCTCGATTCTCCCCTATGTTCATTCAAGTTCGCTCGCTGGGCTCAGTCAAAAAGAAATCCCCCTTTTGACAAATGCGCTAAAGTGTGTCTGAACGCCCTGTCAGTAAGAAAGGTAGGCTACTCTCCAGCCAAAACAACGCGACAGCAGAGCGCTGCCTGGCGTGTGTAGAGCTGAGCAGGGCTGGCAATGGTCGGTACGTTCTCGGGTGGAGCAGAAACCCTATGGTCGAGATCGAAAACAAGAAGGTACTGTTCTACGGTAGATTCCCCACTGATCTGCCTCGCCGGCTGGCAGAGCTTTCAGGCGCACTCCAATTCGGTAGGAAGCGACTCCTGGAGCTGTGAAGCAGGAAAGAGGAGAAGCAGGTTGTAGATGCAGAGTTTACAAAACAACACTTTCCTGTTTTGTAAACGAAGCGGAGCTAATTTTAGGCCATTTACTTTATTTCAATTCCTCAATCATCTTTGGTATCTCGGAGTTCGCGCCCTCCGGGGACCACATCATAGGTATCTCCCAAATAATAGCCATGGGTCCATTATCTTTTAAAGTTTTAATATAATCGAACATAGGGTTGTAGATTCCGCCAGATACTTGGGTAAAGTTGAGCACGTCAGAGTCAATCATTCCTTTAAGTAGCTCACTCACCTGCATATAGTTTGAGTAGCTGGTTCCGATTAATGTAACTGGAGGTGTGTAATCATCGAGGAGGCCAGGCGAAGTAGATTTCGTTGACCTCTCCTTATCATCTATCCCGATACTCGAAAAGCTTACGCTAAGCTTTCTGGTGTCTTTTTCGGCAAATGTACTTGCTAAATCTTTATGATTCCACTTACTAAATTTAAAGGTCATCTTATTCATGCCGACGACGAGGTTTAATGGGATCTTTGCGCTTATAAAATCTGCCGCCTTAAGCCTCCCTGAATTATATACCTCTTTGCCATTAAGCGATAAGGAAACAAGCTGATCACGTATGAAATTACTGAACTCTATGCTAAGATCCCGCCTAACTTCTGAAGAAGAGACATATGCCATAGAAACAGATTCTCCAGCCGACCACTTCCACGAATTCTTTCCATCGCTCTCTTCTTCTTCAAAATTAAGGAGTGCTAGGGTGTCATCATTCATAACAACAAATGATGCATAAGCCATTTCTTGTGGATTTTTGCACAAATCGTTCAGCTTTTTGATAGGAGTAAGAGGTTGTAGATATTTTTGACCTGTTGATACAATAGAATAGTGCTTCTCCGTAATACCTGGGAGGGCTTTAGTAATTCTTTCAGAAATTTCTGCCGAAGCTATCAGTGCTCCCGCCTGTGTCCAGTGAAAATCCTTAGAAAAGAAGGCGGGCGGTCTCATATTGTTTTTGCCTCCGGTCCTTAGTGGGCCCAGAAGGTTGATCACGGAAACCCTGTTTTTCTGAAGACTATCTATGAATCGCTTGAAGCGTACGTTGGGTTGCTGAGAGGCGTAATTCTTCTGCTTCAAATTTTTTGTGTCGAGAAGCTGAGGATTGACCATGACACGTGTGGGTACAGGTACGATAATAAGCTGAATACCTTTGGTTTTGAACGCCTCAGAAAGTAGGGTGGCCTGCTTCGCGAAATTCTCCCATTCCAGCCAGTTGGTTTCTATTTCGCTGTCGAAAAGAATGGTATTCTGCCTGCCGGAACTCAGTTCCTGGAATTCTGTTGCGCGTGTTTGCAGACAGTCAGGGCTGACTTCAGGTTTTGCAACGACTCCACTGTGAATTGAAAACAGAAAGGTGAGCATCAAATACCGCTTCATCTCTTCTCCTTAAGCTTTAGCTGAGGGAAATGTTCGGCAATTCTCCAGGTTACTGCCTCAGGGGACTGACCTTACAGTCCCGTGTCAACCCCCTGAGAAACAGCTTCCTGTTCTGCGCAGTTGTCCTTTTCCCGGGTCGAGCGGGGGTGCTGAGCGTGAGGCCCCGTGATCTGTCAGGGTCAAGAGGCCTCCCTGCAATTGCCGTGTGCCCTGAGTATGGTGGCGTTTTGGCATCCGATTACTGGACTGCACGTATCAGCCAGCCTTTCGGTCCTTTTTGGACGGCAGCTCCACGCCTTGAGGCCGGAGAACTCCCAAGTCAGTTGGGCTGGCGGCCTTTGCATTTCGCTCCGCCGCCGTTGCGAATGTCCCTACTCTACCTGCTCCCCCAGGTTCAGGCTTCCTGATGTGGGGTTATCTTTCTCACATAAAATTGGAGTTATGGCTGAACCACTCCCCACTCCGCAGGATGTGCCTGCCCACCGCATTCACGGGCTGAGCGACGGCATCTTTGCCATCGTGATGACGCTGCTGGTGCTGGAGTTGCGGGTGCCGGAACAGGCGGGGGAGCTGGCGCAAGCAGCGCGGGAAGCCCATTTCGCGGCGGACCTGGCCGCCCTGCTGCCCCGCTTGATCGTGTACGCCTTTACCTTCCTGATCGCGGGCGTGAGCTGGCTGAGTCACACCCACTTCCAGAGCAGCGTGCTGCGCACGGACCGCCGCCTGGCCTTCCTGAACATCCTGTACCTGATGCTGGTGTCGCTGCTGCCCTTTACCTCGGCGCTGATCGGCGAACATGGCGACACGGCCCTGGGCGTCGCGGTCTACGCTGTGAACCAGGTGCTGATCGCTGCCGCGTTTTTGTGGATGCTGGCCCACGCCGTTTCCGGGGGACTGATGCGCCCTGGCTGGGCGAACGAACGGTTGGGACAGCGCGCCCTGGTGAATGCCCTGGTGTTTACCGTGATGGCGCTGCTGGCCTTTGCCGCCAAGCCGCTCGCCTGGTACACGCCGTTTGCCCTGATCCTGCTGCATCCGCTGCTGGGCCGCGTGATGCGGCGGCCCTGGTAGGGGAGAGGGAAGCGGGCTTCAGCTCGGTTGCTCACCCCGTGCAGCGCTCAGGGCCTGCCCAAATGTGCCAGGTGGCGTTGACGCCGCTCGGTTCCGCTCCAGGCGAGGGTGAGGGCAGGCAACTTCCAGTTCCGCCACCCCACTGCCTCCTGCCAGGGCTGCCTCGCGGGGGTGCGGAGCGTTTTGAGGTCAGGCTGGGAAAGAGGGCCGCTGCACTGGGCCACGGCTGCCGGCGCCTGTGGTTCGGGAGCGGTGGCGGGTGTGTGGGGCACCCGCACGGTCACGTTGTTGATGCCCGGAGTATCCTCTCCCGCCCGGACCTTCAGCGTTTTCCCGCCCACCCGCAGCCGCACCTCGCGTCCCACGGATGCGTTTTAGAGACGTTCTGCACGCCGGGAACGCGCCGCAGCACTTCCGCCCGGGACAGGGGAGAGGGCGGCGCACCCCTGCTTCCGGTCAGGGCGGTGCATGCCGGGCCGAGGGCAAGGGCAGCGGCCGGGCGAAAGGGGGACATCCACCTACCGTAGGGTTCCCGATTCGGCGGCCCCTGCTAGAATGCGCCGCGTGTACACGAACCGCCGCGCACACCACGAATATGAACTGCTGGAGCGCTTCGAGGCGGGCATCGCCCTGACGGGCAGTGAGGTCAAGAGCGTCCGCGCGGGCGGTGTGGATTTCCGGGACGCCTTCGCGCGACTCACGAACGGCAACATCGAGCTGGAGGGCCTCTACATTCCGACCTACACCGAAGCCACCTACAACAACCACGAGCCCCGCCGCACCCGCCGTCTGCTACTGCACCGCGAGGAGATCGGCAAGCTGAAACGTTCCCTGGAGCAAAAGGGCCTGACGCTGGTGCCCACCCGGCTGTACCAGAAGGGCCGCGTCTTCAAGGTAGAACTCGCGCTCGCCCGCGGCAAGAAGCTGCACGACAAGCGCCGTGCGGAAGCCGAGAAGACCATGCGCCGGGAGCTGCGCGAGCTATGAACTGGCGTTCTTTGAAACACCCCTCGCGTTCGCTCCTGCTCTCCGCCGCGCTGCTGGGAGCCGGGATCGCCGGCGCGCAGATCGCGGTCTCGCGCCTGAATCTCGCCGGGCAGGAGGTGCAGTCCATCACGCTGTACGGGGCCGAATACGCCAGCGAGGCTGTACTGGGCCGTTTCGTGCGCCTCACCCGCGAAGGCCAGATCGTGCGGGTACAGGGCTACGGGCACACGCTGCTGCTGCCCATCGACGAGGATTCGCAGCGGGCCACCACCGCCTACAACATCGTGCAGATCGACACCGCCCGGGTCAATGCCCGCGCCGCCACGCTGGTGAACGGCAACCTGTACCTCCCGCTGGATACGCTGGCGCGCGGCCTGGGAGCCAGCTACGAGACGGGGAGCCTCAAGGTGGTGGACCCCCGATTGCAGGGCGTGAGCAGCCGTGCGGGCAAGGACAGCGACCGCCTGGTGCTGGACCTGACGCGCGACGTGGCCTTCAGCGACGAGCTGCGCGGCACCACGGTGACCATCACCCTGCGCGACGTGAAGGGCGACGCCCGGCGCTACACCACGCGCGGGGCCTTTGCGCCTGCGGCTGAGGTCACGCGCGACGAAAACAACCTCAAGCTGACCTTCGCCCTGCCGCCGGGCAGCGGTTACCGGGTCTACCGGGTGGTGCGGCTGGGCGGCGCGCGGCTGGTGGTGGACGTGGGGCCGGGCGTGCCCTACACCAAACCCGCCCTGCTGGAACGCATCTCACGGCCGCTGATCGTGCTGGACCCCGCGCGGGTGGAGGGTCTGGGCCGGGACGTGACGCTGGACGTCGCCCGGCGCAGCGCGGAACTGCTGAACAAAGCGGGCTGGCAGGTCAAGCTGACGCGCGACGCGCAAAGTGCTCTGGGACTGAACCAGAAGCTGGACCTGGCGCGGCGCAGCGACGTGTATCTGGCGCTTGACCTTGGCCGCTTTCCCGGCAGCAACCGGGGCGGCGTGACCGTGTACGAGCCGTCAGGCCGCTCCACCGCCCAGATCGTAAATGCGGTGCGGGGTGGGGCCGAGGCCCCCTACATCGACCTCGCGGTGGGCAACGGGGGCGGAACGCACCGCCTCTCGGAACTGCTGCGCGGGGAGCTGAAGGGCGGCGGCGTCAGTGCCAAGGCCGAGAACGTGACCCGGGTTCTGCCCCTGGGAGAGGCTCCCGAGGCGGCCCTGCTCCTGGAACTGGGCTGGGTGGGGAACGCCGACGACCGGGCAAAGCTGGGGGTAGACGACCGGCTGCAGGCCATGTCGGTGGCGGTGGCGCGTTCCGTCGCCACCTACCTCACCGCGCGGGTCACCAACGCCGGCCGCACGACGGGTACCGAGACCGGAGCCAACCCGTGAAGCGGCTGTTTTCGCTGTTCAACGTGGTGAGCGCTGCGCTGTTCGCCGCTGCCGCCTACGCCTACGGCGAGGTGCAGCGCCCGGCCGTGACGCCCAAGCCGCCCAAGCTGACACTGGAAGAGAAGCGGGACGTGAAGGTCAAGGTGTACTTCACCGGCCTGCAGGTCCAGACCCTCAAGCCCGAGACGCGCACCGTGCAGGTGACCGAGGAGACGCCCACCAGTGTCGCCCAAGCCGCCGTGAACACCTGGGCCGCCGGTCCCCAGACCGCTGGCCTGCTGCCCGCCGTTCCCAAGGGAACCCCAGCCCCCAAGGTCTGGCTGCGCGGCCAGCACGCCTACATCAACCTGCCGGAGGGCTACCGCAACCTGCGCTACGGCACCAGCGGTGAGCGGATGCTGCTGTGCACCCTCGTGCGGACCCTGCTCGAAGCGCGCGGTCAGGACGTGACCTTTCTGCTCGGTGGCAAGAACACCGACGTGCTCGTCCGCATGGACCTTGGCGAGCCGTATACGCGGCAGGACTGCACGGATCAGTAGGGCGGCTTCGCGCGCCCATCAAACCGTTTCGGGTCCAACCGCTTAGGCCGAGTTTCTCGGGCGGTTGGACCGTTGGCCCTTCAGACTGGTAGACCCATCATGCTTCAGAGCCTCACCCTCCACGGTTTCAAATCTTTCGCAGACCGCACCCGTCTGGAGTTCGGGGCGGGCGTCACCGCGGTTATTGGCCCCAACGGCAGCGGCAAGAGTAACGTGGTGGAGGCGCTGCGGTGGGCCACCCACCAGGCGCGGGCGCGGGAATTGCGGGCGGGGCGCGGCACCGAGCTGATCTTCCACGGCAGCGGGGGCAAGGCGCCGCTGGGGCTGGCCGAGGTGCAGGTGGAGCTCCAGACCGCTGGGGCCCGGGTGAACCTGGCCCGGCGTATCTACCGTGACGGCAGCGCCGAGCAGGACTTGGCGGGCCGGCCGGTGCGGGCGCGGGACGTGCAGGCGGCCCTGCTGGGCACCGGGCTGGGCGTGGGCGGCCTCGCCGTGATCGGGCAGGGTGAGGTGAGCAGCGTCGTGCAGGCTGAGGGGCGCACCCTGCTGGGCCACTTGCAGGAGGCTGCCGGCCTTTCGCGCGCCGTCGCGGCCCGGCAGGAGACGGAGGCGCGGCTGCGCGAGGCCGATGGGCACCTGGGGCAGCTGCGGCTGGTGGGGGGCGAGCGGGCGTCGGCGTTGGAGCGGCTGGCGCGGGCAGCGGGGGACGCGCGGCGGCACCAGGACCTCGTGATGCGGAGCCTGACGCGGGAAGACGCCGTGAAGCGTGAGCGGCAGGCCGGATTGCTCCGCGAGATTGTGACGGCGCGGACCGAGGCCGGAGGGCTCGAAGCCCGTAGCGCCGCCCTCTCGGCGGAGGTTCAGGGGGCGGCGGCACGGGTGGAGGCGGCCCGCGAGGCGGTGAGCGAAGCCCGCGCGCGCGCCGAGGCTTTTACGGGCGCGCTCGATGCCCTGCGCGCTGCCCGCGATGCCCACGCGCAGGCCCTGCGTTACCGCGATCACCTCCAGGCCGAGGCCGAGCGCCTGCGCGGCGAACTCGCAGGCTTGTTGTCGCGCCCCCCCGCCTCTCCGGCCCCCGATCTTCCCGCGCTGGAGACGGCGGCGGCCACTGCCCGGCAGGCCGCTTCCGCTGCCGAACGCCGCGCCCAGGCTTATGACGCTGAACTGGCCCGCGCCCGCACCGCCGCTGCCCGCGCTGCCGAAGTCGCCGCCCGCGCCTCGGCCAGCCACGAGACCTTGACCGGAGAACTCAAACGTGCGGAGGGCAACTTGGAAACGGCGCAGGAAGCCCTGGACGCAGCCCGCGAACGCCTCGTCGCCGCCACCCACGTCCGCCAGAAGGCCGAGGCTGGTTACGCGGCACTTGCGGGTCGACGCTCGGATGCCCAGGCCCACGAGCGCCACCTTCAGAATGAACTCGCCCGTTTGAATGCCAGCGTTGCGCCGTTGCGCCGCGAGCGCGAGCGGCTGGAGGCGCAGCTCAACTCCTACTCGCGCTACGGCGAGGGCGCGCGCAACGCCCTTCGGCTGGATCACCCCGGCATCGTGGGTTCGGTGGCGGACCTGCTCACCGTGCCCACTGAATACGAGACGGCCGTGACCGCCGCCCTGGGCCGCCGCCTGGAACAGATTGTGGTTCACAGTGGCGAAGACGCCCGGATGATCATCGAGGAACTCAAGCGCGCGGGTGGGCGGGCCACTTTCCTGCCGCTGGACCTCCTCCGCGCCCGGCCCCGCCGCGACGGCCCGCTGCTGCGCGAGGCGGGGGTGCGCGGCAACCTCGCGGACCTGTGTCCCACCGATCCCGCGGTCGTGGGCGAGGCGATCCTGGCCGACACGCTGGTGGTGGAGGACCTGCGCACCGCCAACCGCCTCGCCCGCTCGCACGCGGGCCGCCCCCGCCTCGTCACGCTCGACGGCGAACTGTTGGAGGCGGGCGGGGCGATCACGGGCGGACGCCTGCGCGACGCGGGCTTCTCGGTGCTGGCCGATCAACGCCGCTTTCAGGAACTCGGCGCCGAGCTGGAAGACGTGGACCGTCAGACCGCGCGTCTCAAGGCCGAGCTGGGCCGGGTTCAGGCGACCCTCTCCGGCGACAGTACGGGGCACGACGCCCTTTTGGCCGCCCGCGAAGGGGCGGCCCGTGAGGAACGCAGCGCCGAGAAGCGCGTGACCGAGCTGGAGGCCCAAACCCGCAGCCTGTCGGCGCACCGGGACCGATTGCTCGCGCGGGTGGGTGCGGAGGCCGCCCCTTCGCGGGCGTCTGTCCCCACGGTTGAACCCGCTGAACTGGAAGCCCGGCTTCTCACCGCCCGGCAGGAGGCCGAGGAGCACCGCGGGGCGGAGCGTTCGGCGCTGGAGGCCCTCGCGCTCGCCCGCGAGACGGACGCTGCGTGGCGGGCGTTTCGCGCCGCCCGCACCCGCGCCGCTGACCTGCGCGAACGCCTGACCGCCAACACCGAAGCCGCCGCCGTGCAGGAAACGCACCTCTTTGCTGCGGCCGCCGAAGTCGCACGCCGGGAAACCGCCCTGGGCACCCTCGACGAGCACGAGCTCTACCGGGCCGAGAAGGAGCGCGGGGAGGCCACCCAGAGCTACACCTCCGTCATCGGCGAGCTGAACAAGGCCCGCGCCCGCCTGGAAGACCTGCGCCTGCTGATGGCCCGGCGCGAGGGCAGCCTGGAACCCATCCCTGACGGCTGTAGCCCCCCGGGGACGCCCCGCGAATGGACGGCAGAGCTCAACCGCCTCCGCGCCGAACTCGAGGCGCTCGGCCCCGTGAATGCCCGCGCTGAGGCCGATCACGCTGCCGAACGCGCGGCCCTTGAAGCGCTGGAAGCCGAGCTGAACGACGCCGAGGCCGCCACCACCGAACTGCGCGCCCACCTCACCGAGCTGGAAACGGCCGAAGGGCTCGCCACCCGCGCTGCCTTCGAGCGGGTGAACGCCGCCTTCCGCGAGTACGCCGCCGAGCTGCTCGGCGGTCAGGGCGAACTCGAACCCGAGGCGGATGAGACGGGCCGGGTCACGGGCCTGCGCCTCGCCGTGCAGCCGAAGGGCAAGCGTACCCGCTCCATGACCCTGCTCTCGGCGGGTGAGCGCACGATGGCGGGGCTGGGCTTCCTGTTTGCGCTCAACCACGCGGGCGGCGAGGGCAGCGCGGGTGGGTTGCCGCTCGCCGTGCTCGACGAGGTGGACGCGCCGCTCGACGAGGCGAACATCCGCCGTTTTACCGCCTTCCTTACGCGCTTCTCCGCACGGGGCGCGCAGTTTATCCTCGTGACCCACCAAAAGGCCACGATGGAAGTGGCCCACGCCCTCTGGGGCGTGACCACCGACGCCACGGGCGCGAGCCGAGTACTGAGCATCCGGCAGCCGGGCGAGGTGCTGGGGCGCTGAGGGCGCTGGACCCCGACTTCCTCTCCTGCAGGTTGCGCGGAGCACGCCGCCGGACGTTGGAATGGGCAGCGCGGGGGGAGCTTCCCCTTCGTGACGGCTGTTGCGCTTTGCCTTTCCGGGAAACCGGGCCGGGGTTGAACGTGCTGCTGCGCCGCCTCTTTGGCCGCGCCTCTTCCGGCCTGACTGTCTGGGTCATCTGCGAAACCGAAGAGGATGCGGCGAGGGGAGCGGCGGCTTTTTTCTCTCCGGGTGGAAGCGCAACTGCTCGCTGGCCTGGGGGCTGTGGAAGTGCCGCGGCGCTGGCACAGCAACGTCCTTTTCTTTTTCGATTTGCAGGAGAATCTGGACCGGAACCGCGGCGGAAGCGCGTTCTCCTTTTCCGGTCGCGGTGTAGGGCCAGCGTGGCCCACGGGATCAGCCGGGCGGTAGATGGGGAAGGTGAACGCGCCGGCTTTGAGGTCTGCCTTGCCCACGCCCCACTTCACCACGCTGTTCCACTTCTCGACCACCTGGGGCCCGGCGGTGAGGCTTGAGAAGCTGAATTCGTTGGTGTTCTTGCCCAGAACGTACGTGACGGTGGCGACGTTCTTTCCCGGCTTCAGAAATGGGGTCAGGTCCGTGTTGCCCTTGCTGTTCACCGTGGCGACAGCCTCACCATCGAGAATCACCTCGAAGTCCGCGGGCTGAGAGGGACGGAAGTCGCCGAAGGCGATCACCCTGATGCGTTGGTGGGGACCGAAAGGCGAAGGTGGCTTTTCCCAGTGCGTTGCCCTGGTCCACCTCCCGCTTATTAAGCGTGTGTCAAAAAAAGGCCTTCTATCTGACCGGGCCCAGCGAGCGAACTTGGATGGGCATGGAGGAGAACGGCGCCGTAAGGGGTGCCCTTCCGCGCGGCGCCATGCGGACAAATAGAGGGTTCGCCCCGTGTTGCCGCTACCTGTCCCCAGCGTCACGACGCTCTCGCTGAATTCGTTGGTGTTCTTGCTTGTCGAGATGAGCGCCGTGATTTCCAGACCCCCGTCAACATTGTGATGCAGGGCCACAGGGCGACCGTTGAGAGCAATTCGGAACGAGGTTGGCTGATCCACGTGAAAGTCGCTGGCCAGCACGGAGCGCTCCGCATGCGCCCGGGTTCCCATGGCCAGGACGCTGGAGACCACCGGGAGGAAACGCAACAGAATGGGCGCATGCGGAGGGTCAGGGCCGTGACAGTAAGGAAAAGGCACTCGGCCGTGCGGCGTTCTTTATGAGGAAGCTGCAGGGTTCCGAATGGATTGCGGGGAGGAACGAGAACGTGGGTGTCGTTCGCGCCGCTGGGCTGTCCGGGTATTCGTCGCTTCGGCAAGAGGATGAACCCCCCGGTTCCACCCTGTCCAGCGTCCGGGTCTGGGAGCCCTTCCGCAGAGGTGCACCGCGTGCATTAAGCCGGTGTCAATGTGTTCACGCACCTGTTCCTGCTCCCCCTCCTTCTCCCGCTTGGTCCGCTCGCCCAGGCCACGCGGCGCGGAGGTGAGGGCCGGCACCTCGGCGCACGCCACGTCGAAGTGCGGAAGGTGCAGGACAGGCGGTGTGGCCCCACGGAAAAATGCATTGCCACGGTCACTGCCCAGGAGCGTGTGAAACAAGGCCGATAAAGTTTCCTGCTGGTCTTGCCACTCTCGCCACATTGCCCGTCCCCCTGGAGCGGTGTCGGCGTGGTCCGGATCACGGGGAGGCTGCGCCGCGCGAGACCTTTACTGGCAGGCAGCCCAGCCGTCCAGAAGGGCACCAGATCACGCTCAGGCGTTGAGAAAGCGGCCAGGCTGCTGGACCTGAAAACGAGGCGTTGCCCATCCCACTGACCTGCGTGACCGTTTCTCTCGGTCGAGGCCAGTGGCGGGGAAGCCAGGTCCTCACGGGGGGTTGCCCTTCCGAGGTGTCGTGTTCCCTCACTTCCGACCTCACCCGTCCAGGCGCTGCACGCTGCTGCCCGCCACGCTCTTGGTGACGATCAGGCGGCTGGGCAGGCGTTCAGAAAGGCTTTCCACGTGCGTGACCACGCCCACCATGCGGCCCTGGGTCCGCAGGTTTTCCAGGGCGTTGGCGACGGCTTCCAGCGCCTGCGGGTCCAGGGTGCCAAAGCCCTCGTCCAGAAAGAGCGCGCCCAGCATCTTGTTGCCCGCCAGGTAATCGCTCAAGGCGATGGCGAGCGACAGGCTGGCGAGGAAGGTCTCGCCACCCGACAGGGTCTTGACCGCCCGCGTCTCGCCCGCGTTCCACAGGTCCTGCACGACGTACTCACCGCCCTCCAGCGCGAGGCGGTAGCGCCCGTCGCTGATGTCATAGAGCAGGGCGCCCGCGCCGGTCAGCAGCCGCGCCTCGACTTCCGAAAGCAGGAACTGCTGGAATTCATTGGCCTTGAGGCTGTTCGTCAGGGTCTGCCAGGTGTCCAGCTGGGCGGCCAGGTCTTTCGCCTGCGCCTCGAGCTCGGCCTTGCGGGTCAGGCGTTGGCGGGCCACGCGCTCCTGCTCGGCCAGCGTTCCGGCCCGTTCGCGCGCTGTGCCCAGCGCCGCGTCGGTGGCGATCAGGTCCCGCTCAGCTTGGCGGAGTTGCGCGGGATCGAAGGGTTCCACGCCCAGTTGCCGCTCCAGCTCCCCGAGTTGCGCCCGCAGTTGCTCCACCTGCGCGCCGTGCGTGCGTGCCGCTCCCTCCAGTGCGGCGATCTCAGATTCGGGGAGGGCGGCGGCGCGCGCCTGGGCCGCGTTGAGTTCCAGTTCGTCCAGCACCTGCGAGAGACGGGCCTGCGCCTCCTGCGCCTCGCGCATGCGTTCCTGTGCGGCCTTGCGGGCGGAGGCAAGGGTGGCCTGGGTGGCGGAATGGGCACTCTGGGTGCGGGCGAGGCCCGCCTGCGCTTCGCTCAGGCGGGCGCGAACCACCTTGACCTCTGCCAACATCCTGGCGCGCTCGCGTGCCGGATCTGCGCCCGCTCCGCGCACCCGCGCTGCCAGCCCCGCCACCAGCCGCAGGGTCAGATCATGGGGATCGCCGGAGATGTGGCCCTCGAGCTGCCGCAGGTCTGCCTCGCGCTGGGTAAGCCCTGCTTCCCAGTCGCGCAGTTCCCCCGCGCGGGCCACGGTGGATTTCTTGAGGCTGACGAGTTCCAGGCCGATTTCCTTGTAGCGCAGCCGGCGGCCTTCCAGCGCGGCTTGCAGAGCGGCAGCGCGCGTTTCCAGGGCCGTCACATCCACCGGAGGCGCTTCGGGCAGCATCTGCACCACGCCCTCGCAAAGCGGGCAGGGTTCCCCCACGTGCAGGTGGGCGCGGTAGGCCGCGAGACCCGCTTCCAGCCGGGCCGCCTGAACCTCGGCCTGGGCCTGGTCCAGCGCTGCTTTTGCCGCCTTGCCCTCGCGTTCCACGCGGCCCTGTTCCTCCTTGAGGGCCTCCAAACCCTCGAGTTCGGCTTGCTGGCGCAGGCGGTCCGCTTCGAGGGCAGCCTTCTGCGTTTCCAGCAACACCCGCTCCTGCCGCAGTTTGTCGAGTTTCTGGACGTTTTCCCGGGCGGTAAAGAAGGTGTCCTCGTCCCAGGGCAGGGGCTGGGCGTGCGTGCTTTGCGGTGTACCCCCCGCCCGGCGCAGGCGGCCCAGATCGGCCTCTGCCTCCCTCAGCGTCTCGGCGCGGGCTTCGAGGGCGGGGATCTGCTGCTCGGCCTGCGTTGCCGCCTCCAGGGTGGCGAGGGCCGCCTCTACCCCCTTGCGGGCCTGGAGTTCTGCCCCGGCGGCTCCCCCGGCGGCGCGTTCCTCGCGTTCGGCGGCTATGCGGGCGCGTTCCGCCGCGTCGAGCAGGGGCAGCACCCTGGCCACCCGGCGGGCCCGCTCGGCCCGCGCGGCACCCTCGCGCACGGAGGTGGCCCGGGCCTCCAGAGCCGTCAGCCGCCGCGCGGTGTCTTCGCGCCGGTTCCACACGCCTTCCAGCAGGCGCAGACGGTTGACCAGTCCTTGCAAGTGCTCGCGCGCGTCGGTCAGGCGCTCGGCCTCGGCGTCCACCGCCTCTCGTTCGGCGCGCAGGGCCTTTACCGCTTCCGGCGTCACCGCTGCGTATTCGCCTTCCAGTAGCGCGTGCAGGCTGCCCAGCTGGTGCTTGAAGCCCTTGGCCCGGTCCCCGGCGAACGCGTGCATGGCCTTCACGTGGTCCAGGCCCATGAGTTCGCCCAACAGCGCCTGCCGCTCCTTGCCCGTGCCGTGCAGCAGCCGGGAGAACTCGCCCTGCGGCAGCAGCACGCTCCGCACGAAGGTCTTGAAATCCAGCCCCACCGCCTTCGTGATGCGCTCGCCCACAGCCCGCGCGCCACCGTCGCTGAGGTTGATCCACCGCTCGCCGTCAAGCCGTTCCAGCCGCACCTCGTTCTCGGCCTGCTTGCGGCCCTTCGAGCGCGCCACCCGGAACGTCTCGCCGTTCACCTCGAAGGTGAGGCCGACCGACAGCCCCCGCTCGCCCTGGGAGATGAGCGCGTCCAGTCCAGTGGCCCCCAGCCGGGGCGTGGTGCCGTACAGCGCGAAGGTCATGGCGTCCAGCAGGCTCGACTTGCCGCTGCCCGTCGGCCCGACGAGCGCGAACAGTTCCAGGTCGCTGAAGTCCAGCACCGTATGCTGCCGGAACGCGGTAAAGCCATGAAGTTCGAGGGAAAGGGGCTTCATGGGCGGGTCCCCCGCCCGCAGGAGAGGGCAGAGGGCAAGAGGCAGGGGGTGATTTCCGCCCTCGCTCCAGCCTGTGCTTTTTCTGCCCTCTGCCCTTTACGCGCTGCTCTTCGCCTCACACTGCTTCCTCCCCCGCCCCCATGTCCGCTTCCCGGAAGGCCGCGCGCAGGTCCTCCGGAAGCTCGCCCCGGCGTTCGCGCCAGAACTGCTCGTACAGTTCCGGGAGGCTCAGCCCCTCGCGCCGCAATTCGGGCTGGGCGAGGTCCTCTTGTAAGGCTTCGAGCTCGACGGCCAGCGTGTTGGGGACCAGGCGCAACACGCGGTCCTTGAGGCCAGGCATGGCGGTTCCGGAGGGCGCGCGCACGACGACTTTGACCAGGCCGGTAAAGCCCGCCAGGCCCGCCAGGCGCGGTTCCAGCTGGTCCAGATTCACCTTCACCGTCCGCAACTCGCGCCCACTGGCGAGGGGAACGGCGGTCACGCGGGCGGGACGTCCGGCCTCCACCTCAACGAGGTTGACCTGCTTCTTCTCGCCCGCTTCCCCAAAGTCGAGCTGAATGACCGAGCCCGGGTAATGGGCCAGGGGCATGTCGCTGGACTGCTGCGGTTTGTGGACGTGCCCGAGCGCCACATACTGCGCGCCCGAGGGAAGTTGCAGCGGCGAGAGCGTGTAGGCGTTGAGCAGGTCGAACTGCATGGTGCGCTCGCTGCCGCTGGGCACCGCGCCGTCCATCGTCGCGTGGGCCATCAGCATATTCACGCTGCCGCCCCGGAAGCCTTCGGCCAGCTTGCGCAGAAAAAAGCCCATGCCCTCGCGGTACTTCTGCCGCCAGCTGCCCACATCGCCGCCCATCACGTCCGCCGCCTTCACCAGCCGCCGCTCGGACAGAAAAGGCAGCGCCCCCACCGTCAGCGTCTCGCCGCCGCGCGTCTCCACGGTGCGGATCAGGTCCAGCGGATTGGTCGTCGGCTGCGCCACGAGCTGTACGCCCACCCAGCCCAGCAGTCCGGCAAACCCCTGAAGCCGCGCCGCACTGTCGTGGTTTCCGGCAATCACAACGGCGGGAATGGAGGCGTCGCGCAGGCGCAGGAAGAAATCGAACACCGCGCCCTCGGCCTCTGCTGACGGGTTGACCGTATCGAACAGGTCCCCGGAGACGAGCACGGCGTCCGCACGTTCGCTGCGGGCCAGCGCGGCAATTTCGGTCAGGGCTTCGTGCACCTCAGGCGTGCGGTCAAAGCCCCTCAGATTCCGCCCAGCGTGAAAATCGGCGGTGTGGAGTACGCGCATGACGGAAAAAATAGCATGCGGCGGGCGCAAAAGGGCGCAGCATCGGCGTTATGAGCGGCCCGGCGTTCCGGCGCATGAGCGCCGAGGAATACTTTCCGCGCCGGGTCTGGTCGCCCGGTCAGGCAGGCAGCAGCAAGGCGCACGCCAACACCATTCTGAACGTGCTGTTTCGCTCGCGTCCCGAGGCACAGCGGCGCGGCTGCCGGGCCTTTGCAGCGAGATGAAGCTGAAAATTGAGGGACGCAACAGGGATGACTCCCCGACGTGATGGTGGCGTGCGGTCCAGAGACGGACGACGGGTATTCCGAGATCTCGCCCTCCCTTAGGCCTACCTGATCGCCAAGCAGGCCGAGCGGCAGGTCTACGGCCGGCAGGGGAAGGCGTGGGTGCTGACGGAGTGCGAGAGAAAGGTTACGCTGCCATGCCTGGGCATGGGGCGCTCGCTGGGTGAGGTGGAACGGAGGGTGCTGGAACACCAAGGCGGATTGCTGCTGAGATTGACCTTGTGTGGCGCGCAACCTCGCTCCGGTGATCCCCACATGCTGTCCGGCCGGGCATGGGGGAGCAGCGCTGCGTCCAACAGCCTTCTTCGGAGTTGCTTTCCGCATGGGAACCACGCTCCTCATGGCGCCGCGAGAGTCCTGCCCCGTTCCCCCGCCCCATTCTGCTCATGACATAACTGCCCGCACCGCGCTATCCTTTCCCCGATGACCGCCGCCCCTCCCACCGAGCCTTTTCGCGTGACCGGGGGCGTGAACCGGGTCCGTTACCGCGCCGAGAGCGGTTTTACCGTCATGACCGCGCGCCTGCGCAACAGCGAGGGCGAGGACCCCGACGCCACCGTGATCGGCGTGATGCCGCCCCTGGAGGCCGGGGACACCTTCAGCGCTGACGTGCTGATGGAAGAACACCGCGAGTACGGCTACCAGTACCGCGTGCTAAACATGGTCCTTGAGGCCCAGCCTGCAGACCTGACCGAAGAGGGAGTCGCCGCCTACCTTGAAGCCCGCGTGGGTGGCGTGGGCAAGGTGCTCGCCGGACGCATCGCCAAAGCCTTCGGCCCCGCCACCTTCGACGTGCTGGAACAGGACCCCGAGAAGCTCTTGCGGGTCCCTGGCGTCACGCAAAGCACCCTGCACAAAATGGTGTCGAGCTGGTCCCAGCAGGGCCTCGAGCGGAGGCTGCTCGCGGGTTTGCAGGGCCTGGGCCTCTCCATCTCCCAGGCGCAGCGGGCGGTAAAGCACTTCGGGGAGGCGGCGCTGGAGCGGCTGACCGCGGATCTCTTCGCGCTGACCGAGGTGGAAGGCATCGGCTTTCTTACCGCTGACAAGCTGTGGCAGGCGGGGGGCGGAGCGAACGACGATCCCCGCCGCCTGACGGCCGCCGCCGTGTACGCCCTTCAGCAGGCGGGACAGCAGGCCGGGCACTCCTACCTGCCGCGGGACCGGGCCGAACGCGGCGTGCTGCACTACACCCGCGTGTCTTTGGAACAGGCCCGCCTCGCCGTGGACACGGCCGTCGAACTCGGCCGCCTGTGCGACGATCCCACCGCCGAGAACGTGAGCCGCATCTACCTGCCCCACGTCCTGAAGGCCGAGAAGAAACTGGCGAAGCTGGTCCGTACCCTCCTCGCCACGCCGCCCGCCGGGGACGAGTGGATGGTGCCAGCCGGAGCCGCAAAAGGGCTGTCGGACGAACAGGCCACCGTGCTGGACCTGCTTGACGAACACCGCCTCGTGGTGCTGACGGGCGGCCCCGGCACCGGCAAAAGCACGACAACGCGCGCGGTGGCGGACCTGGCGGAAAAGCTCGGGCTGGAAGTTGGCCTCTGCGCACCTACCGGCAAGGCGGCGCGCCGTCTGGGCGAGCTCACCGGCCGCACCGCCTCCACCATCCACCGCCTGCTGGGGTACGGCCCCGTAGGCTTCCGGCACAACCACCTCGAACCCGCACCCTATGACCTGTTGATCGTGGACGAGGTGAGCATGTGCGGCGACGGGCTGATGCTCTCGCTGCTCAGCGCCGTTGCGCCGGGGGCGCGGGTGCTGCTTGTGGGCGACACCGATCAGTTGCCTCCGGTGGACGCGGGCCTGCCCCTCCTCGCCATCACCCAGGCTGCGCCCACCGTGCGCCTGACCACGGTGTACCGCCAGGCCGCCGAGAATCCCATTATTCGCGCCGCCCACGGCCTGCTGAACGGCCAGGCCCCGGCATGGGGCGATCCCCGCCTCGGGCTCACCGAAACGGAGCCGGATGTGGGCGCGCGCCGGGTTGCCCTGATGGTCCGCGAACTCGGCGGCCCCGGCCAGGTTCAGGTCCTGACCCCCATGCGAAAGGGGCCGTTGGGCGTGGAAACGCTCAACACCCACCTCCAGTCGCTCTTCAATCCCGGCCAGGGGGGTGTCCGCATCGGCGACGGCGAGGTCCGGCCCGGTGACGTGGTGGTGCAGACCAAAAACGACTACACCAACGAGGTCTTCAACGGCACGCTGGGCCTGGCGCTGAAGATTGACGGGAGCCGCCTGACCGTGGACTTCGACGGCAACGTGGTGGAGCTGGCCGGGGCAGAACTGTTTAACCTGCAACTGGGCTACGCGCTGACGGTACACCGCGCCCAGGGGAGCGAGTGGGGCACCGTGCTCGGCGTGCTGCACGAGGCCCACATGCCCATGCTCTCGCGCAACCTCGCTTACACCGCCCTCACCCGCGCCCGCGAGCGTTTCTACGCGGTGGGGTCGGCCTCAGCGTGGCAGAAGGCAGCGGGCCGCCAGCGCGAGGAGCGGAATACAGCGCTGCTGGAGCGGATTCGGGAGCGTTAGGGAGCGCGTCGGGCCACCTCGGGACGCAGGGCTGACAGGACCGGCGCTCTTCCAATTCGGGAACGGGTTGGACGAACACGACGCCCGCTGGCAGCGCGAGTGCCCTGCTGTTCCTCCGCCGGACCGGCACTGGCCCGACGCCTCCCCTCCGCGGTGCCCATGCTGCGGGCGTGACCTCGCTGCCCGTCCCTACCGCCCCGCCGCGCCTCTTGGCCTTCGCGGGAGTGGGGATTTTCCTGCTGCTCGGCATGATCTATCCCATTTTGGGTCCGGCGCTGCCTGGCCTGAGTGGACAGTTTGGACTGAGCGCCAAGGGAGCTTCCCTGCTGCTGAGCTTCAATTCGGCCGGGGCTTTTGCCAGCGTGCTGCTGGCGGGGGCCTGCCTGGGGCTCACCTGTGCGCCTTCCTTTGCCCTCGCGCTTGCAGCCGCCCTGCTGCTGGAGCTGGGCTTCGGGATTTTGGACGTGACGATCAACGTGTGGGTGTCCACGGGTTACGGCGAACGCAGCGCCTCGGTCCTGAACCTGCTCAGCGCGAGCACCGCGCCGACGCGGTGCTCGCGCCTCTGGCCGTGGGGCTGGCGGACGGGGACTTCCACCAACCGCTGCTGGGGTGCGCCGTCCTGGCTGCCCTGCTGCTTCCCGTGGTTCTGGTCTTGCGCGCCGTGCCCACCATGCCGGTGCCTGTGGAGGAGACGGCCCCGGGTGGACGCGCCCGATTGCTGCTGTTCGGGTTCGTGGCCCTGTTCTTCACCTACGTGGGCCTGGAGGGGGGCGTGGGGTCCTGGGAGGTGACCCACCTGAAAGACGCGCTGGACATTTCGACGGCCAGCGCGGCGCGGCTCACCGCCCTGTTCTGGGTCAGCTTCACCGTGGGGCGGCTGGTTTCGGCGGCGCTGGCCCTGCAGATGCCCCCCGCCCGCCTGGTAACCGGCGCGCTGGTTCTGGCCGCCGTCAGCCTGGCCCTCGCCACTGTGCCCGGCGCTGCGCCTCTGGCCTACACCCTCGCCGGGCTGTTTCTCGCGCCCGTGTTTACCACCGGGCTGGTGTGGCTGACCCGGACGGTCCCCGGTCGCGGGGCCACCACGCTGGTCTTTGCCAGTGCATTTCTCGGCCCGGTGCTGTTTTCGCCTGTGGTGGGGGCGTTCAAGGACGCTTACGGCTCGCCTGCCATTCCCGTCACGCTGCTGGGGATCACGCTGCTGTGCTTGGCCGTGGCGGCAGGGCCAGGGCGAGCAGTTCACACCTCTCGAGAACGGGCCGGATAACCCCCGCGCTCACTGCTGTGGCCGGGCCGCACCTTCAATTCCGGGCGGACATGGTGGGCCGCGTGGTTGGCGGTGATGGCCGCCTGGGCGAATGCCACCGAGAGCAGCTTGAAGTCGTCCCCGGAGCGGGCCAGGTCCCCCACCACGTACACGCCGGGGAGGGTTGTCGCGCCCGCCGCGTCTCCCGGCACGTACTCGCCGTCCCAGCCCAGCGGCCACATCAGCAGGGGCGAGAGGTCCGGCAGGTAGCCGTTGAGGACGAATACGGTACCGGCGTCAACGGTCTGTAGCTGACCGTTGACCGTAAGTTCGGCGCTCTTTGATGTCAGGCGTTCCAGAACGGCAGGGGCCAGGACGCGAAGTTGCCCTGAGCGCCGCGCCTCCTCCAGTCGGGCGAGGCCCGCTCGATCCCCCCGGAACCCTGCTCTGCGGTGGGTGAGCGTCACTTCAGCTCCCGCCTCCGCGAGTTCCAAAGCCGCGCGGGTGGCCTGTGGAACGCCGCCCACCACCAGCACGCGCTTTCCGCTGAACGTCCCGGGATTCGGCAGATCGGTCCGCACATCGGGATGTGTTTCCGCACCCGGGATTCGCGCCTCGCGTGGCAAGAGGGCCCCCATTCCCGCCGCCAGAATCACCGCTCCCGCCGCATACTGCGTCCGGTCCGTTCCGACGAGCCACCCGCCCGCTCCACTCTCCCTTAAGCTGCGGGCCACTTCACCCGTCCGGATGTCAATGCCGAGTGGACCGAGTTGCGCCAGCAGCGCCGCCACGAGGTCTGCGGCCCTGGTTCGGGGTGAGCCGGGCACGTCGTACACCGTCTTGTCGGGGTACAGCGCCGTCAGTTGCCCGCCCACCTCACCGCGCGCTTCGAGCACCCGCACGCTCAGCCCCCGCCATCCGGCGTAAAAGGCCGCGTGCAGCCCGGCCGGACCGCCGCCGATGACCAGAATGTCGCTGTGGGGGAGAGGGGTCATGCGGGGAGTATGGCAAAGGGCCGGGGGTCCCTTTGCCATACTCCCCTGCGCTCAGCCCTCGGCTACTTCCGGCGGTGCGTCAGCATCTCGTGCTTGTGGACCACCTTGGCGCGTGGGCGGCCCACAGCCTGCCCCTGGGCAAGTTCGTGGGCGTCCAGCACCTGCCAGTCGTGGAAGGTGTACACGTTCACGCCTTTGCCGCGCAGCAGGGCGTCCACCGTTTCCCGGCCCGCCTGGGATGCGGGCAGGAAGGCCCCAGCCTGGGCGTCGCTCAGCAGGTGGGCCACCGTGTCCACCGCGTCCTTGCGGTTGGTGCCCACCACGCCGCTGGGGCCGCGCTTGATCCAGCCCGCTGTGTACTCGCCGGGGCGGCCCGTCACGCGGCCTTCCTCGTTGGGAATCACGCCCTTTCTCTCGTCGAAGGGCACGCCGGGCAGGGGCACGCCCTTGTAACCGATGGAGCGCAGCACCATCTGCACGGGCAGCGTCTCGTACTCGCCCGTGCCCACCGCGTTGCCCTGGTCGTCCAGGCGGTTGCGCTCGATTTTCAGGCCGCCCACGTTCCCCTCGCCGTCGTCCAGAATCTCGACGGGCGATACCAGAAAGCGCAGGTGGATGCGCCGTTCTTTGCCCTCGGGCTCGCGTCCGGCAAAGTCGCGCAGCACTTCCAGGTTCTTCTTGCGGGTGTTGTCCGTGATGGCGGCCTCAGTGGACGGGTCCACTGCAATTTCCACCGGCTTCACGATGGGGTCTGCGCTTTCCAGTTCCCCAAACTCGCGCAGTTCCTTGGTGGTAAAGGCGGCCTGAACCGGACCGCGCCGTCCCAGCACCCACACGTCTTTGACGTGGCTGTGTTTCAACGCGTCCAGCGCGTGCGCCGCAATGTCCGAGGAATGCAGTTCCCCCACCGTCTTGACCAGAATGCGGCTCACGTCCAGCGCCACGTTGCCCACGCCCACCACCGCCACGCCCGACGCGTGCAGCAGCATGTCGCGCGCCGCCGCGTCGGGGTGGCCGTTGTACCAGGCCACAAATTCGGTGGCGCTCATGCTGCCTTTCAGGTCCTCGCCGGGAATACCCAGGCGGCGGTCCGAGGAGGCCCCCACGGTGTAGACCAGCGCGTCGTAGTGGACGCGGGCCTCCTCGTAGGTGAGGTCGGTGCCGAATTCCACATTGCCCAGAAACCGCACGCGGGGATCCGAAAGCACCCTCTCGAAGCCCTTGGTCACGCTCTTGATGGTGAGGTGATCGGGCGCGACGCCGTAACGCACCAGGCCGTAGGGGGTGGGCAGGCGGTCAAACACGTCCACCTCCACGGGCAGGGTGGCCTGTTTGGTCAGCGCCTCGGCGGCGTAGATACCGCTCGGACCACTGCCGATCACCGCGACGCGCAGGGGCCGTTCGGGGGAGAAGGTGGTCTCGGGCGTCGTCTCGGGCTGTGTCATCAAGAGGAAGTGTATAGGGGACACCAAGTCTGCAACAGGCCAACCCGTGGAGGGGGTGTCACGGAGAGGGGCACCTGTCCAGGCAGCGAGAACGCCGCACGCTCAGAACAAACGAGAAGCCGCCCGGCGAGAACCGGGCGGCCTGCGGAAGACGGGGCTTTACGCGGCGGCGATGTCGGCGAGGGTCTTCTCGTTCTTGAGGGTGATCTTGCCGTAGCCGGCGCTGATCACGCCCTCGCGGCTGAGCTCGCCCACCACCTTGGTCACCGTCTCGCGCACCGAACCGACCGCGGCGGCCAGCTCGTCGTGGGTGGCGTAGATCATCGTCTCGCCCGTACCGAGCTGCGTGGCGAGGGCGGTGTCCTTGAGCTCCAGCAGCTCGCCCGCAATGCGCGCACGCAGCCGCTTACCGACGAGACGGTAGATGCTCTCGTAGGCGCGTTCCAAGGTCTTGACCAGATGGGTGGTCACGACGAGGTTGTCCTCGGCGGTCATCAGGGCAGGGTTGATCACGTCCACCGTGGAATCGGTCACGGCCTCGGCAAAGTAGGCGCGGTTCACGCCCGCCAGGGCTTCCTCGCCGAAGTATTCGCCGGGCTTGACGTAGCGCAGGGTCAGCCCATTGCCGTCGTCGTCCATGGTATGGATGCGGACCAGGCCCGAGGACACGCGGTAGAGCATGTCGCTCTTGCCGGGGTACAGGATGACCGCGCCGGGGCGGTAGGTCACGGTGTCCACGAATGTCTTGGTCAGAGAGGAGTTGGGGTGCGTCATTTGGCTCGCCTCCTGGGCGTTGGAATCGGGTTTGCCAGGACTATCCCGGCTTGAATCACAGTGTAACCTATACCCTGAGTTTTGTAAACACTTTTGTTTCTTTAAACCATCTTTAGCTTACGAAGTCCTGTTTCAAAGTGGAGGACGTCAACTCGCTCCACATCGAAGAAAATCCTGGTGGCCCGGGTTGGCAAAACCTCAGCGGCCCCTCATGGTCATGTCCGTCTTCGGAAGCCGCTCTAAGAAGGTGTATGCGCGCGGTACCTTTCCGGATCATCCGTTCCCTGGGCTCCGCTCCGGCGCTTCCACGCCTCTCCATCACCATTTTCCCGCTCGCTCCGCTTGGGTTGGCCCGCGGCTGCATCACGGATCAACCGGAATGCTGATGAAGGGCCAGGCAGGGGTAAAAGCGAGATAAAAAAGCCCAGCCATCTGGGCTGGGCCTTTCGCGGGGGTGGCCGGCTTACAGCTCGTCCTCCCGCCGGATGGGGAAGGCGCTGATCACGCGGTCTTTGTCGCCGATGTTGATCACCTTGACGCCCTGCGCGTTGCGGCCCGTCACGCGGACTTCCTCCACGCGGGTGCGGATCACGGTGCCCTTCTCGGTCAGGACCATCAGTTCCTCGTTGCCCGCCACATGGGTCAGGGTCACGAGGCGGCCGGTCTTGTCGGTGACGTCCAGCGTGATCACGCCCAGCCCGCCGCGGCCCTTGCTGGGGTAATCGCCCACGGGGGTGCGCTTGCCCAGGCCGTACTCGCTGACCGCGAGCAGTTCGCTGCCCTCGTCGCTGCCCGGGACCAGGGCCATGGAGACCACCTCGTCGTCCTCACGCAGCCGGATGCCGATCACGCCCTGGGTCGCGCGGCCCGTGTCGCGGACCTCGGTGGCGGCGAAGCGCATGGCTTGGCCGCAGGCGGTGGCGAGCACCACGTCGTCGCCGTCAAGCTGGATGCCGACGCCGATCAGCTCGTCGCCCTGCTGGAGGTTGATGGCAATCAGTCCCGCCGAGGTGATGTTGCCGTACTCGGTGATCAGCGTCTTTTTCACCATCCCACGTTTGGTGGCGAACACGAAGCTGCCGGGTTCGTCAAAGCCCTTCACGCTCAGCACAGAAGCGATGTTCTCATCCTCACGCAGGGAAGGCAGCAGGTTGCGGATGTGCGTGCCCTTGGCGTCGCGGCCCGCTTCCGGCAGGTCGTAGATCTTCTCGTGGAAGACGCGGCCCTGGTCGGTGAAGAACAGCAGGTAGTCGTGGGTGGAGCCCACAAAGACGCGGGTGTTGATGTCCTCGTCGCGCAGCTTGCCGCCACTGCTGCCGCGCCCACCCCGGCCCTGCGCCCGGTAGGCGTCGAGCTTGGTGCGCTTGAGGTACCCGGCGCGCGTCATGGTGATCACCATGTCCTCGACGGCGATCAGGTCCTCTTTGGAGATGTCGTCTTCGAGGTCCGTAATGGTCGAGCGCCGCTCGTCGCCGTAGCGGTCACGCACGTCGCGGATTTCCTTCTTGATTTCGCGCCACAAGAGCTTCTCGTCGCCCAAGATCGAGCGCAGGCGGCTGATCACCTTCTGCAACTCGTCGTACTCGCCCATCAGCTTCTCGCGCTCCAGTCCGACGAGGCGTTGCAGGCGCATGTCCAGAATTGCCTGGGCCTGAATCTCGGTGAGCGTAAAGCGCTGCATCAGGGCGTCGCGCGCCTCGGCTCCCGTATTGCTCGCGCGGATGCGGGCGATGACCTCGTCGATGTGGTCCAGCGCCTTGAGGAGACCCTCGAGCACGTGGGCGCGTTCCTCGGCCTTCTTCAATTCGTAGGCGGTCCGGCGCGTCACCACGTCACGGCGGTGGCTTAGGAAGGCGCGCATGGTGTCGATCAGCGGCAGGACGCGCGGCTCGCCGTTCACGATAGAGAGGTTGATCACCGTGAAGGTGCTTTGCAGCTGGGTGTACTTGTACAGCTGGTTGAGCACCAGCGTGGGAATCGCGCCGCGCTTGAGTTCGATGACGATGCGCACCGGGTCCTTGCGGTCTGATTCGTCGCGCAGGGCCGAGATGTCGGGAATCTTCCCGGCCTTGTACATCGCCGAGATCGTCTGAATCAGGTTGGTCTTGTTCACCTGATACGGAATCTCAGAAATGATGATCTGGGTGCGCCCGTTCTTCTCGTCGATGCGCGCCTTGCCGCGCACCTTGAGGCCCGAATGCCCGGTCGCGTAGGCCTCGCGGATGCCCTGACGGCTGATGCGCCCGCCGGTGGGGAAGTCCGGCCCCAGCACGTGCGTCATCATCTCGTCGAGCGCGATGTCGGGTTTGTCAATCAGCGCGAGCAGGCCGTTGCTGATCTCCGTGAGGTTGTGCGGGGGGATGTTCGTCGCCATGCCCACGGCGATGCCGGCAGCCCCGTTGATCAGCAGGTTGGGCACTGCCGAGGGCAGCACCGAGGGTTCTTCGGTGGTCTCGTCGTAGTTGGGCTTGAGGTCCACCGTTTCTTTTTCGAGGTCTGCCAGCACTTCCTCGGCCACCTTCGTCATGCGCGCTTCCGTGTAGCGCATGGCGGCGGGCGGGTCACCGTCAATGGAGCCGAAGTTGCCCTGGGGGTCCACCAGCGGGTAGCGCATGTTCCACCACTGCCCGAGCCGCACCATTGCGTCGTAGATTGACGAGTCGCCGTGCGGGTGGTACTTCTTCATGACCTCACCGACAACGGACGCGCTCTTGGCGTGCTTGTGGTTGGCCGCCAGCCCTTCGAGCAGCATGGCGTACATGATGCGGCGCTGCACGGGTTTGAGGCCGTCGCGCACGTCAGGCAGCGCGCGGTCCACGATCACGTTCATCGCGTAGTTGATGAAGTTGGTCTTGACTTCTGCGGTGATGTCAACGGGATGAATTCCAGTCATGGGGCTCCAGTCATGTCCGCGCCCGTGGCGACAAAAACCACCGGCGGAGAAAGGGGAAAGAGAGGCCCGGTTACCATCAGCCTGTGTGGCCCACCGGGTATAGAACGAGTATATCACATTATGCTCAGAGCATAACGAATCCCGCTCCCTCAACTGCAAGCATTCTACCGCACCGGGACGCGAAAAACAGTCGCGTCGGGGGGTGTTCTTCCCCCACTGCGGACAGGCAGGATACGCCGATGGTTTCTGTTCCCGACGGCGCCCTCAACTTCCGCCACCCGCTGCCCGGCCTGTACCGCAGCGGCAACCTCAGCCGTCTCACGGAACGGGGCCAGGCCGAACTGCTGGCGCTGGGACTGGGCCGCATCGTGGACCTGCGCAACCGTGCCGAGCGGGAAGTGGACGCGCCGCCCTTTCTGGGCCGGACGGAATACCTCAACCTGCCCCTGCTGCCCTACCGAAACCAGGCGCTGAATGCGGCGAGCGCCGTGGCAGCGGGCAACGCCGACTTCTACCGCACGTATCTGGAGCACGCTGCCAATCACGTAACGGTCGTCCTGGGGGCCCTCCTCGACGCTCCTCCCGGTCCGGTCCTGATCCACTGCCACGCTGGCAAGGACCGCACAGGGCTGATCGCGGCCCTGTGCCTGGAACTGTGCGGCACGCCGCGCGGGCAGATCGCCGGGGACTACGCGGCGAGCGGTCTTGCCCTGGTGGACTTCTACGCGGAGTGGCGCCGGCGGAAGGTGCCCGGCGCCTGGGCCCGGGAAGCGCCCTTTGCGGTTTCCCGACCGGTGGACATTCTCGCCGCACTGCAGTATCTGGACACGCAGTGGAACGGCCTTTGCGCCTACCTCTCCGCCTTCGGGTTCAGTTCGCGCGAGCAGGGCCGGTTGCGTGCGCGGCTCCTTATGTGAAAGCTGACAACTTCCCCCTCCCTTTGTGGGTGTTCTGTGTGATTTTTGCGCCTATGATGAATCCTGATGCTGCCTCATCTGACGCAACTCGTGACCGACGTGGACGGAGCCTGGGCCGCCGCCATCGGAGGGCTGGACGGCCTGCTCGTCGAAGGCCACGCCACGACCTCCACGGACCTCAATCTTCTCGTGGCCGAGCACGCCGGCCTGATGCGCGCGGCCACCGGAGCGTATGGAGACACGCTGGGTGGCGGCGCAGTGCGGGAGCTGTACCTGCGCGGTGAACGCCTGAGCGTGTACGTCCATCCCATTACCCGTGACTTTTTCCTGCTGCTGGCCCTGGACGGCCGCAGCAACCTGGGGCAGGCGCGGCTGTACGGCCGGGACGCGGCCCGCAAACTGGAGGCGTACCTGTGAGGCTCGATCTGCTGCGCACCATTCCGGGAGTCGTCGCCAGCACCCTGGTGGGTCCTGACGGGCTGCCCATTGAAGTCACCGGCGAGGCGGGCGAGGCGCTGGCCGCCGAACTGGCATCGTTCCGCACTGGGCTGGAGCGGATGGGCCGCCGCCTGGGCACGGGCGACGTGACCCGCGTCGCCTTTACCAGCGAGCGGGTGGAGGTCGTCGCCGTCACCCTCGGCGACTTCACGCTCGGAGCGGCCCTGGTGCGCGGACACGATACCCGCGCCGCCCAGCAGGCCCTGGCCCGACTGGCCGTCGAAATTCACGATCTGCCGCAACTGGAGAGCGCATGATTCAGCAACTTCTCGATGTGCGCGGCATCCGCCACGTGGCCCTGGTCAACGCCCAGGGCGAGATCGTTTCCAGCGCCGGCCGCGGGGCCGATATCACGGTCGTGCAGGCGGGCCGGGCCGTGATCAGCAGCCTGCAGACGGCGTTGGGTCAGAACAGCTGGCAGGACCTGCTGCTCGACGTGAACGACGGACCCATCCTCCTGACCCCCCACGGCAACCAGGTGCTGCTGACCGCCTTCGACGATGTGGCGAGCCTGGGCCGAATTCGCTTCGCGGTCAGGCGGCTTCTGAGCTAAGGGCACCGCAGCTGATCTTTAGATCCAGCCGTCGGCGCGAGAAGCGGAACAGTGCGGCGCACCGGGAGTGGAAACTTTTCGGTGACCCTCTCAGAAGTTGGAGCGTGAGGTGCGCCGCACCTGGTGCCTCTCCGGAAGATGCTGTTCTCCTGAAGGCCAGTGGGGCCGTCGCAAGGGCATCAAGATCGGGTCGTGGGAGGTACCGGACAGGCTCCGGCGACGTCTGACCCCTGTGCTGGTGATCAACACACCCAGGAAAAAGAGCGGGCGTCCCAGGCGGGATGCCCGCTCGGCCTTCAGCGGCCTCATTCGGCTGGCCCGAACCCGGCAGCCCGTGGAGTCAACTCCCCCGGCGATACGGCCCGAAATCCGCGGTCCACGGGCGGTTGTGCGCCTGGGAAGAAGGTTCCGCACGGCGTGGGCCATCGTCCTCTTCGAGGACGACCAGAAGTTGGGCACCGATTGGAAATGGGGCAAGCCGCCGACGGGCGTATGGTCAGAGCTCCATTGGGGAAAAGGGGGGCGCTGGCGCGTCCGAAGCCACAGGCAGCCACCCTGCAGACCGGGAAAAAGCCGGGTCTAAATGCACCCTGCTCACCGGCGCCAAAGGTATTCGGCGCTCGGCCGCGCTGTATGGCGCCCATCGCCCTGACGGCAAGATGCTTGCGGAGGCCCTCGGGGCAGTCGTTGCTGAGGTGGCGTAGGAACAGCGCCATCTGCTGCTCGGCCGTGGGAACGACGCGCCTGCGCGTCGTTCCTTGGCCATGGATGAGGGTTTGGCCGCGCATATCACGGAGAAAGGGACGGCCGCCCAGCGCATTCCTGACCCTGGCGATCCGGAACGGCGCTGAGCGCCGCAGTGGGTGGGGGCAGGCGTGCGCAGGCGCGTGCGCTTTGCCCGAGAAGGTCGAAGTGGACCGGGCCGCAGCCAGTTCCATCGCTTCCGCCCGCATCCACACGCGCTGAAAGAAGCGCCAAGACCTGTATCTGGGGGCCGCCGATTGACCGCTTGCCTCATCCTCTAACGCAAACTCGCCCCCGTTGCTCCTCTCGAAATGTCTTCCGGAGGGGCTCTTAGGAGCGTGGGCCAACGGAGGTGGACCGGAGAAGACAGCTCTTCTCCGGTCCACCTCCGTTGGTAGGTTCAGTCGTCCAGCGCTTCCAGCCCCGGCACACCGCTAAACAGCCCGCGCAGGGGAAAGGGGCTCAGGCCAGTGCGGGTGCCGCCGATGCTGAAGCTCTCGGTCCCCAGCATTCGCCGTTCCAGCAACTCGCGTTCCTCAGGACTCATCTTGCCGATGAGGCTCTGCTCGCCCGTCTGGGTCCCGTGGGCCATCAGGGCCGCCTTCTTGTTTTCCGCGTAGGCCGAGACGTTCATGCGGACGGCCACCGTCTGGTCGCTGACGCCGTACACCAACGGATCGAGGTCCTGCCCCATGCGCGACAGGCCCTCGGCGGCGGCGTGGGGCAGCGCCGTGTAGTAGAGCCGCTGTGGGCCGCCGCCCGGCAGGTGACCCGTGCTGAAAAACGCCGCTGAGGTGGCCCGGTGAATCTGCAGGTGGTCGATGTGCCCGTACGCGCCGTGCGGATCAAAAGTGAGAAGCACCTGCGGCTGCAGTTCCTCGATCAGCGCGCGGATCTTGACCTCCACCTTCAGCGGATCGACGTTCATCAGGGCCAGGGGATCGTCGTACCGGGTGCGCTCGTACCGGCCCGAGTCGTGGTAGTCCAGAAACACTGGCGCTCCGATTTCCAGGGCACGGCAGGCCTCGCGCAGCTCTTTTTCCCGCTGTTCACCGAGGTCGTCCACCGTCATGCCCGGCACCGTGATCTTGCCCGCCTCCCCACGTGTGGCGCAGGCGAGCACCACCCGCACGCCCCGGCGCGCGTAGTGCGTCAGCGTGCCGCCCACGCTGAAGGCTTCGTCATCGGGATGGGCAAACACAGCCAGGAGGGTGGCCTGGGGCTGAGAACCGGATGGAGCAGTCATGGCGGGCAGTCTACGCCGGTGCCGCAAGCCGGGAGCGGTGGGGAACACCGCAGGGCCAGACGTAAACTGCGGGCTGCGCTCCGCCCTAAAAGCCCTGCTGACGCAGCTGCCCCGCGCGCTGGTCGGCCGCCGACCACCTGTGCCGGGCCCCTCCACCGCGAAGCTTCCTGTGCCCTGCTCGCTCAGCCCTCACCGCCCTCTCGCTCCGCGGCCTCGAGGCGCAGGCCGCGCTCGTAGAAGTCCCAGACCTCGTTGGTCCACGCCTCGTAGATACGCCGTTTGTTTGTCGCGTCGGCGGCGTCGAGCGCTTCGCCCAGCGCGCGGAAAAAGCGGCTGCCCTGCTCGCGCATGGCCCGGGCGGTCCAGTAGCCCTGCGAGCGCAGCAGGACGTGCAGGCGGTCTTCAGGCATGGGGCCATGATGCCGCCTGCCGCAAGACGGGAAAAGCGCTGGCGTTCCCGGTACGCGACGCTGGGCGAGGCGACTTCCGGGACCTGCGCTAGCCTGCGCAGGATGAACCCCCCCGTCCCCACCCCGGTGGGCCGCTTCGCCCCCAGCCCCACTGGGCCGATGCATCTGGGCAATGCCCGTACGGCCCTGCTCGCGTGGCTGCACTCGCGTGCGCTGGGCGGGCGGCACCTGCTGCGCTTCGAGGACCTGGACACCGGGCGGGTGCGGCCGGCGGCCTTCGGCACCACCCGGCATGACCTGGAATGGCTGGGTCTGGATTGGGACGCCGAGTTCGTCCAATCGCAGAGGCTGGAGGTGTATGGGGCCACCCTCGCGCGGCTCTCGGGGATGGGCCAGACCTACCCCTGCACCTGCACGCGGCGGGAGGTTATGCAAGCGGTAGAGGAAAGCGCCGGAGCGCCACACGGCGCGGAACCCGTCTACCCGGGCACATGCCGCCTCCGCCCCTCGCACCCGGGGCGCCCTGCGGCGATCCGCTGGCGGGTGCCCGATCAAACCGTGTGCGTGACTGACGCGCTGACGCGGGAAACCCTCTGCCAGCAGCTGCCCACCGAGGTGGGCGACTTCGCGTTGCAGCGCAACGACGGCGTGTTTGCCTATCACCTCGCCGTGGTGGTGGACGACGCGGCGATGGGCGTGACCGATGTCGTGCGCGGCGCGGACCTCTGGACGGCCACGCCCAGGCAGGCCGCATTGCAGGAAGTTCTGGGCTTCCCCACGCCCCGTTACCTGCACGTGCCGCTGATGACGGATTACCGCGGCGAGCGCCTCGCCAAGCGCGGAGGTGCGCCGTCCCTCCAGGCCCTGCGTGAGGGCGGGGAGAGTTCGGGGCGGGTGCTCTCGGCCCTTGTCCGCTCACTGGGCTGGGAGGTGCCAGCGGAGGTCAAGGCGACGGACCTCCTCTCCCTGTGGCGGGAGCTGCTCAGCCTCTCTACGCCGGTCCCCGCGGCTCCAGAGCACTGAACTGTCCGTGAGGGCCGCTTCCATCCTTACCAGGATTTAATTTAGACCACCTGTCTACATTTCCCTAACGGCTGTTAGGGGCGGCCCATTACCCTGTTGGAAATGACAACCCCGCTTCCCACCTATCCGCAGCCGGACGCGCGCGGGCGCTACGGCCGCTTCGGTGGCCGTTATGTCCCCGAAACGCTGATTCCCGCCCTTGACGAACTCGAACGCGCCTATGGCGAAGCGAAGCACGACTCCGACTTTCTGAACGAGTTGCAGCGCCTGCTGCGCGAGTTCGTGGGCCGGCCCAGCCCCCTCTACCTGGCCCGGCGGTTGACCGAGCACGCGGGCGGCGCGAAGATTTACCTCAAGCGCGAGGACTTCAACTACACCGGCGCGCACAAGATCAACAACTGTGTGGCCCAGGCCCTGCTCGCCGTGCGCATGGGCAAGAAGCGCGTGATCGCGGAGACGGGCGCCGGTCAGCACGGCGTTGCCTCGGCCACTGCCGCCGCGATGCTCGGACTGGAGTGCATCGTGTACATGGGCGCGGAGGACATCCGCCGCCAGGCCATGAACGTCTTCCGGATGAAGCTCCTGGGGGCCGAGGTCCGCGAGGTAACGAGCGGCACCGCCACCCTCAAGGACGCCACCAATGAGGCGATCCGCGACTGGGTAACGAACGTGCGCGACACCTTCTACATTCTGGGCAGCGTCGTGGGGCCGCACCCCTACCCGGCGATGGTCCGCGACTTTCAGAGTGTGATCGGCGAGGAGCTCAAGGTGCAGTTACAGGCTGTGGAGGGCCGTATGGCCCCCGACGCCATCGTGGCCTGTGTGGGAGGAGGCTCCAATGCCATCGGCATCTTCGCTCCCTACGCCTACCTGCCTGCTGGAGAGCGTCCCCGGTTGATCGGCACCGAGGCTGCCGGGGAGGGCGTGGACAGCGGCAGGCACGCGGCCAGCGTGGCGGGCGGACGCATCGGTGTGCTGCACGGCGCGATGATGTACCTGCTTAACGATACCGAGGGCCAGATCGTGCCGCCGCACTCCATCAGCGCGGGGCTGGATTACCCCGGCATTGGCCCAGAACACTGTCACTACGCCGAGACTGGTGTAGCCGAGTACGTGCCCGTCACCGACGCGCAGGCGCTCGAAGCCCTGCAACTGCTCACGCGGTTGGAGGGCATCATTCCGGCGCTCGAGAGTGCGCATGCCGTCTACCACGCCGTTCAGCTGGCGCGCGAACTCGGCCCCGAGAAGGTCATCGTCGTGAACCTTTCCGGGCGCGGCGACAAGGACGTGGCCGAGGTGATGCGGCTTTTGGATCTGGAAACAGGCCAGGAAAAGAAAGGGGAGGTGCGGGCATGACCGCGACCATGACGAGACAGACGGAAGCCACAACGCTGCACAACCGGGGAGCCTGCCGCATTCACGCCGCATTCGGGCGGGCACGGGAGCAGGGCCGGGCGGCCTTCATCCCCTTCATGACCGCCGGGTATCCCACCGCCGAGGCGTTTCCCGCCGTGGCAGACGCGCTGCTCACCCACGCGGACCTGATGGAAGTCGGCATTCCCTACTCCGATCCGTTGGGCGACGGCCCCACCATCCAGCGGGCCAGTGAGCAGGCCCTCGCGGCGGGTACCAGCACCCGTCGGACGCTGGCGCTGGTCAAAGAACTCCGTGCCCGCCACACCACGCCCATCGTCATCATGACCTACGTGAACCCCATCTACGCTGTCGGCCCACGCGAGTTCATGCGCCTCGCGCAGGATGCGGGCGTGGACGGCCTGATCCTGCCGGACCTGCCGCCCGATCAGGACCTCGAGATCGCGGACCTCGCCGCCGAGCACGGCCTGGCCGTGACCTTCCTGATCGCGCCCACGAGCACGCCCGAGCGCGTTGCGCTGGTAGCAGAGGCCTGCACCGGCTTCCTGTACGCGGTGAGCGTCACGGGCGTGACTGGAACCCGCGAAGGCAGCGCCCTAGGCGAAGTTCCCGCCATGCTCGCCCTCGCCCGTCAACATGCCCGTGTGCCCATCGCCGTCGGCTTTGGCGTCAAGGACGCGGCCACGGCCCATCAAGTCGCCCAGGTGGCAGACGGTGTGGTGGTTGGCAGCGCCTTTATCAATGCCGTGCGGGCTGGGCAGGATGTGGGAGCGGTGGCGGCGGAGATTGCCGCGGGGTGTAAGCGGGCGGAGTGAGGTTGGAGAAAGAGGGGAGGGGCCACGGGTGAGAATGCCCGTGGCCCCCTTTGATCGCGGGGTCAGGGCGCAATCTCGAGCAGGAGGGCCGCATAGACGGCGCGGAGCAGGGCTGGACTGGACATTTCTCGAATCTCTGCCTCGGTTATCCAGGCTTATAAGACGAGAACCGCATTCACCCATGGGGACTTGACGAAGGGCGCGGCCGCCCAGTGATGCACAAAGCCCTCGAGGTCGGAATCAACTTCTTCGGGACGGCCAATGTCTATTCGCTGGGGGCGAGTGAGGCGGTTCTGGGGACGGGCCCTCCGGACTTTGTCCGCCGGGAGGAGGACGTCATCGTCACCAAGGTGCAGGGCCGGATGCGCGCGGGCCCGAACGGCGGGGGTTCTCGCGCAGGGCGGTCATGGGCGAGATCGGCAAGAGCCTCAGGCGGTTGGGCACAGACCATATGGACCTGGACCAGATTCAACGGTGGGACCCGCAGCACACCTACCGAAGAAACGATGGAAGCGCTGCACGACGTGGTCCGATCCGGGAAGGCGCGGTATATCGGTGCCTTCGCCTTGTGGGCGTGGCAACTCCAGCGGGCCCTGCACGGGGCCGAGACGCACGGGTGGACCCGCTTCGCCTTGGTGCAGAACCGCCTGGACCTCAGCCACCGCGGGGAAGTACGGGAAATGCTGCCGCTGTGCCGCTTGGAGAAGATCGGAGTGATTTCGTATGGTCTTCCCGCCTCCGGAAGACTGACGCGCAGCGGGTCACCGAAACGGACCCTCCTCGCTGAGACAGACCAGATCGCAACTCGCAGGTACGGTGCAAACCGACCGGCGGGTGACTGAGCGTGTGGCAGAAACTGGCGCAGAAGCGCGCCGTTCCACGCTCATGGCGCGTGTGTCCAAATGGTGCGGCGCGCGGAAGGGCACCCCTCACGGCGCCATTCTCCCTGGGCGCATCGAGGTTCGCTCGCCGGGCCCGGTCAAAAAGAACGCCGCACTTTGACACACGCGCATATACCGCGTTGGCCTGGCTGTTGCAGAAGGCGCCGGTGACGGAACCGGTTGTTGGGGCGACGAAAAGCCCATACCTAAATGACGCTGTGGATGCCCTGGCCGTGGAGCTTATTTCGGAAGAGGTGGCCTACCGGATACGGTTTGCGGATCCTCCGTTCCGCCCGCTCCGCTCCCGTTTTTCCTGCTCGCTCCACCCGGGTCAACCCGTTATTTCACAACGGATAAACCCCAATCCGTACCAGGCCGTCGGCAGGCGGCCAGAGGGGGCGGTATGGCTCTTTTGCCGGGATCCTGATCCTTACCCGGTATTCCGCACCCCCGCCGCAATGCCCTGCAAGCTCAGCAGCAGCGGGCGCTCATACTCGTCCAGGCCGCCCTCCACACTGCGGGAACGGTGCAGCAACTCCACCTGAATGCGGTGGATGGGGTCGATGTAGGGGTTACGCAGCTTGATGCTCTCGCGCAGCCTCGGCTCGTTCGCCATCAGCTCGGCCCCCACGGCTTCCTGCACCAGCTGCACGGTTTCGTCGTAGGCTTCCTGCAACTGCGAGGCCAGCCGCCCTTCGCCGCCCAGGCGCAGGTACTCGGCGAAAATCAGGAAGTCACTCTTGGCGAGGCTCATCTGCGCGTTGTCGAGCACGGTACGGAAAAAGGGCCAGTTGGCGTACATCTCGCGGGCGAGGTCCGGCCCGATTTCGCGCAGGCCGTCAGCCAGGCCGTACCAGCCGGGCAGGTTGGCCCTGTTCTGCGTCCAGCTCATCACCCAGGGAATGGCGCGCAGGTTGCCCAGGGTGGGCGCCCCGGGCCGCCGCACGGGCCGCGAGGCGATGTTCAGCCGGGCAATCTCGTGGATGGGCGTCACGGCCTCGAAGAAGGGCAGGAACTCGGGATCGTCCACCAGGGCGCGGTAGGCTTCTCCACTTGCGCGGGCGGCGCGGGTCATCGCCTCCGTCCACGCGGCGGGCGGATTCTCGGCGGGGCGGGCGGCGGCCAGCAATAGGCCGTACAGCGCCTGTTCGAGGTTGCGCCGCGCGAGAACCGGGTGGCTGTACTTGTCGGCCAGCGCCTCGCCCTGCTCGGTGATCCGCAGGCCGGCGTCGATCGTCCCGGCGGGCTGGCCCAGAATTGCGCGGGAGGCCGGACCACCGCCGCGCCCGATGGATGTGCCGCGCCCGTGGAAGAACCGCCACGGTACCCCTGCCCGGCGGCACACCTCGCTCACGCGGCGCTGGGCCTCGTGCAGCGCCCAGTTGGCGGACAGAAAGCCGGTGTCCTTGTTGGAGTCGCTGTAGCCCAGCATAATCTCCTGCACGTCACTGCCCAGCACGGCGCGGTACTCGGGAATGCTGAGCAGTTCCCACACGACTTGCGGCGCGCGTTCCAGGTCGTCCAGCGTCTCAAACAGCGGCACGGGCAGGACCCGGAAGCCCACCTCGCGGGCGAGGAGCAGCGGTTCGAGCACGTCGCTGACGCTCTCGCTCATGGAGATGATGTAGCGGCCGAAAGCACGGGGGCCGACGCGCCGCGTCGCCGCCTGCACCTCACGGATGGGGCCGATCACCGTCTCCAACTCGTCGGGAAGCGCTGTTCCCGCAGGCCACAGCGGACGGCGCGAGCGCAGTTCCGCCGTCAGGACCTCCTGCTTGGCGTGTTCGGGAAGGGCCAGGTAATCGCCTTCCACCCCGGCTTCCTTCAGGAGGCGGGCAATCGCCGCGCCCGTCTGGGCGCTGTGCTCGCGCACGTCGAGGCTGACGAGGTGCTGGCCGAACACACGCGCCACCGTCAGCAGCGGCGTGAGCAGGAGCTCGGCGCTGCGGCGTTGGCCCTCCGTCTCCAGCCGCTCACGCAGGGCTTCCAGGCGGGGCAGCAAATCCACCTGTTCCCCCGCCTCTACAGCCGCGTGCAAGGCGCGCAGTTCCACCCGGTACGAGTCCTCCTCGTCGCCCTCCAGCTCCTCCTGACTGAGGTCCGTGAACGCTTGGCTGATGGCCTCCATCAGCAGGCGGCGGGCCAGGTCGCGGTGCAGCGCCAGCGTTTCCCGCGTGGCCTGCGGCGTGACAAAGGGGTTGCCGTCGCGGTCCCCACCCATCCACGAGTTGAAGGAGAGGGGCAGCCTCGCCTCCGTGGGCCGCCCATACACCCCTGCGAAGGCCCGCCCGAGGTCCCGCTGCAGCTCGGGCAGCGCCCCCGCGATGGAGGTGATGTAGTTCAGCCCGCCCTTGACCTCATCCTGCACGGTGGGCTTGAGGCGGCGCAGCTCGGGCGTGCCCCACAGCGCCTCCACATGGGCGGCGACGCGCTCCAGCGCCAGTGGGCTTTCCAGCCCGGGAATATCCTGCGCGATTTCGACCAGGTGGGCGCGCACGGTGCGGCGGCGCATCTCGGTGGGGTGGGCGGTGAAGGTCAGTCCCAGGTCCAGGCGGGCGAGCAGGGCTTCGACTTCCTCTGCGCTCAGCCCCTGGGACTTCAGCTCGGTCAGCGCCTGCTCCAGGCTTTGCGGGCGCACGCCCTGAACGTTTGACAGCACCCGCACCCGCTCGTATTCCTCGGCCAGATTCACAAGCTGGAAATACCAGGTAAAGGCCCGCGTGAGGTTCCCCGCCGTCTCGCCGTCCAGGTCCGAGAGCAATTCGCGCAGCTCTGCGTCGTCACCCCCGGCCCGCACCTCGCGCACGAGCGAGCGGGTCCGCTCCACCAGATCGAAAAAAGCCTCGCCCTCCTGCTCCTTCAGCACCTGTCCCAGCGTGCGCCCCAGCGTGTTCACGTCACTGCTTAGCCCCATGTCCGCCTTGCCTCCCCGGTAAGTTCTTCAAATTCAGGTTGTGCCGGGGGCAGGACGCTCCTCCCCCTCTTCCGCGTAACGGTAGCGCTCCGCGGTCAGGGCCCGGCCCCCCTCCATCTGGACAATCACCCCATTGAGCTCTGCCGGTCCCCCCGCCGCCGAGAACCGGTGGGGACGCTCGGTCAGAAAGCGCTCGATGGGTCCGGCCGGGTCTGCGCCGATCACGCTGTTGCTCGGTCCGGTAAAGCCTGCGTCGGTCTGAAAGGCGGTGCCCCCGGGCAGAATGCGCGTGTCAGCGGTGGCGACGTGCGTATGCGTGCCGATCACGGCGGCCACCCGCCCGTCGAGATGCCACGCCAGCGCTGCCTTCTCGCTCGTGGCCTCAGCGTGAAAGTCCACGAAAACGTGGCCGAGGTCCGGCCTGTCCAGCAGTTCGTCCATCGCCCGAAAGGGATTCGTCACCGCTTCCATAAAGACCCGCCCGAGCAGGTTGACCACCGTCAGCCGCTCCCCTTTTACCTCAAAGGTCCGCCAGCCCACGCCCGGCGTGCCTGGATCGGCGTAGTTAAGGGGCCGGACAATGGGATACCTCGCCTCGTCCAGCAACAGGCTGTAGATGTCTTTGTGGTGCCAGGCGTGGTTGCCCAGGGTGATGCACCCCGCTCCCGCGCGCAGAATGCCGTCGGCAGCCTCACGGTGCAGGCCCAGGCCTCCGGCGGCGTTCTCGCCGTTGACGATGATGAAATCAAACCCCGAACGGACGGTGGGCAGGTGCGCTCCCAGCACCCGGCGGCCGGGCGGCCCGTACACGTCTCCCACGAACAGCACGCGCAGCATGGTGCCCACCTTATCCGAGTTGGGGGCAACTCATCAGACTTCCGCCTCAGCAGGGATGAGAAAACCGCGGGCCCGACTGGGAGGATTCGGAGAGCCTGGGAGGCGAGAAGGAAAAACGGTGGCAGAAAGGTGTGGAGCCGCACAACTGAGAAGAGCAGAGGTGCCTTCGCTGGGCGGACTCGCAAAGCGCTGCGGATGTCGAGCATCAGGGCTTGGCGTTCGTCACCGTCCCGCCCTTGTTTCCCAGCGATTGCAGGTCCAGCAGGAAGTTCCCGCCCGAGGGCAGCATCACGGTCTGGATGGTCGGGGCGAGCTTTTCGGCCACCGTAAGCTGCACGAGCTGGGGGTTGTTTCTCAGGGCCTGGCCGCGCAGGGCGAGCGACTGCGCCTCCCCCTTCGCGCGGGCGACGGCCGCCTTGGCCTCGCCCTCGGCCACCACCACCTGACGCTGGGCCGAGATGTCGGCCTGCTGCAGACGGTTGCGCTCGATCTGGACCTGCTGCTCGGCGGTCTGCTTTTCCTCGATGGCCTTGGCCACGGAGTCGGGAATCTTTAACTCGCGCAGCAGCACGGCGTCGAGCTGGAGGTGGTTTTTGGTAAACACCTCCGTCAGTTGCCGCGCGACTTCCGCTTCCACCGCCTGCCGCTGAGACGAGATCAGGTCTGCGGCCCCGAATTGCCCCACCACGTCGCGGACTTTGGAGCGGACCTGGGGCCGCACCACCGTTTCCAGGTAGTTCGGGCCGAGTTCGCGGTGCAGGGCGGGCAGTTCGGTCGGGTTGACGCGGAACTGCACCGTCACGTCCGCTGTGATGTCCAGGCCCTCTTTGCTGCGGCCCCGGATGGCCCCCTCACCCGCCGCGTCCTGCTGGCCGTGCGCGAGGGTGACCTCCTGCAGCCGGGTGTCGTACAGCACCGCGTGCTCGATCAGGGGAGCCGTGAAGGTCAGCCCGCTGGGCCGCACGCCCGGTTTCACGCCGCCCAGCGCGCTGAACACCACCCCTGCCCGCCCCGCCGGAATCACGGTGACGCTGCTCCACAGCACGTAAATCACCCCCAGCGCCAGCGCTGTCAGCGGCAGGGTCCGGGGGTGAAAGCGGGCAGGGGAGGGCATGTTGGGCGTCATGCCCCGATTGTGGAGGCGTGGGCGGGAGGTGTCCAGATGGGGCCGGGGGCGGCTTGGCCCTCAGCGCCTGGCCTCACTTCAGGTAGGGCGAGAAGCGGCCCAGCGCTGCCGCGTCGGGCACGGTGCTGCGCAGCAGGCGGTTGCCACCGAAGGTCAGCAGGAGACTCGGGGAGTCCACGGCCTTGCCGCCCACCCGGGGACTTCCGCTGAGCAGCGCCTGGGCCGAGTGTACGTCGAAAACGAGGGTGGTGGCCTGCAGCGCGGGGGTGTCCGCCTTCACCCCGCCCCGTGCCGCCACGAAGTCGCTCTTGGCGTACAGCACGACTTCCGCTGCCGTGAGGTTCCTGACCTTTGCGTCCGAGAAGGTGACGCCGCCCGTCGCGGTCACCACGCCGCTTTTCAGGTCATAGACGATCGTGGAGGCCTTCAGGGTGGCACCCTCGGGCGTCGTGACGGTGGCGCCCTGGGCGGTCAGACGTTCGCCCGGCCTAAGCTGCATGCGGTCGGCCACCAGGCGTACGCCGTTCTTGGCGTCCGTCGCCGTGCCGCCCTGAGGAAAGTCGGTCGCGCCCGTCTCCAGATTGAGGTTTTGTGCTCCGCGCGGCGAGACGTTCAGGCCGCCGAAGGTCACGGCTTGGCCGGATCCCAGGGTCACCGAGGCGAGCAGGGGCAGCAGGGTCAGGAGGGAACGCTTCATGGACCCCACCCTAGCGCCCCCGCTTTAAGCGGCGTGAGCGGAGGCGTCAGGCGGGCATCAGGGGCCTCGTTTTTTCCCGGAAGCCCCGCGCTACACTCGGGGCAGTGAAGCGCTTCCCCCTGCTGCTCCTGCTCGCGGCTTCCTCCGCGCTGTCCGGCCCGGCGCTCGCCGCGCCCCGCGTCGGTACCCACGACGGCTACACCCGGGTGGTGTTCGACTTGCCCCACGCCACCACCGCGAGCGCCCGCGTGTCTGCAGGCAGCGTGACCGTGAAGCTCGGCCTGAGCCTGCCCGCTGCGAACGGTCCGCTGGGGGCTCCCGGCGTCACGGCCTATGCCGTTGCGGGCAGTACGGTGACCGTCACCCTGGCGAAAGGACACGCCCAGGCCCAGGCGAAAGTCCTTCCCGCAGCCGGTGGCCAGGCCGCGCGGCTGGTGATCGACGTGCCCACAAGCACCGCCGCCGCGAAGGTTTCCGCCACTCCGCCCGCCAGGAAAGCCCCCCCCGCCAGCACTTCCACCGCCAAGCCGCCGTCCCGCCCCCGCGTGGTGCTGGACCCCGGCCACGGCGGCATCGATCCCGGGATGCAGAGCCAGTGGGTGCAGGAGCATGAGGTCACGCTCTCGGTGGCCCTGCGCGTGCGGGACCTGCTGCGCGAGCACGGTGTGGACGTGGTGATGACCCGAGAGAAGAACGCGGATCTCAGCGACGACAAGACCACGGACCTGGACCTGCGTTCGAGAATGGCGAGCAACGCGAATACCAGCGCCTACGTCAGCATCCACGTTAACGCTTCTGCCAGCCCGAGCAGTCAGGGCATCGAGACCTACTATTTCGGCAAGCCCCTCGCCGGGCAAAAGCGCGGCGTCGCCATTCTGGAAAACGGTGGCGGCAGCCTCGGTCAGGAGTTGACCCGGCGTGCGGCGAACAGCGCCCAGGGCCTGCTCGGTGACCTGCTCGCCCAGGCCAAGCTCGCCTTCTCACGCCAGCTCGCGCAGAAGGTGCAGGCCAGTCTCATCTCCGCCACGGGGGCGGTCAACCGGGGCGTGCAGACCGAAACCTTCTACGTCATCCGCAACCCCACCACCGCCGCCATCCTGATCGAGGTGGGCTTCGGCAGCAGCCCGGTGGAAGGCCCCCGCCTCGCCCTGCCCGCCTACCGGGACAGGCTCGCGGGCGCAATAGCGCGGGCGATCCTGAACTTTTTGAATATGAAGTAGGACCGCGCAAGCAGCCCCGTGCAGCTGGGCGGCCTTTTTTGACGGCAGGACCCGGCAAAACGGCTGGACGCTGGAGTATTCGGGCGGGTCATGGTTCGTCTCCTGACTCGCCACCGTGAAGTGACTGAAGTGCAGCAAGGCGATGTGTGGCCTCGTCCGCCAGTAGGCTCGGCGCCATTTCAGCGCAGGAGGCGGAAAGCCACCGCCAGATCCCGCACTCCCTCCACTGACCGAATCGGCGCCGAGGCGAGAAAGCCCCGCGGCGTCTCCGCTGCGGTTTCCTCGTTTGACCGCCTTACCGCCGTCCCTTCACTGTCCAGCGTTCCTCACCCACGCCTGCCCTCGCGTTGGCCGCTCGGGCCATCACGAACAGCAGGTCCGAGACACGGTTGAGGTAGACCTGCACGTGTCCGTTGACCTCCTCCTCGTGCGTGAGGCGTATCACCTCGCGCTCTGCCCGGCGGGCCACGGCGCGGGCAACTTGCAGGGTGGCGGCGAGCGGCGTGCCGCCGGGGTGGACAAAGGCCGTCAAGGGCGGCACCGCCTCCTGGTAGCGGTCGATCACCGCTTCCAGAAAGGCGATGTCCTCGGCGTCCATCCGGCTGAGCTTTTGCCCATAGGGGCTCTCCAGCCGGGTGGCGAGGTCCGCGCCCACGTCAAAGAGTGCGTTTTGGAGGTACTCCAGGTCCGCGTCCATCCCGGCGTCGGGCTGCGCCGCATGCGCCCGCGCCAGCCCCAGCAGGCTGTTGAGTTCGTCCACGGTACCGTAGGCCTCGACGCGGACGTGCGCCTTGCTCACCCGGTCCGCGCCGTAGAGTCCCGTGGAGCCGCTGTCGCCCGTGCGTGTGTAGAGCTTCATGCAAGACAGGGTAGTGGGTTGTGGGAGGCGCGTCGTAGGAAGCTTCCACAGCCCACTGGCCTAGCGCCCCGTCCGCTGGGTGAGTTCCCGCACCTGCCCCGCCAATTCGGACGAGAAGCCGCTCGCGTCGGCGCGCCAGGTCCAGTTTTGTGGTCCCGTCGTGCCCGGCAGGTTCATGCGGTCCTCGCTGCCCAGGTTCAGGAGGTCTTGCAGGGGTACCACGGCCAAGTTCGCGCGGCTGCCGAAAGCGAGTTCGGTGAGCTGCCAGGCGAACGTCTCCTCGGAGGGGTTGCTGCTCGTGTAGACGCGGAAGTTGTGGCGCTCCTGCTCGTCGGCGTGAACCCACCATCCGCGCGAGGTGTCGTTGTCGTGGGTGCCGGTGTACACCACCTGGTTGACCTTGAGGTTGTGCGGCAGGAAGTCGTTCACGCTGAAGTCGCCGCCCCCGAAGGCAAATTGAAGCACCGCCATCCCCGGCAGCCCGAAGTCGTCGCGCAGCTTTTCCACGTCCGGGGTGATGACGCCCAGGTCTTCGGCGATGATGGGTACGCCGCCCAGGGCCTCCCGGACCGCCTCGAGCATCTCGTAGCCCCGGGCGGGAACCCACTGGCCACGTACCGCCGTCTCAGCGGGGTAGGGGATCTCCCAGTACCCGGCCAGGCCCCGGAAGTGGTCCAGGCGGATCAGGTCATACAGCTTCAGGCTGCCCTGAAACCGCTTGATCCACCACGCGAAGCCGTCTTCCGCCATCACGTCCCAGCGGTAGAGCGGATTGCCCCACAGCTGCCCCGTCTCGCTAAAGTAGTCCGGCGGCACGCCCGCCACCACCGTGGGCTGTCCCCGATCGTCGAAATAAAACTGCTCGCGGTTCGCCCAGGCGTCGCTGGAATCCAGCGCCACGAAGATGGGGATGTCTCCGATAATCTCCACGCCCCGCGCGCGGGCATAGCTGCGCAGAGCGCTCCACTGCCGGAAAAACAGGAACTGGGTAAATTGCACGCGCTCGATCTGAACGGCGAGTTCCGTCCGCGCCTTTTGCAAGGCCTCCGGCTCGCGGTCCCGCAGCGCCGGGGCCCAGCCGCTCCACGCTTCTCCGCCGTGGGCATCTTTGAGGGCCATAAACAGCGCGTAGTCGTCCAGCCACTCGGCCTCCGCTGCCCGGAACGCTTCGAAATCGGCCTTCAGATGAGGCGTGAGGCCCTCCTGGAAGGCGCCGTACGCTTGCCTCAGCACCCCGTTGCGCCACACGTACTGCAATCCGAAATCCACCCGTTCGGAGCTAAACCCGGGCAGGTCCGCCAGAATGGCGTCGCCCAGCAGGCCCTCGCTTCGCAGCGTGTCGAGGTCAATGAGATACGGGTTCCCGGCGAAAGCGCTGAACGCCTGATACGGACTGTCGCCAAAGCCGGTGGGTCCCAGGGGCATCACCTGCCAGTAGCGCTGTCCGGCTCCAGCAAGCCAGTCCACGAAGTGCCGGGCCTGCTCGCCCAGGGTACCGATGCCGTAGGGGCCGGGAAGGCTGGTGGGATGCAGCAGCACGCCGCTCGAACGTTGGATGGTCATACGGGGTCCTCCGGGATGGGAATGAACGGTGAAGCCTCTATCATGGAAGTGATTCCAAAGATCAGAAGAGTATATTACCCGTTCGAGTGTAGCCAGAGGCACAAGCGGGCCATGAGGAAAAGCCCAGACGCCTTTAGGACGTGGTATGGGGAAGGGTTCGAGAACGGGAAGAGGGCGGTAAGCCCGTTGGCCCCGCCCTCCCGAATGTTTTTGGCGTTTAGCCGTAGGCCACTTCGAGCACCTTGAACTTCTTCGGCCCCCGGGGCGAGGGCACCAGCACGAGGTCCCCCTCCCGCTTGCCCGCCAGCGCCTGCCCGATGGGGCTGGCATCGCTGACCTTGCCCTTCAGCACGTCCACCTCGTAGGTGCCCACAAGCTCGAAGGTACGCGGCTCGCCCCCGTCCACGGCCTGAATGACCACCCGCGCGCCCAGGCCGATGCCACCGGACGCGTCTTCAGGGATGATCTGCGCGCGTTCGAGCTGATCTTCAAGTTCCACGATGCGCGATTCGTTCTCGCTCTGCTGCATGCGGGCCTCGTCGTAGGCTGCACTTTCCCGCAGGTCACCGTCGGCGATGGCCGAGCCCATATAGTCGCTGATCTGTTCGCGGCGAACCGTCTTGAGGTACTCCAGCGTCTCCTTCAGCTTGTCGTAGCCGCGCTGGGTCATGGTGATGCGGGTTTTGGTCATAACGGCCAATTATAGGGCATGGGGGACGGAGGACAGGAGGCAAGAGGTGGATGGCCCTGGAAGCCTTTCTCTCCTCGGTGCGTTCCCGCAAAGGCAGGACTGCAGCCCTGAGACAGGCGGTCAGGGACAGCCACCTTCCTCCGGGTGGCCCAAATCTCGACGAGAGAACAGCAGGAAGGATCCCCGAAAGTCCTGCTGCTCAGAATTCGTCGCGCATCAGCATCAGCCGGACCTCGTGCGGGCTCGTGGCCGCCTCCAGCGCTTCTTCGAGCGAGATCAGTTTGCGCCGGTGCAGCATCACGAGGTGCTGGTCGAAGGTCTGCATCCCCCGGATGTTGTCTTCCATCATGGCGTCTTTGATGTAAGGCGTCTTCTCGGGGTCCTTGATGTAGTCCTTGACGAGGGCGGTGCCCAGCAGGATCTCGGCGGCCAGCACCCGGCCCTGCCCGTCGGCGCGCGGCAGCAGGCGCTGCGACACGATGCCCACCAGTGCCTGCGCGAGTTGCTGCCGGACCTGGTGGTGCTCGTTGAGGGGAAAGAAGTCGATGATGCGGTTGACCGTCTGTACCGTGTCCTGCGTATGCAGCGTGGAAAGCACGAGGTGGCCCGTCTGCGCGGCGGCCAGCGCCGTTTCCACCGTGTCCTTGTCGCGCATCTCGCCGATCATCAGAACGTCCGGGTCCTGGCGCAGGGCGTACTTGAGTGCAGTGCGGAAGTCGCGCGTGTCCATGCCGATCTCGCGCTGCACAACGAGGCTTTTGTCATTCTTGTGCAGAAATTCGATGGGGTCTTCGATGGTAATGATGTTGTACGCGGCGTTGTGGTTGATGTGCGAGATCATCGCTGCGAGCGTGGTGCTCTTGCCGCTGCCCGTCTGTCCGGTGATCAGCACCAGGCCCTGCGACGACTGCGTGAGCTGTTTCATCACGCCCGGTGGCAATCCCAGCAGGTCGAAGGTCGGCGCCGTCGCCATCACGCGCCGGATGACGATGCCCACCGCGCCCCGTTGCCGGAACACGTTGCAGCGGAATCGGCCCAGCTCCGGCACCGTGTAGGCCAGGTCGAGTTCGTTCATGGCCGCAAACTCCTGCCGCTGCTCGGGCGTCAGCAGGGTCTGGGCCAGCGCGATCATCGCGTCCGGGTTCAGGTACTGAATTCCCATCGGTTGCAGCCGCCCATCTACCCGGCCCATCGGCGGACTGCCCGCCTGCAGGTGCAGGTCCGAGGCGTGATGGACCACCATCTCCCGGAGCAGATCATGAAGATTCATCGTGTGCCCCCCATTGTAGCGCTGGGAGTGGACTCGGGCCACAGGGGCATGTTGTCGATGAGCCGGACCCCGAACATCCGGGCGGCGATCAGGACCCGGGTCAGGGCGTCCTCCGTGGCCTGCGGGTGCTCGGTCATGTTTCCGTCCACCACCGTCAGGTAGTCGAGCTGCACCCCGGGTTCGGTGGCCAGCACGTCCAGCCCGGACTGCCGCAGCCGCTTCACCTCGCGCTCACCCCTCAGGGCAGTGTCCTGCACGGCGCGCAGGGCCCGCGACAGCACCGCGGCCCGCTCCCGCTGCTCCGCGCTGAGGTAACTGTTGCGGCTGCTCAGGGCCAGCCCGGACGCCTCACGCACTGTCGGTACCCCCACGATCCCCACAGGCACATCGAGGTCCCGCACCATCTGCCGCACCACCGCCAGTTGTTGCCAGTCTTTCTCCCCGAAGTAGGCCCGGTGGGGCCTCACCACATTCAGCAGCTTCAAGACCACCGTCGCCACTCCGTCAAAGTGACCGGGGCGCGACGTTCCCTCGGGCGGCCCGGAGACGCGGCCCACCGACACCGTGGTGGCGTAGCCGTCCGGGTACATCGCCGCTACAGAGGGGTGAAACAGGAAGTCGGCTCCCGCCTCGCCCACCACCTCCAGGTCCCGGGCAAGGTCCCGGGGATAACGCGAGAGGTCCTCTCCAGTGCCGAACTGTCTCGGGTTCACGAAGACGCTGACCACCACCACGCCGCATTCCGCGTGTGCTCGGCGGATCAGGGTGGCGTGTCCCCCGTGCAGGTAGCCCATCGTGGGCACAAAGCCCACCCGTCCCGCTCCCTCCAGGGCGGCGCGGACCTCGTCCGGGGTGTGAAGCAGTCGGGCGCTCACTTGCGTTCCCCATCCAGGCCGAGCGCGTGGACGATCCGGTCCAAAATCCAGCTCACGACGCTCAGCACGAGCGCGCCGAGGATGGCCCCCGTCAGGCCCGAGACGTTCAGCGCCGTGACGCTCGCCGCGAGCCACAGCACCACGCCGTTGACCACCAGGGTAAAGAGGCCCAGCGTCAAGACGTTCACCGGCAGGCTCAGCAGCAGCAGCACCGGGCGGATCAGGGCGTTGACCAGCCCCAGGACGAGCGCGGAGATCAGGACGCTGCCCACGTCGGCACCAGGCGTGAAGCTCACGCCTGGGTACACCCGCGTCACGAGGTACAGCGCCAGCGCATTGACCAGCAGCCGGAGGAGGAAACCCATAGGAGGGCAGGATAGTACAGGTTGGTCAGGGGCCCGCCCGGACGATCCTCGCCTCGAAGGGCCGCAGGGGCGCGCCGACCGCCCCGGCGTCCCACAGGCTGCTCAGCAGGGTTTCTCCGTTTGCCAGGGCGCCCACTGCCCGCGTCTCGCCCCCGAAATTCAGCAGTACGGTCAGCCGCTCGCCGTCCAGCGTCCGCTCGAAGGCGAAGACGTCCCCGTAGCCCGCGTCGTGCGAGTGGTACTCACCGCCCACCAGCGCTGGGTGCTCGCGCCGCAGCCGGGTCAGGGCCCGGAAGTAATTCAGGTCGCTGCCTTCGTCCTTCTCCTGCGCCGCCACATTCACCTGGTCCGCGTCGGCGGCGAGGGGCAGCCAGGGCGTCACGCCCGCCGGAGCAAAGCCCGCGTTCTCGGTGCTGTCCCACTGCATCGGGGTGCGCTCGGGATCACGGCTGGCGGCGGGCACGTCGGGTTGCTGGAGTCCCGCCGGGTCCACCATCTTCTCGGGGGGAACAGGCACGTTCTCCATGCCGATCTCGTCGCCGTAATACACCGTCGGCGTGCCGCGCAGGGTCAGCAGCAGGGTCTGGGCCACCCGGTAGCCCTGCGTCCCCACCCGCGTCTTGAAGCGGTGCTGGTCGTGGTTGCCCAGCACCCAGTTGGGCCAGGCTCCGGCCAGTACGCAGGCCGCGTCGTACGTGTCGGCAAAGGCGCGTACCTGCGCCGCGTCCCACGGCATCCCAATCAGGTGGAAGTTGAAGGGCAGGTGGACCATCTCGGTGTCCTTTGTTCCCGCGTAGGGCAGCAGCCGGTCCACCGGCAGGTAGATCTCGCCCACCATCATGCGGTCCTCAAACTCGTCCAGCACCTGCCGCATCTCGCGGATGTACGCGTGCGTCTCCGGCTGGTCCTGGGTGTAGATGTGGTCCAGCGAGGCGTGCTCGATCATTCCAGGCTGCCAGTCGGGGTTCTCGGGCTCGTCCAGATAGCGGTCGTCTTCGGCCAGCAGCCAGATCACGTCCACGCGGAAGCCGTCCACACCCCGGCGCATCCAAAAGCGCAGCGCGCCGTACATCGCCGCGCGCACCTCCGGGTTGCGCCAGTTGAGGTCCGGCTGCGAGGGCAGAAACTGGTGAAGGTAATACTGCCCGCTTCGTTCGTCCAGCGTCCAAGCGGGGCCGCCGAAAAAAGACTTCCAGTTGTTGGGCACGCTGCCGTCGGGTGCGGGGTCGCGCCACACGTACCAATCGCGCTTGGGGCTGTCCTTGCCCTTCAGGGCTTCCTGAAACCACGCGTGGTCCGAGGAACTGTGGTTGGGCACGTAGTCCAGCATCACCTTCAGGCCCAGGCGGTGCGCGCCCTGCACCAGCGCGTCGAAATCTTCCAGGGTGCCGAAGAGTGGATCGACGCCGCAGTAGTCGGCCACGTCGTACCCGAAGTCGCGCATGGGGCTGGTGAAGATGGGGGAGAGCCACACCGCCTCCACGCCGAGGCTCGCCAGATAGGGCAGCCGCGCTGTGATGCCGCGCAAGTCGCCCACGCCGTCCCCGCTCGCGTCCTGAAAGGAACGGGGGTAGATCTGGTAGATGATGCCGCGCTGCCACCACTTCAGTTCGCCGGCGAGGGTCTGGGTCATGGGCCAGAGCGTAGCAGGAACGGGGCAGGAGCTGAATCGGTTCAGTGAGGCGCAGTGGAAGACGCCTCCCCATCAGGTCAGCGGTTGCAGCTGAACTTCCCGGCTTCCCCGTGCCATCCAGCCCTTCAGCGCTTGCAGGCCCTCGTCGCTGAGTTCGGTGGAAGCCGTTGCGTCTGACCGGACCGACCAGCCGCGCCGGTTGGCTTCCTCAGGCAGGTTTTGAAAGGTGTAGCGGCCTGCTGTCACGGTCCCCGACAGCCGCACCGTTGCCAAGTGCGCGTAATACTCGCGCTCGAAGCGCTTTTGCTGCCGCTCCTCACTGTGCTGGTCGATGCCGGATACACCGAAGAACATGAAAAAGGCCCCAAAGTCGGGCAGCGAGGCAAAGCGCCTGCGCCGGGCCCGAAGCTCGGTGAGCTGTACGGTCTTCATATGAAGAGGGTACTGGGCAAGTGGGGCGGCTTTGGTCCTGCTCAGCGGTGCGCTTCGATCACGATGGTGCCGCCCTGCAGCCGGGCCATTTCCGCGCCCTCATGGCCGTCGAGCTTGCGCATGGTGCTCAGGCTGCTGCCCTCAGGGGTACGGGCCACAGCGTCCCCGATTCGGATCTGGGCGCTGGAGATGGGCCGCGCCCAGACGATGGCGTCCGCGTGGCCGCCAAAGCCCGCGTGCACCACCCCCCGCAGCGCTCCCATCACGATGACGTCGCCGCCCGCCACGATCTCCGCGCCCGGGTTCACGTCGCCCAGAATGACCACGCTGCCCCGGTACTCGCCCCGGAATCCTGCGCGGACGCCGTGGGGCAAGATCACCGTGCGGGCGCTGCCCTCCTCCTGCTCCGCGCTGGGAGCGGCGACGGTCACGCGGGGCGCCCGGACCCGTCCCGGCGTCCCTCCAGCGGCGCGAACGGCCTCCAGCGCAACTTCCAGGGCGGCCGGATCGGTGTCGCCCCCCACCTCCAGCGTCACGTTGACGGCGAGCAACTCGGCGCGGAGCTCCAGCGCCTGCGCCACGCTGGCCGCCGTGTCGCCCGGTTCGAGAAGGAGGTTCATGCCGCCGAGCGTGCCGCGAAGCTTCATCCCATCCACTCTACCCCGGGTGGGCGCGTGGGCGCGGCCTTTTCCGCTTTCGGGGCGTTGGGTGCATACATCGGGCGGGCGACGTGGTATAAAATGTGACTTATGTTGATTCAGGAGGGCACCCTTGGTGCAGCTTGACCCCGGCGCGGTCGCCAGTGGCCGCGTCACGCGCGTAACGGATTTCGGCGCGTTTATCCAGTTCGAGAACGGTGAGACCGGCCTCGTGCACATCTCCCAGATTGCCCACTCCTTCGTGAGAAACATCCACGATCATGTCCGCGAGGGCGAGAATGTGGACGTGAAGGTGCTTGGCCGCGACGAGCGGGGCCGCCTCGACCTCTCCATCAAGGAGCTGCTCGAAGAACCCGAGGAGATCCCGCGTCCGCGCGCAATTGGCCGCCAGAGCCCCCAGTTCGAGGCCAAGCTGCGCTCATTCATGCGCGACGCCAAGGAGCGCACCACCGGTGGAGGCGGCGGCAAAAAAGGCCCAGCCACCTCCAAACGCAAGAAGTAGTTCCCTTTCGTCCTGCGCGGCACCCTCGATTCAGCTGGGGGTGCCGCCGCCCGTTGTGGGCGGCAGACTTTGCTAGCGTGGGCCATGCACACCCTGGACACGGACGTGATCGTCGTGGGAGCGGGCCTGGCGGGCTTGACCGCCGCCGCTGAGGTGGCCGACGCCGGACGCCGCGCCCTGCTGCTCGATCAGGAAGGCGAGCAGAATCTGGGCGGACAGGCCCACTGGTCCTTTGGCGGCCTCTTTCTGGTGGATTCCCCCGAGCAGCGCCGCCTGGGCATCCGCGACTCACCCGAGCTGGCGTGGAGCGACTGGGAGAACAACGCGGGTTTTGACCGCCCCGAGGACCACTGGCCCCGGCAGTGGGCCCGCGCCTACGTGGAGTTCGCAGCGGGCGAGAAGCGCGCGTGGCTGACGAACATGGGCCTGCGTTTCTTTCCCGCTGTGGGCTGGGCTGAGCGCGGCGGCCAGGGCGCAGGCGGACCGGGCAACAGCGTACCGCGCTTTCACATCACCTGGGGTACCGGGCCGGGGGTGGTGGAGCCGTTCGAGCGCCGGGTGCGCGAGCACGTGGCCGCCGGACGCATCACCTTCCATTTTCGCCACTGCGTGCGTGGCCTGAACATCACGAACGGTGCCGTTCACGGCGTATACGGCGCCGTGCTTGAACCCTCGGACGTCGGCAGGGGCGAGGCGAGTTCCCGGGTGGTGGTGGGGGACTTCAGCCTGAACGCAGGCGCGGTGATCATTACCTCGGGCGGCATTGGGGGAAACCTCGACCTGGTGCGGCGCAACTGGCCCACGGAGCGGCTTGGGCCTGCCCCGGCCTTCATGGTGGCGGGCGTGCCCAGACACGTGGACGGCGAGTTGCAGGGCGTGGTACGCGATGCAGGCGCAAGCCTCATTCACCCGGACCGCATGTGGCACTACACAGAAGGGCTGCGCAACTGGAGCCCGGTCTGGCCGGGCCACGGCATCCGGGTGCTGCCCGGGCCGAGCAGCCTGTGGCTGGATCCCACTGGGCGGCGGCTGCCTCACCCGCACTATCCCGGCTTCGATACGCTGGGAGCGCTGACGCACATCGGGCGGCAAGGCTATCCGTACACGTGGTTTGTCCTCAACCGGTCGATCATCAAGAAGGAATTCGCCCTCTCCGGCAGCGAACAGAACCCGGACCTCACCGGCCGTGACCTCCGCCTGACGCTGCGGCGAGCCTCTGGGCGGGTACAGGCCCCAGTTCAGGCGTTTATGGACTACGGCGAGGATTTCGTGGTGCGCGACACCCTACCCGAACTGGCGGACGGAATGAACGCCCTTGTCGGCAATGGCCTGCTGGACCCCGCCGTTCTCGAGCGCGAACTCCGCGAACGGGACTTCCAGACCCTGAACCCTGCGGGCAAGGACGCACAGCTGGCCCTTGTCCGCAGCGCCCGGGCCCTGATCACCGAGCGCCTGATCCGAGTGGCCAAACCCGCGCCCATCCTCGATCCCGCGGATGGCCCGCTGATCGCCGTCCGTATGAACGTCCTGACCCGCAAAACGCTGGGTGGCCTGGAAACGGACCTGTCGGGGCAGGTGCTGCGTCCCGGCGGTCGGCCTATCCCCGGCCTGTACGCGGCGGGTGAGGTGGCGGGCTTCGGCGGCGGTGGGATGCACGGCTACCGCTCGCTGGAAGGCACCTTCCTGGGCGGCTGCCTTTTCAGCGGGCGGGTGGCGGGACGGGCAGCGGTATGACGCGGAGGGCAGCATGCCGTGTGCTCTCCGCCCTCCGCTTGTCTTTAACCCCCATGTAACCGGCTGGCCGCACACTGCGGCCATGAAGAAGAACCTCTCTCTGCTCGCCCTGACGGGCACCCTCGCCCTCGGGGTCTTTGCGGGCGTCGAGCTGTCCGAGCATTCCAGCGCCCAGGTGGCCACCACCGCTCCCGCCGCGGCCACGTCCACCCCGGCTGCCGCGCCCGCCGTCAACGCTTTTGACTCGGGCCGCGCCCGTACCGAGTCCGAGGCGAACACCGTGCAGGTGGTCAAGGACCGGCAGAACGGTCTGGTATACGTCAGCGTGACGGAAAAGGCCGCGGCGAGCGGTGACCTGTCCGAGATGCAGAAGCGGCTGCAAGACCAGTTCGGCTTCAATATGCCCCTGCCCGAAGGCCAGGGCGACGGCGGAAGCGTTCAGCAGGGCACCGGCAGCGGCTTTTTCGTGGACGACAGGGGCGACATCATCACCAACAACCATGTGGTGGAGGGAGCCAGCGAGATCACCATCCGCCTGCACGGCAACAAGAAGACCTACAAGGCCAAGGTCATCGGCCGCGCCCCCGACTTTGACCTCGCCCTCATCCGCGCGGAGGGGCTGCCCAAAGGCGCCGTCCAGCCCATCCCTCTGGGGGACTCGTCGCAACTCGACGTGGGGCTCAAGGCCGTGGCGATGGGGGCCCCTTTTGGCCTGGACTTCAGCGTGTCCGAGGGCATCATCAGCAGCCTGGAGCGCACGGTGCCCATCGGCAACAGGGGCGTGTCTCAGAGCGCCATCCAGACCGACGCGGCGATCAACCCCGGCAACTCCGGCGGTCCGCTGCTCAACAGCGCTGGACAGGTCATTGGCGTGAACACCCAAATTCTGACGGGCGGCAGTGGCCAGAGCGCGGGCGTGGGCTTCGCCATCCCCGTGAACACCGTCAAGAGGCTGCTGCCCCAGCTTCGGGCGGGTGGCGAGGTCAAGGCGCCCACGCTGGGCATCCGTTTCCTCGATCTGGGCGGCCTGACCGGCGAGCAGCGCCAGAAGTACGGGCTCCCCGAGACCGGCGCGCTCGTGGAGCAGGTGGTGGCGGGGAGCCCGGCCGCGCAGGCGGGGCTTCAGGGCAGCGCCACCATCACGGATGAGCCGGGCAGCAATGGTCAGGACGCCCTCAAGGTGGGCGGTGACATCATCACCGCCGTGGACGGCCAGCCGCTCAGCGATGGCAGTGACCTGCCCCGGACCGTGATCGGCAAGCGTCTGGGTGACACGCTGCGCCTGACCGTGCTGCGAGACGGCAAGGCGCGTGAGGTGACGGTCAAGCTGCAGCCGTTCGCGTTTCCGAGTGGGCAGAACTGAGGGAGCCGTAGGCCTTTAGAAGTCAGCGAAAAGAGGGGCGTGGTTTGGGGCTTCCCGACACGCTCCTCTTTTCGGACAGGTCAACCGGTTTGACCCTCGACGCCCCCGCGCGTTCCCCTCATATCCAGGCCAACCCCTCCCGCGTCCGTTCGTTGCGTTCCGCTCCCGTGTTGAGCGTGGTTTTGGGCTCCAGCATCAGAATCCACGCTTCCTCTCCCACGGCAGCGGGCCGGTGCTCCACCCCCCGGGGCACGATCAGAATCTCGCCCTCGCCCACAATCACTTCCCGCTCGTCGGGATCGCGCAGGCCCATGCGCATCTGCCCGCGCACCACGAGGAAGAGCTCGTCCTCTTTCTCGTGGTGGTGCCACATGAACTCGCCCGCAAACTTGGCGAGCTTGACGTACTGATCGCCCAGCTCGCCCACGACGCGCGGGTTCCAGTGGTCTCCAATCAGGGCGAATTTCTGGGCGAGGGAAATGACGTTCAGGGGCTGGGTCACGCTCCACTCTACCGCTCAGCCAATCGCCAGCATCCGCTCGATGGGCACCAGCGCCCGCTCGCGGATGGCTCCCGGCACCGTCACGCGCGGCTGAAGGTTCTGGAGGCTGTCCCGGATGTTTTCCAGCGTGATCATCTTCATGTACTCGCAGCAGGCGGTGCGGCTGACAGGCACGAAGGTCTTGCCGGGAACGTCCTTTTCGAGGCGGGTGACCATCCCCGTCTCCGTCACAACGATAAAGGTCTGCGCGTCGCTCGCCTGGGCGCGGTGAATCATGCCTTCCGTCGAATAGAGCTGCAACCCGGGAATGGCCGACAGCACCCGGGTGGAGCAGCCGCATTCGGGGTGAATGAGCAGTTCGGCGCCGGGATACGCCGCCTGCTGGCCCTGGATGTCCTCGGGGCGGATGGCCTCGTGGACGTGGCAGGCTCCGTCCCACACGTCCATCTGCCGTCCGGTTTCGCGGATGACATGCGCGGCGAGGAAGCGGTCCGGCGCGAACAGGACCGGGGTGTCCTCCGGCAGGCTCTGAACCACCTGCACCGCGTTTCCGCTCGTGCAGCAGTAGTCCGACTCGGCCTTCACGTCGGCGGTGGTGTTCACGTAGGTGACCACCAGACCGCCAGGGTTGCGGGCCTTCCAGTCGCGGACGCCCTGGGCCGTTAACGTATCGGCCAGCGAGCAGCCCGCGCGGAGGTCCGGCAGCAGCACCACTTTCTGCGGATTGAGGATTGCCGCCGTCTCGGCCATGAAATGCACCCCGGCGAACACAATCACTTCGGCGTCCGTCTTGGCCGCCTGACGCGACAGCCCCAGCGAGTCGCCCACGAAATCGGCAATTCCCTGGACCTCAGGCCGTTGGTAGTTGTGGGCGAGGATGACGGCGTTTTTTTCCTTCCGCAACCGTTCAATATCGGCGCGGATTTGGTTCTCGTCGGGCAGAACTTGCAGTTGCAACAGGTCCCGGTGCGGAATCTGGGCGGGGGGGACGACGGGGCGAGTACCGGTCATGCTTCGTTCTCCAGGGTCAGGTTGAGGCTGATGTCAAGGGCGGGGGCCGAGTGTGTCAGCGCCCCGACGCTCACGAAGTCCACGCCCGTGGCGGCCACGCGGGGCAGGCGCGAGAGCGTCATGTTGCCGCTTGCCTCCAGCGTCACCTGTGGGGCCAGGCGGTCCCGGACCCGCACGGCTTCTGCCAGCAGGTCATCGGTCATGTTGTCCAGCAAGATGCGGTCCGCTCCGGCCCGCAGGGCTTCTTCCAGGCCAGCCAGGTCCTCCACCTCGCACAGCACCTTCAGCAGGTAGCTGTGGTTCCGGGCCCGTTTCAGCGCTGCCGTGATACCCCCCGCCGCCGCAATGTGGTTGTCCTTGATCAGAATGCCGTCGTCCAGCCCGAAGCGGTGGTTGATCCCTCCACCGTGGGCGACGGCGGACTTTTCCAGATCGCGCCACAGGGGCGTGGTCTTGCGGGTGTCCAGCACGCGCGCCTTGCTTCCGGCCACCGCCTCGACATGTCGGCGCGTGAAGGTGGCGACTCCCGAGAGGCGTTGCAGCAGGTTCAGCGCCACCCGCTCGCCTGTGAGGAGACTGCGGGCGGGGCCGGCCACGGTGCCGATGACGCCGCGCTCGCGTGGCTCGCCGTCCTGTGCCGCCCACTCCACGCGCACGGCTGGATCAAGGAGGGCAAAGACCCGCACCGCCACCTCCAGTCCGCTCAGCACCCCCGGCTCCTTCAGCAGGAACTCGGCCCGCGCCGTCTGCTCCGGCGCAATGGTGGCGAGGGTGGTGGCGTCTCCGCGCCCGATGTCCTCGGCCAGAGCGGTGCGCAGCCGCTCATCCAGGCTAAGCAAGGTCTTCTCCCGTCCAACCCGTGAGCAAAATCACGCGCTGAACCTTAGCACGCGTGCTCCCACGGGGACGTGATGGAGGGTGTCTCTGCCCGCGTCGCGGTCCAGTTGCTGAACGGTATGGACGCCCACCCCCTCCTGCGGAAAGTCGGTGCGGAAGTGCCCCCCGCGCGACTCCTCGCGCGCGAGGGCCGCCTTGAGGACGAGTTCGCCGATGAGGGCGAGGTTGGCGGCTTCCAGGTCAGCGCGCGTTTCTCCGGAAGTGGGCGAGGGGCCCCAGCCCCTCAGGGCCGCCCGTAACCCCGCTGCGTCTCGCCGCAGTCCGGCCCCCCGGCCTATTCGCGCCCTCAACGGCCCCCATCCAGTGGGTTCCGCTCCCGGTGCGGGCACCGCTTCACCCGCATTCAGCGGCAGGTGCCCTTCCGCCAGTGCCGCCCGCGCGGCCCGCGCCCCGAACACCAGCCCCTCGGACAGGCTGTTGCTCGCCAGGCGGTTTGCGCCGTGTAACCCACTGGACGCCACCTCGCCCGCCGCGTACAGACCGGGCAGGGTGGTCCGTCCGTGCGCGTCCGTCTGCACGCCGCCCATTGTGTAATGCACGGCGGGCTGGACGGGAATGAGGTCCCGCCCCAGGTCCAGGCCCAGCCGGCGCAGCGTGGCCGTGATGGTGGGAAAACGGGCGTGCACAAAGTCCGCTCCCAGGTGCCGCAGGTCCAGCCACACCTGCCCCGTCGAGTGGATTTCGGCGGCGATGGCGCGGGCCACCACGTCGCGCGGGGCGAGTTCGAGGGCCACGTCGTACCGCTCCATAAAGCGCTCGCCGTGGGCATTGAGCAGCGCGCCCCCCTCTCCACGCGCCGCTTCCGTCACCAGGTGCGCAGCCCCATCGGCCACCACCGCCGTTGGGTGGAACTGCACGAACTCCAGGTCGCGCAGGGCCGCGCCTGCCCGGTACGCCAGCGCGAGGCCGTCGCCCGTGCCCTCCGGCGGGGCGGTCGTCACCGGGAAGAGGCGGCCAAAGCCTCCGCTCGCCAGCAGGACAGCGCCCGCAACGACGCGTATGTGGCCGCCTGCCGTCAGCAACTCCGCTCCCACCACCGTTCCGCCCGACACCCGCAGCGTCCGTGCAAACGCTCCTTCCATCAGCCGCAGCCCCCGTCCCTCGCCCGCCCGCAGCGCTGTTCCCAGCGCCACACTGATGGCGTGCCCCGTCGCGTCCCCCGTGTGGCGGATACGGGGGCGGCTGTGCCCACCTTCCAGGGTGCCGTGGGGCGAAAACGCCACGCCCAGGTCGCGCAGCGTCTCCACATGGGCCCGCGCTTCGCCCACGAAGGCCGACACCGCCTCCGGTTCGCACAGGCCGCGTCCAGCCTTCTGGGTGTCCAGCGCGTGCGCCGCCTCGTCCCCGGCTTCCAGCGGTGCGGCGACGCCTCCCTGCGCCCAGCGGGTCGAACCGTCCGGCAGCGCCGTCTTGCACGCCAGCACCACATCCGCTCCGTAACTGCGCGCCGTGAGGGCCGCATACGCCCCGGCCACGCCGCCCCCGATGACGAGCAACTCCGCTTCCACCGTCTTCACGGGGAAAAGGGTAGTGCAGCCGGGAGAGGTGGATGGGGGAGAGGTCTACTGCCCCCTGCTACACTCCTCCCATGACGCGTGTGCTCCTCGCCCTGGCTGGCGTGGCCCTGCTGGCCCTCACGGCGCTGGCCTTCGTGTGGCTGGCGGGGCAGTTGCTGGTAGGCCTGGGGGCCTTTGTGGTGGGCACGGCGGGTGTGCTGACCCGGCTGCTGGGCTACCTGCTCGTGACCGGGCTGTTCGGCGGGCTGACCTACTTCATTGCCAGCGCGTGGCGTCCAGGGCGGGGCGGCCGGGCGTGAGCATGCGTGCGCCGGACCGTTTCCTGGGCCGCGCTGGAGTCTATGCGGCCGCCCGCCCGTCCTACCCGCCGGCCCTCGGAGAGTGGATGTCGGAACGTGGCCTTCTGCTCGGCCCGGTGGCCGACATTGGGGCGGGAACAGGTCTCTTTACCCGGTTGCTCCTGAGTCGGGGTGCGGGGGTACATGCCATCGAGCCGAATCCCGAAATGCGTGCCCGGCTGGAAGAAGCGCTGCGGCCGGAGTTGGAGTCGGGCCGCCTAAGCGTTGTGGACGGCACCAGTGAGGCCACCGGCCTGCCCAGCGCCAGCGTTGCCCTCATCACCGCCGCGCAGGCTGCCCACTGGTTCGCACCCGAGCCCACCCTGCGGGAGTTCGGCCGCATCCTCTGTCCTGGCGGCCTCGTCCTCCTCGTCTGGAACGACTGGCGCGGCGAGGACGTGCCCTTCAACCTCGCTTACGGTGAGGTGGTGCGCCGCTTTCAGTCTGGGATGCCGGAAGCCGTCTCCCGCGCGCCCAGTCCCGAACTGGCCCAGTTGCTGCCCGGTGGCTTCGAGCACGTCGCCTTCGGCAATCCCCTGACCCTGACCCGCGAGCGGCTCCACGCCCTCGCCGCCAGCGTGAGCTACCTGCCCTCGCCCACCTCGCCCGACTTTCCGGCGCTGGCGCGGGCGCTGGACGGAGTGTTCGGTCTCCATCAGGAGGACGGCACCGTCACGCTCCACTACCGCGCCCATGCCTACCTGGGACGGCCAAGCTGACGGTCCGGGCCCGTGACGCCCGCTTCAATTCAGGCAACACTTTGGGCTAAAATAACGGGCTGTGACGCGCGCTGAGCCTCGCCCCTGACATAAAGGAGCCTCCAGCGCCGCCCGCATGGAGGATTCTTGAGTTACTGGCGCACCGATATCAAGCCTCTGCTGGACGCGGAAACAGGCACCCTGTTCAAACAGGCCCCCATCCGCGTCACGCTGGGCTTTCCCAACCGCTACTCCGTGGGCATGGCGTCCCTGGGGTATCAGGTCATCTACCGCATGTTCAACCTCGAAGAGGGCGTCGCCTGCGAGCGGGCCTTCCTGCCCGACGATGTGGACGCCTTTGAACGTACCGGTCAGGCCCTCCCCACCGTCGAATCGGGCCGCGCAGCGGGCGACTGTGAACTGTTCGCCCTCAGCGTGTCTTTCGAGCTGGACCTCACCAACATCATCCGCATGCTGGACGTGGCCGGAATGCGGCCTCTGCGTGAGGAACGCAGCGACAGCGATCCCGTCGTGATGATCGGCGGGCCGTTCACGTCGTCGAACCCCTATCCGCTGACGCCCTTTGCCGACGTGATCGTGATCGGCGACGGCGAGCAGATCGTGCCCGTGGTGTCGGAGGCCCTGCGCGAGTCCAGCACCCGCGAGGAGTTCTACGACCTTGTGGACGGGATGCCCGGCATCTTTCTGCCTGCCCGCCACGTCCACGAGCCCACCTGGGCCACCGCGCCCAAGGAACTGCTGCCCGCGTACTCGCAGATCGTCACGCCCCACTCGGAACTGTCCAACATGTTCTTGGTGGAGGCCCAGCGCGGTTGCCCCCGCCCCTGCACCTTCTGCCTTGCGCGGACCATGTACGGCCCCAACCGCAACAACCAGGCGCAGGAACTGCTCGACGTGATTCCAGACTGGGTGGAAAAGGTGGGCCTGGTGGGCGCGGCCCTGTCCGACTTCCCGCACACCAAGTACGTGGGGCGCACCCTCACGGACCGGGGCATCAAGCTCGGTGTGAGCAGCATCCGTGCCGACACGGTGGACGCCGAGCTCGCCGAGATTCTCAAGGCGGGCGGCCTGCGAACCTTTACGGTGGCCTCGGACGCGCCGAGCGAGAGGTTGCGCCGCTGGTTGAAAAAGGGCATCACGACCGAAGACCTGCTCAAGACCGCGCACATCAGCCGTGACCTCGGCTTCAAGGGCATCAAGGTCTACATGATGATCGGCCTCGGGCCGGAGAACGACGACGACATCACCGAGCTGATCTCCTTTACCAAGGAACTGGCGCAGATCAACCGCGTCGCCCTGGGCATCAGCCCCTTCGTACCCAAGCGGCACACGCCGCATTTCGCGGACCCCTTTGCGGGGGTGCAGACCATCGAGCGCCGCCTCAAGCGCATCCAGAAGGAGCTGCGGACCACCGCCGAACTCCGCAACGTGTCTGCCAAGTGGGCCTGGGTGGAAAGCGTGGTGGCGCGCGGCGGCCCCGAAGTGGGCATGGCCGCCTACAAGATCTACCGCAACGAGAGCATCGGCGCTTGGAAAAAGGCGCTGGACGAGGTGGGCTGGCGTGACGAGTTCGAGATCAACACGCCCGCCATCAGCCTGCCGCCCGGGCAGTACGAGGCGCGGGAGGTCAGCGCCCACGCCGAGGGGCTGGCGGTCTAGAGCATGCGTCAAGGTGCGGACTTCTTTTTGACCGCGCAGGGCGAACTTGAGTGCGTATGGGGGAGAATGGCGCCGTGAGGGGTGCCCTTCCGCGCGCGGCGCCATTCGGACAAATGTTCTAGAAAGCAGAAGGTGGAGCGCAGCAGGCCGGGGGCACAAGAACTCCGGCCTCCGCTCTTTGTTCTGGACGCTGCGCTTCTTCACCTGGCAGATGCCAGCTCCGTTCCCACTTTGAGCATTCAACCTCATACCGCTGTCTCCGAATCGCGCGAGAATGCGGGGATATGATTTCTTCCCTCCCCCGCCCACAGACAATGGCGGAAAAGATTCTGACCCGGCGCGGCACAAAAGCCGTGTATGCCGGAGACCTCGCCGTTGTGGACGTGGATCAGGTGATGGTGGTGGACTCCATTGCCCAGAGCTTTATCGAGCGCATGGAACGCGACCTCGCCGCTGTACCCAGGTACCCTGAGCGCGTCTCCATCGTGATCGACCACGTGGCTCCCGCCTCTACCGTGAGCGTGGCGCAAGCGCAGAAGGAAGCGCGCGAGTACGCGGCGAACACGGGCGTGCGCCTCTTCGACGTGGGACGGGGCATCTGCCACCAGGTCCTGACGGAAGAGCGCCTTGCCCAGCCCGGTTGGATCGTGCTGGGGAGTGACAGCCACTCCACCACTTACGGCGCCGTGGCTGCGTTCGGCACCGGCATGGGAGCCACCGACATCGCCCTCGCCGCCGCGAGTGGCAAAACGTGGCTGAAGGTCCCCGAGAGCGTCAAGGTGACGTTCACGGGCGAACTCCAGCCCAGCGTCACGGCCAAGGACGCCGCTCTGGAAATGATTCGCGTTCTGGGAGCAGACGGGGCCACCTACCAGAGCATCGAGATGCACGCCGGCGACCGCTTTACCCGCGGCGAGCGCATGACGCTGGCGAACCTGTGCGTGGAGGCCGGCGCCAAGGCGGGCCTCGTGGTCCCCGGTGGAGAAATCCTGACTGCCTACGGCTACGACGTGCCCGAATGGGTCTACCCCGATCCCGGGGCAGCGTACGTGCGCGAGGTCGACATTGATCTCACGGCCCTGCGCCCCCGCATGAGTGCGCCCAGCGAAGTCGACAACGTTCACGACGTCGCAGCGCTGCGCGGCCTGAAGGTGGATCAGGTCTTTATCGGCACCTGCACCAATGGCCGCTTGGAGGACCTGCACGCCGCCGCCGCCGTCCTGAAGGGCCGCCGCGTGAATCCCGGCACCCGTCTCCTCGTTATTCCCGCCAGCAGCGAGGTGATGGAGGCCGCGATGGAAGACGGCACGCTGCTCACCCTCCAGCGGGCGGGCGCCGCGCTGGGCACGCCCGGCTGCGGCCCGTGTATGGGACGACACCAGGGTGTGCTCGCGCCGGGTGAGGTGTGCGTGTCCACCTCCAACCGCAATTTTATAGGCCGCATGGGCGACAAGGACGCGCAGGTGTATCTGGCCTCGCCTGCGGTAGCGGCAGCGACGGCAGTCATGGGGCGAATTGCGCTGCCGGAGGATGTGGCCGGGGTGGTGGCTTGAGCGAACATACAGGCCGGATCAGGCCGGAGAATCTCGCCGCCTGCCTTTCCCTGCTCGCCTCAGTGGGCGAGACGCAGCTGGACGCCGCCCTGCAGGGGGAGGTTGAGGGAGGGCTGGAGCACGCCGACTTCGGCTCGGGCCACCTCTATGAGTTTGCGCTGGGAAAGCTCGCCGCCGCTGTCGCCGAGGGTGACGCAGGGGAAATCTATTTCCGCGTGCAAGCCCCCCACGGGTTTGGCCGTGCCGTGCAAGTCGTCTTGTTGGCGGGTGCCCAATACCATCTGGCCCGCTGAGGAACCTGGAGAAGACCTATGCCCAGAATCTGGAAATTCGGCGACTCGGTGAATACCGACGACATCCTCCCAGGCAAATTTGCCCCCTTCATGGCAGGCGAGGACGCGTTCCAGACCTTTGCCTTCCACTACATCCGCCCCGAGTTCGCTGCCGAGGTGCAGCCCGGCGACGTGCTGGTGGGAGGCCGCAACTGGGGCCTGGGCTCCAGCCGCGAGTACGCGCCGCAGGCCCTCAAAAAGCTGAGAATCGGCGGCATCGTCGCGCCCTCTTTCGCCCGCATCCACTACCGCAACCTGCTGAACCTCGGCATCCCGGCCTTCGAGGCAGACCTGACGAACGTCCTGCAGGACGGCGATGAGGTAAGCCTGGACGTAGAGACGGGCGTGCTGACACGCGGTGCAAACACCTTCCAGCTGCCGCCCCCACCCGAGTTCCTGCGCGAGGCCCTGCGCGAGGGCAGCATCCTGGCCTTCTTCAAGAAGTATGGCCGCTTTCCGGGGGAGGCCGTTCCCGAATCCACGCAAATGCCAGAAGCCCGCTAAGATCAGCCCATGACCACCCTGGAAATCGAATGCCCCGTTTGCGCGGAGGTGCTGGAACTTACGGACGCCGACCGCGCAGAGCTGCACGTGGGCGACGTGATCGTGTGCGACTCCTGCAACGCCGAGATGGAAGTCACCCGCAGCGGCGAGGGCGAGGACTTTGAACTCGAACTGCTCGGCGTGCTGACCACCTGCCCCAACTGCGGCGAGGAATTCGACGTGACCGAGGACATGCTCGCCGCTGCCGGAACCGTGCAGAGCCACGACGGCGTGGAGGTCAGCGTCGTGACCTGCCCCCACTGCAGGGCACGCATTGAGTTGGAATTCGAGGAAGCAGAATAGGCTAGACAAGAACGAACGCTAAGCATAAGTTGAGTTAGCCTATCATTCGCAAGGAGATAAGCATGACTGTCATTCAATTTGAAAACCCTGACACCGGAGCCACCATCGAGCTGACCGATCCCGAACTCGGCGAACTGGTGATCGACGACGAGACCGGTGTGGAGTACGAAGTCGTGTCCGTCGATCCGCCCCGCCTGGAAGCCGCGCCGCAAGAAGCGGAGGACTGGGGGGAGTAAGGCGGCCTTCAGCGGTCAGCTTTCGGCTCCAAAAGCTGACGGCCGACCGCTGAAAGCTTGCCCGCTCTCCAACGCCTTATGGCCGACCTCGCCGTTCTCTACGACCGTATTCGCCCCGACGAGAAAATGCTGTTCGAGGCCCTTGATGGGCTTGGCGTGCCCTACGACAAGGTGTACACGCCGCAGCTTCGCGTGACCTTTGATGACGCGGGGCGCGCGGCCGTGCCCTGGAAGGTTGCCCTCGAACGCTGCGTCAGCCAGTCTCGCGGGCACGCCGTCACCCGCGCACTGGAGGGCCTCGGCGTGCGCGTGGTCAATCCCAGCCACGTGATTGAGCTGTGTGGCGACAAGCTCGCCACCAATGCCCGCCTCGCCGCCGCCGGGTTGCCCACGCCCCGCACGGGCGTTGCTTTCGATGGGGAAGCCGCACTGACCCTTATCGAGGAAATGGGCTACCCGGTGGTCCTCAAGCCCACGGTGGGCTCGTGGGGCCGGATGGTCAGCCGCCTGAACGACCGCCACGCGGCCGAGGCTGTCATCGAGCACAAGGAAGTGCTGGGTGGGCCGCAGCACGGCGTGTTCTACGTGCAGGAGCTCATCCGCAAGCCGGACCGCGATATCCGCGCCTTCGTGGTGGGGGGCGAGTGCATCGGTGCGATCTACCGCACCTCCGAGCACTGGATCACCAACACTGCGCGCGGAGCGAAGGCGAGCAACTGTCCGGTCACGCCCGAGACCGCAGCCCTCGCACAGCAGGCGGCGGCCGCCGTTCACGGCGAGATCGTTGCGATTGATCTGGTAGAGGACCCCGAGCGCGGTCTCCTCGTCATCGAGATCAACCACACGATGGAATTCAAGAACTCCGTGGCGACCACGGGCGTGAACATTCCCCGCCTGATGGGCGAGTACGCGCTGGGTCTGCTCGGTTAACCTCTTTCCCTTTGCGGAGGTCCTCAACTTGAGGACCTCCGCCCTTTCATTCCAAGCCCTTTGCCAGCGCCACGGTCTCCCCGAGCCGTCCTCGCCGCTCCGCCTTTCGGCACGGGCACACGGAGGAGGGCAGGGCACCCCGCCTCCTCGCCGTCCTGGCGTGGTGTTTCTTCCTCCGCCTTCTGGCTTACCGCGCCCGCGGGACTTGAAACGCTTCACTTTTTTGCCCACCATACCTTCTTATGGATGAGATGCTTTTAAGCCTGCAACTATGATGGACGCCGATGCTCAGGCCCGTGCTCCCCATTCAGAAGGAGGCGCCTCGCGCGAAGCCGCCGCGCAGCTCGGCCAGGAGATGCGCCGGCTGCACAAGCTGATCAGCAGCAGGGTCTTGCTGAATATGCAAGACGAGTTGCAGGACCACGACCTCTCGTTCACGCAGATGGCGGCGCTGCATCAGCTGCGCGCCCGGGCTCCGCTGACGGTGACGGCCCTGTCCGAATGCGCCCGCCTGAGCCTCCCCGCCGCGAGTCACCTCGTCGAGCGGCTGGTGCGCCGGGGGCTGGCAGAACGGCGCGAGAACCCCGACAACCGCCGCGAGAAGCTGGTGGTGCCCACCGCGCAGGGCCTCGATATCGTGACGCGCATGGACGGGCAGTTTACCGAAGCCTACGTCTCGGCGCTGTCCTCAGTGCCCGCCGAGAAGGTCCGCGCCGCCTCCACCGCCATTCACGACCTTCTGACCGATCTCGCCCCTTCCCAGGAGAACGCATGACCGCACCCACGCCTCCCGAGCGCATCAATTACGCGCAGACCCTGGATATGCAGACCAAACGGGTGATCCTGTTCGGCGTGCTGCTGGGCCTGTTTCTCAGCGCGCTCGACCAGACCATCGTCTCCACCGCCCTGCCGCGCATCACCCAGGAACTCAGCGGCCTGTCGCTGTACTCGTGGGTCACCACCGCCTACCTGCTCACGAACACCGCGCTCGTGCCGATCTACGGCAAACTCTCGGACCTGTACGGGCGCAAGCCCATCCTCATGATCGGGATCGTCATCTTCCTGCTGGGTTCGGCCCTGTGCGGCCTCTCGGGCGAGCCCTTTTTGGGCAACCTCTTCGGCGGCGGCATGATGCAGCTCGTGGTGTTCCGGGGCCTGCAGGGCGTTGGCGCGGCGGCGCTGGGCTCGGTGGCCTTCGCCATCATCGCGGACCTGTTCGAGCCGGTGGACCGGCCGCGCTACCAGGGTCTGTTCGGGGCCGTGTTCGGGCTGAGTAGCGTGATCGGGCCGCTGCTGGGCGGCTTCCTGACAGACCATGCCAGCTGGCGCTGGGTCTTCTACGTCAACCTGCCCATCGGCCTCATTGCCCTGGCCTTCATCGCCAGCAAGATGCCCCGCCTGGCCAGCGGCCTGCAGGCCAAGGTGGACTGGCTGGGCGCGTTCCTGATTCTGCTGTTCACGGTGCCGCTGCTGCTCGCCCTGACCTGGGGCGCGGACGGCAATTACGCTTGGACCAGCCCGACGCTGCTCTCGATGTTCGGCCTGAGCCTGGTCAGCCTGCTGGCCTTCCTGGTTGTGGAGGGCCGTCACGCCAGCCCCATCCTCCCCCTCAGCCTCTTTAAAAATCCGACGTTCGCCTGGGGTGCGGTGGCCCGCTTCCTGATCGGCGCGGGCTTTCTCGGCGCGATCTTGTTTCTGAGCCTGTATCTCGTGCGCGTGCAGGGCGTTTCCGCCACCAAGGCGGGCACGGCCACCATTCCGCTGACGGTGGGCATCATCGTCGGGGCCATCGGCTCGGGTCAGATCGCCAGCCGCATGGGCCGCTACAAGCCGCTGATGCTGATCGGCCTCATCACCGCGGCGCTGGGCTTTTACGCCCTGAGCACGCTGAATGCCGACAGCCCTTACAGCGGCGTGGTGCTGCGCATGGTGCTGCTGGGCCTGGGTCTGGGTCCCGCGCTGCCGCTGTACACCACCGCCCTGCAGCTGTCGGTCAAGCCCTGGGAAATCGGCGTGGCGACCAGTGCCGGGCAGTTTTTCCAGCAAATGGGCAGCACGCTGGGCACCGCCATCTTCGGCGCGGTGCTCACTGCTGGCCTGACCCAGAACCTCGCCGCCGAGTTCGCCGCGCAGGCCGCCGCCCACCAGGGCACGGTCGCCACCACCCTGCAAAAGATCAGCGAAGACATTCGCAGCGGGAGCGGCCCCAAGCAGGACCGCAACGCAGCGGTGAAAACGGCGGACGAGATCAAGGCCAGCTTCGCGGCCCTGCGGCAAAACGTCACCCGGGCAATCAAGACCGGGGACGCGGCAGCGGTCCAGGTCATTCGGAGCGACACCACGCTGCCCGCCGACGCCCGTAAGCGCCTGGCCGACGTTCCTGCGGGCGGTGTTGGGGCTGCCGTTCGCACGGGCTTCGCCCAGACCTACGCCGCCATCGCCGCCGCCGTGAACAGTGGTCAGCCGGCCCGCCTCGCGGCCGTGGCTGCCAACCCGCGGCTGCCCGCCGAGCTGCGCGCCCGCCTCACGCAGCTGCCGCCCCAGGCGCTGCAAAACCCGCAGGCCCGCGCGCAGGTACTGGCCGGAATCAAGCGGGGCCTGGACGCGGCCGGAGCGGCCGCGTCCAGGCAGGCCCAGCAGAAGGCGCTGGACGCTGCCCTGGCGGGTGTGAACGATGGTGAGCAGCTGGCCCTTGTCGCCGTCCGCGCCCAGAAGGTCGCCTTCGCCAACACCATTTCCAGCATCTACCGCTACTCCATCCTCGTCGCGGTGCTGGCCTTCCTCGCCACGCTGATGATGCCCAATCTTCAGATGCCCACCCGTAGGGCGGGCGAGCGGATGGCTCCAGCGCACGTCGAGGTGTAGGGACATTCGGAAAAGGAGGCGGGGTGGGATGTGCTCCACGCCCGCCTCCTTCCTGTCCCCAACTTATTCCAGATCCAGGTCCCCGCCGTTCGACAGGTACTTCTGCTCCCATACCAAGTCGCGCAGCACCCAGCCGGTACCCGGAAAACGCAGTCCGGCCCGGATCTCGGCCACGATGTGGGCCCGCACGTCCTCCTCGGGAAGGCCGCTGGCAATCACGTCACCGAGGTTGCGCTCGCCGTCGAGGGCCGCGGCGACGGGCGAAGGCGTGCTCCGGGTCGTGCCCGCGCGCAGGCGCAGGTTGTGCCACGCGAATTTTCCGGTCGGCTCCGCCTGGCCCGCCCGCACAGCCTCGGACAGCGTCTGCGCGACCTCGAACAGGGGCCGCTCGGCTTCTCTCGTGGCGGCGCGCACGCTGCGGCCCTCCGGCACATCGAACAGGGGGAGTGTTCCCCGGTAGACCCGGCTGGGGCTGCCGATCACGTCGCAAATCATGTCCCACTCGTCCGAGGCGCGCGCCCAGTCGGTCGTGAAGTGGTCGTACGGCCCCAGCGAGGTCCCGGTCACGCTGCTCATGCGGAACTCAAATTCTCCTTCGGTGGGCAGCAGCGGACTGGCGTGGATGGCGTCCAGCCCCAGCCAGTCCAGAATGCCGCCGCCGACGATCTCGCCGTTCAAAAAGGCCACCGAGTAGGGGACCTCGGTCCGGACCTCCAGCACGCCGGTCTGACGGGTGGTGTTCACCAATTCCATAATCCCCATCAGGGGCAGGTCGGAGAGGAGTCCTTGCATCTGTGGGGTTCAGGCTATCATTCCCGGCCCCGGGCGGCAAAGGCACCGGCCAGATCCCGCCACGCGCCGCCCAGCTCAGCGCTGACATCGCTGGCGATCAGCCCATACCCGTGCCGCGCTCCCGCCCGTTCGCCCGCCCGCGCGTGCAGCCGCACCCCCGCTACCGCCGCGTCCCTGGCCGTCATTCCCTGTCCCATCAGCGCGGCGATCACCCCTGAAAGCGTATCGCCCATGCCTGCGCTCGCCATGCCCGGGTGCCCGCCCCGGCTGACGGTCAGGCCTTCAGGGTGCGCCACGACGCTCGGTCCGCCCTTCAGGACGAAGACTCCGCCGAAGCGTTCTCGCAGGGCCCGGGCGGCGGCGAGCGGGTCTGCCGCCACCTCGCCCGGCTTCACGCCCAGCAGCCGCCCCGCCTCACCGGGGTGTGGAGTCCACACGCAGCGTTCGTGCCCCGCGCCCGCCAGCTCCGGCTGCAAGGCGTCGGCGTCCAGCACGGTGGAACGGCCCCAGCCCAGCACCTGCCGCGCGAGAGCGGCCGCGTCCGGTCCCAGGCCCATGCCCAGGCACACGGCGTCCGGCGCCCCCGCTCCGTATGCCTCGGACAGCGCCGTTCCCAGGTCCGCACGCCTCCGCACCATCAGCTCGGGCGTGATCAGCGGCACCTCTGCCGCCGAGTGGACCGTCACGAGTCCCGCTCCTGCCCGCAGCGCTCCCAGCCCCGCGAGCGCCGCCGCCCCTACCGTACCCGGATGCCCGCCGATCACCCACACGCGCCCGGCCGTGCCCTTGTGGGCGTCAGGGAAGCGCACCGGGAGCAGCGCCCCGACCTCCGCGTCCCCAGGACAGTCTGCCAGCGCCTCGGCCCGCCGCCACTCCTGCGGCAAGGTGAGCGGCGCGACCACCACCTCGCCCGCCCGGTGCGCCGCCGGGCCGAACAGCAGGGCCACTTTCCATCCGGTCAGCGTTACCGTGAGGTCCGCCCGCACCGCTGCCCCCGGCACCTGCGCCCGCGCTGCGTCCAGACCACTGGGCAGGTCGATCGACACCACGGGCCGCCCCGCCGCGTTCACCGCCTCCACCACCCCGGCCAGTGTCTCCCTCAGGGGAGGGGTAAATCCCGTGCCCAGCAACCCGTCCACAAGCACGTCCGCTTCCCGCGCCCACCGCGTCACCGCCCCCGCCGACAGGGGCAGCGGCCTCACGCCGAACGCCCCCAGCCGCCGGCGGTTGAGCCGCGTCAGGAAATGCCGCGCCGGCGCGGCCAGCACCCGAACTTCGTGGCCCCACGCGGCCAGCAGCCGGGCGGCCACGAGGGCGTCACCACCGTTTGCGCCGCCCCCCGCCAGCAGCAGCGCGCGCCGCCCCGCAAAGTTGGCCTGCACCTGGGCGGCCACCGCCCGCCCCGCCTCCTCCATCGCCGCATCGAGCAGCCCGGCGTCCGAGAGCCGTGCGTCGATGGCGCCCAGGCCAGCCGGGGAAAAGACCTGCCCGGTCACGCGCCGCCCCCACTCCGCAGCAGCAGGAACAGCACCAGCGCCCCGGCAGCGATCAGCACCCAGCGCACGAGCTGGGGATTGGTCGCCAGCCCACCGCCCCGGCCGCGCATCTCCTCGCGCGAGTCCTCCTGCGCGCGCCGCACGCTCAGGCGCTGGGCCCGGCGAATGGCCCCCACCGACTCTTGAACCTTGCCCTGCCGCCGCAGCGCCACACCGAGGTTGTGGTGCGCGCCGTCGTACTCGGGATTCAGGCGCAGCGCCTCGCGGTACTGCGCCTCGGCCGCCGCTGGGTTCCCCCCCTCCAACTCCAAGTTCCCCAGATTCGTCAGGGCCCGGTAGTGCCCCGCGTCCGCCGCCACGGCTTCGCCGAACAGGGCGCGGGCCTCGCCCGCTTCCTCGCGCAGCGCGTGCAACACGCCCAACAGGTTCAGCGCCTCGGGCCGGGTCAGGGGATGGTCCAGCGCGGGGACCAAACGGACGCGCAGCGCCTCCGGTTCCGTCTCTCCGCCCGTGCCGCGCCCCAGACCGTCCAGCGCAGCGAGCGCTGCCTCCAGCGTTCCGGGCCGCAGCAGCGAGCGCAGCAGCGCGGCCTCGCCGGTCAGCCCCACTTCCGCTGCCCGGTCCAGGGCCTCGCGCAGCCCCGCCCCCACCCGCTTCGCCTGGGGCAGTTTGCGTGCCCGTACGGCGTCTTGCACGTTCACCACGTCCTCCAGCACGTCCGTTACCTCGGGCCGTACACCCGAGAGCCGCGCCGTCGCCAGCGCCCGACGCCACTCGCCCGTGCGGGCGAAGGTCTCCCACCTAAGCGGGGCGTCGGGCGTCGAGAGGGTCGCGGGGCCGGGGTCCGTCATGGGCGGAGTATACTGACGCGCTCTGTGACCCGCCCTGACCCCACCGATTTCCCCACGTCCACGCTGCCCCTGTACTCGCCTACCCGGGTGCGCGACCTGCTGGCCCGCCACGGATTGAAACCCACCAAGAGCCTGGGGCAGAACTTCCTGATCGACGGCAACATCCTGCGCGCCATCGCCGAGGCAGGTGGGGCCGCGCCCGGCGTGCCCGTGCTGGAAATCGGTCCTGGCCTGGGTGTGCTGACCCGCGAGATCGCCTCCCGGGGCGCGCAGGTTACGGCCCTGGAGAAGGACGAGCGGCTCAGGCCGGTCCTGTCCGAGACGCTCGCCGGACTGGACGTGCGCGTGATCTGGGGCGACGCCCTCGACTTCGACTACGCCTCGCTTCCCGAGGGCACCCGCGTCATCGCCAACCTGCCCTACTACATTACCGGCGTGCTGCTCTCGCGCTTCATGCACGCGCCGGGCGTGGTGTCGGCCACAGTCCTGGTGCAGAAGGAAGTGGGTCAGCGCCTCGCCTCGCGCCCTGGCGAGGACAACTACGGTTTCCTCAGCGCCCTGGCCGCCCTGCACGGAACGGTCCGGCACATCCGCGACGTGCCCAAGGGGGCTTTCCTCCCCGCGCCCGACGTCACGAGCAGCGTGGTGCGGCTGGACTTCGACCGCACCCGCCCGCTGCCGGACCCGGCCTTCCTGAAATTCGTGGAGACCGCGCTGCACCACCGCCGCAAGACCCTGCGCAACAACCTGCGCCTGAGTGGCCTGGACGGCGAGGCCGTCGGTGAGGCCCTGCAGGAAGCAGGACTGCGCTCCGATGTGCGCGCCGAGGACGTGCCCCTGGCGGACCTGCAGCGGGTCGCCGCTGTGCTCGGCGTGATACGTTAGCGGCACGTCTCCCGCAGACCCCGCGAGCGCCCTGCCCCGACGGGGAGCGGACGCCTCGCATTCAGGGCCTGTCCGTCCAGACGCCATTTGACTTCTTCCCGCCCCCACGGCGTATTCGAGGGCCGTTCTGCTTTCTCCGGCCCGGAGGTTTCCCCACGTGAAGTTCTACGTCATCGGTGACGTCACCGTCGATCATCTGTACCACCTCTCCCGCCTCCCCGAACCCGGTGAGGAGGTGGCCCCCACGCGCGCCACCATGCAGCCCGGCGGTGCGGGCGGCACCATCAGCGTGACCCTGGCCCGGCTCGGGCACACGGTCACGCTCGCCGCGCGGGTGGGGGACGACCCCTTCGCAGAGTACGCCCTCGCCAGCGTGCGCGAGAGCGGCGTGTCGCAGGCCGCGATTCAACAGGACCCCGAACTGCTCACCAGCACCATCACCGTCATGCAGACGCCCGACGGCCAGCGCGCCATGATCAGTCACGGAGCTGCCAACCGCCAGCTTGACCCCGCCAAGCTCAAGAAAAAGGACATTGAGGGCGCTGACGCCCTGATCGTCAGCGCCTACAGCCTCACCGAGGGGCCTCAGCGCGAGTACGCCCTCAAGGCGATCGAGATGGCGCAGAAGGCCAAGAAACCGGTGCCGGTCTTTATCGACCTCGGCACGGGGGCCGTGAACAAGGTGGGGGGCGAACTCATCGCCAACGTGACGGGGGCGGACTACCTCACCCTTAACCAGCAGGAACTCCTCGCCCTGACCGGCACGAACAGCATCTCCACCGCACTCGCCAAGCTCGGGGCAGCGGGCGCGCGGCGCGTGGTGGTGAAGGTGGGCCGCATGGGCTCCATCGTCTGGACGCCCACCGAGACCGAACTTGTGGACGCGATCAAGCCCGAGGGCCAGGTGGTGGACAGCACGGGGGCCGGCGACACCTTCACCGCCGCGTTCGCCCACGCCGTCCTGACGGGGCAGCCCTTGCCCCAGGCCGCCCGCATCGCCAACGCCGCGGGTGGCCTCGCTGCCACCCGCGTCGGCGCGCAGGCCCGCTCCATCACCCCCGCTGACCTCGAAGCGGCGCTCGCCCGCTGAGTTCGCCGTTGTCCCGTTCCCGGCCTGAGAAGGCCGGGGTTTTCGCTTCAAGGGTGGTTTTTGCTCCCCGCCCTCCGCCCCCCCTTCTGCCTTACCCTGTCTTGCATGCCCTTCCAACCTGAATACTCCGCCGTCCGGCGCCCGGTCTACGCCCAGCGGGGCATGGTGGCCACCTCACAGCCCCTCGCCGCGCAGGTGGGGCTGGGTATTCTCCAGGCGGGTGGCAATGCCGTGGACGCGGCCATCGCCACCGCCGCCGCCCTGACCGTGCTGGAGCCCACCAGCAACGGCATCGGCGGCGACCTCTTCGCCCTGGTGTGGAGCGGGGGAGAGCTGTACGGTCTGAACGCCAGCGGCGCGGCTCCGGCCGCCCTGAGCCTCGACAGCCTGCCTGGAGGTGCGATGCCCCGGCACGGCTGGACACCCGTGACGGTGCCCGGTGCAGTGCGGGGCTGGGCCGATCTCCACATGCGTTTCGGCCGCCTGCCTTTTGCGGACGTGCTCGCACCCGCCATCGGTTATGCCCGCGGAGGCGCCCCCCTCTCGCCCGTTCTCGCCGCCAACTGGGCGCGGGCGACCCGCATCTACCGCGCCCTGGGCCTGCCGTTTTTTGGCGAGTGGTTCCGGACTTTTGCCCCGGACGGCTTTGCTCCTGCCCCGGGGGCCCTGTGGCGCAGTGAGGCCCATGCCCGGACGCTGGAGCAGATCGCCGCCACGGGGGGAGGGTCCTTCTACGAGGGCGAACTCGCCGCGCAGATCGGCGCGCACTCGCAGGCCACCGGTGGTTTTCTGCGCGCTTCGGACCTCGCCGCCCACCGCTCGGAATGGGTGACGCCCATTCACGTCCGCTACGGTGACCACCTCGTTCACGAGATTCCCCCCAACGGCCAGGGCATCGCCGCCCTGATCGCCCTCCAGGTCCTGGACGGCCTGGAGCTGCCCGATCACCGCGACGATCCGGACGGCCTGCACCTCGGGATCGAGGCGATGAAGCGCGGTTTCCACGACGCCCATACGTTCGTGGGTGATCCCCGTCATACGCCTGTGAACGTAGAACACCTTCTCTCGGACGCGAATACGCAGGCCCACCGCGCCTACCTCTCGGGGGCCGCCCACGATCCAGCCACCCATGCCCCCAGTGCGGGCGGCACCGTCTACCTCGCGGCGGCTGACGGAGAGGGCAATATGGTCAGCCTGATTCAGAGCAACTACATGGGGTTCGGCAGCGGCATCGTGGTGCCCGGCACCGGCATCGCCCTGCATAACCGGGGCCACAACTTTAGCCTGCAGGCGGACCATCCCAACGCCCTCATGCCCGGCAAGCGCCCGTACCACACCATTATTCCCGGCTTCCTGACGCGTGCCGACGGCACGCCCGTCGGGCCTTTCGGCGTCATGGGCGGTTTTATGCAGCCCCAGGGGCACGTGCAGGTCATCTTGAACACCCTGCGCTACGGCCTGGACCCCCAGCAAGCGCTGGACGCTCCGCGCTGGCAATGGCTCTCAGGCCGGGCGGTGGAGCTGGAACCGGCCTTCGGTGCAGGGGTGGCGCGTGCCCTCGCTGCCCGTGGGCACGAGGTCCGGGTGCAGCTCGATTCCGGTTCCTTCGGGCGCGGCCAGATGATCCGCCGCAATCCCGGGACAGGGGTGCTGGAGGGCGGCACCGAGAGCCGCGCGGACGGGCATATCGCGGTGTGGTAGGCCCCCGTCTACCCCTGGCCTCCCACATACTCCTCGCTGAGGTTCCATAGCCTCAGCGCTGCCCCGTCGTCCAGCGCCTGCGCAGCGGGGCGCGCCTCGCGCTCCTGATCGAAGTAGCGCCCGGTGGCGGTGATGCTCGCGTCACTGGCCAGCAGGATGCTCGTCCGTGCGCCCTGCTCGGGCGAGATGGCGAAGCGGTCTATCACGCCCCATACGCGGTTAAAGAAACCGCCGTTGTTGTACCCGAAACCCGTTCGGACGCGGCCCGGATGCAGACTGTTGCTCCGTATTCTCGGCTCGCGGCGGGCGAGCTCACGGGCAAACAGCACGTTGGCGAGCTTGCTCTGGTTATACGCTGCCCACCCGCTGTAGCCGTGCCGGAACTCCGGGTCATCGAAGCGGACGCGCCCAAAGGCGTGCGCCGATGACGAGACGGTGATCACCCGGGCCTCCGCCGCCCGCAGCAGCGGCAGCAGTTCGCGCGTCAGCAAGAAGGGCGCGAGGTGGTTGAGCGCCCACGTGGTCTCGGTGCCCTCCCGCGTTTCCTGCCGCCGGTTGAACAGGCCTCCAGCGTTGTTTACCAGCACGTCGAGTCGCCTGGACCGCTCCTGGAACTTGGCGGCGGCCTGCCGCACTCCCGCGAGTTCGGACAGGTCCTCCACCAGCGTCCCCGCGGCACCGATTTCCCGCGCCACCTCCGCCGTCTTCTCCGGGTTGCGCCCCAGAACCCACACCCACGCCCCCTTGCGCGCCAGTTCCCGCGCCGTCACCAGGCCGATGCCGCCCGTCGCGCCCGTGACCAGCACCGTCTTGCCCGCCATTCCCTCAGTCATGCGGCCAGGATAGGGCGGTGCCCATCCCAGACCAAAAAAGGTAAGGCTGACCCGTTTGACGTCAGCCTCCCGGCGCGGCGGGGATCACTGACCCGCCTTTAAATTGTTGCGCTGATGACCCCAGTGTACGGGGCAGATCTCACGGCGCTGTCACAACCGCTAGATCACCTCGCGGAAGGCGACGCTGTGGCTGCGGCTTTGCAACTCGCCCTTGAGGTACTGAAGGCGCGGATGCTCCAGTTTCGGATCGTGCGCCAGGATGTGCTTGGCGAGTTCGCGGGCCTGCTCGATGATCTCGGTGTCGTTCGCGAGGTCGCCCAGCCGCAAGTCTGGAACGCCGCTCTGCCGGGTGCCGCGAATCTCGCCGGGGCCGCGCAGCTTGAGGTCTGCCTCCGCGATCACGAAGCCGTCCGTGCTGCCCTCGATGATCTTGAGGCGCTGCCGCGTCTTCTTGCTGTGCTCCCCCGCGATGAGCAGGCAGTAGCTCTGCGCGCTGCCGCGTCCCACCCGGCCCCGGAGCTGGTGAAGCTGCGAGAGCCCGAAGCGCTCGGCGTTCTCGATCACCATCACGCTGGCGTTGGGCACGTCCACGCCCACCTCGATCACGGTGGTGCTCACCAGAATGTCGAACGCGCGCGAGCGGAACCGCTCCATGATGTGCTCTTTTTCCGCTGCCGACATCTTGCCGTGCAGCAGTTCGATGCGGGCCTCGGGCAGGATCACCCGCAGATCGTCTGCCAGTTGCGTGGCCGCCAGCAACTCCAGATTCTCGTTTTCCTCGATCAGGGCCGTGACCACGAAGGCCTGTCGCCCCTCCCGAATCTGGCGCATGACAAAGCCGTAGGCCTGCTGCCGGTGCGTGTCCTGAATCAGCTTCGTCTCTACGGGCGTCCGTCCGGGCGGCAATTCGTCGATGATCGACAGTTCCAGGTCCCCGTACGCCGTCAGCGCCAGGCTACGCGGAATGGGTGTGGCGCTCATGACGAGCACGTCCGGGCGACCCGCCAGCAACTTGCGCCGCTGCATCACCCCGAAGCGGTGTTCCTCGTCCACCACCGCCAGCCCGAGGTTGTCGAAGCGCACGTTCTCCTGAATCAGCGCCTGGGTGCCCACCACCACATCCACCTCGCCCTCGGCGATGCGCGTTTGCATCTCCAGCTTCGCCTTCGGCGTCATCGCGCCCACCAGATACCCCACCCGCACGTCGAGCTTTGCCATGTACCCCACGAGGTTTTCAAAGTGCTGCCGCGCCAGGATCTCGGTGGGGGCCATCAGCGCGCCCTGGTAGCCGTCGCGCACGGCGAGGTACAGCGCGCACGCGGCCACCGCCGTCTTGCCGGATCCGACGTCCCCCTGCACCAGCCGGGCCATCTGCCGCTCGGCGCGCATGTCGTCCGTGATCTCCAGCAGCACCCGCCGCTGGGCGTTTGTGAAGCGGAAGGGCAGGGCGTCCTCGAACGTCGAGATGTCGCTCCCCGTCGCCTGGAAGCGCTTGCCCTGCAGTACGGCGTCCTCGCCCTGCAGCAGCATCCGCAATTCCAGAAACAGGTACTCGTCGAAGCGCAGCCGGTGGTTCGCCCGCGAAAGCTGCTCCTCATCCGCCGGAAAGTGAATGCCCCACAGCGCGTCGCCCAGGTCCGTGACCCTGTACTTGCGCCGCCAGTGGGCCGGGAGGTAATCGTCGAGCGGCACGGCCTGCAACGTCCGGTGCGCCGCCTTGCGCAGGAATTCCTGGGAGATGCCGTCCTTGGAATCGTACACGCCCACGATTCGGCCTGTACTCAGGCTTCCCTTGGCGTCCTCCACCGTCTCCAGATGCTCGACGGCCAGCTGCACGCTTCTGCCGAACTTCTTGACCCGCCCCGTGAGCACCAGCCGCGCACCTTCTTTCAGCTGCCGCTCGATCCACGGCTGGTTGAACCAGCTCGCCCGTACCCGTCCGCCCGCTGGGGTCTCCAGCGTCACCTCCAAGATCAGCATTCCCGGCTTGGGCGTGCGGCGCGATTTGGACGTGACGCGGCCCTCCACCGTGACCTTCAGGCCTTCTTCCACCGCGTCCAGGTCCGGCAGCGCCCGGCGGTCCTCGTGGCGGTGTGGGTAGGCGTGCAGCACGTCCCGGAGGGTATGCAGGCCCAGGGACTGCAATTTGCGCGCGCCGCCCGGCCCTGTGTCCAGCCGCCCCACTTCAGCGTCCGGCGGCAGCCGTTCACCCGGCGCGGCGGCGGGCACGGCCTGTTTGATCGTCCGGGCAGGACGCGGGGCCTTCGCAGCCTTTTCCTGCCCGTCCAGCAGCTCCAGCGCCCGCCCCAGCGCTTCAGCCCGGGCCACACCGTCGAGCTCCGCGTATCCCCGCAGCACCTCGCGCACGCCCGGAAAGGGCCCGGCCAGCGGCGAGGCCAGCAGCCGCTCCACGCCGCCCGCCACCACCCGGTCACCACACCCTGCCGCCAGTTCCGCCGCCAGGGGACGCCGTAACTTCTCCCGCATCTCCGCGACTGTCGCCATCGCGCTCAGGCTACCAGCCGGTCGGCCCGAGGGCGGGAAGGCGCATCACGCTGAAGAATATATATCACAAACGGTGCTGGGGAAACCGCACAACCCGTTCTCGGGAAATGGCAAACAGATTTTGCCCGCCCGGTTCCAGGAGCAGGCGCTGCTTGTTCCTCTCCTCAATGCTTGCGCCCCAGCATGTGCATTCCCACCACGACCGCCGCACCCACCAACAGGCCCACCATGCCTGAGCCCATCGTCTCCACGGCCCACTCCACCGCGCCCGAGCCGAAGGGCACGGCGTGACCCGCCCGGTGCGCGTCCTCGTGGAGGACGCGCACCGGGCGGGTCACGCCGAACTTCTCGAGTCCGTCGAGCAGGATGTGCCCGCCCACCCACAGCATCGCCGCGGTGCCCACCGACGACAGCAGTGACATGACGGCCGGCATGCCCCGCACCAGCCCGCGTCCAAAGGCCCGACCTGCGCTGGAACCCCGCTCCGCCAACCGTAACCCGAAGTCGTCCATCTTCACGATGAGCCCCACCACGCCGTAGACGAGCGCCGTAATCATCACCGCCACCACCGCCAGAATCAGCGCGCGGGCAAAGAAGTTCTGGTCCGCCACCTCTGCCAGCGCAATCGCCATGATCTCCGCCGAGAGGATAAAGTCGGTCCGCACTGCGCCCGACACCATCTGCTCCTCATGCGCGGAACTGTTTCGCTGGGCTGGGTCCTCCTCGGCGCCCTCGTGGTGCCCGGCAACAGCCTCGTACAGCTTTTCGGCGCCCTCGTAGCACAGGTAGGTGCCGCCCAGCATCAGCAGCGGCGTGATGGCCCACGGCAGGAACTGGCTGAGCAGCAGTGCGGCAGGCAGGATAAACGCGAGTTTGTTGCGCAGCGAACCGCGCGCAATCCGCCAGATGATGTGCAGTTCACGCTCTGGCGCAAATCCGGCCACATACCTGGGCGTGACGGCGGTGTCGTCCACCACCACGCCGATGGCCTTGATCCCCGCCTTGCCCGCCGCCGCGCCGATGTCGTCCACCGACGCGGCCGCCAGCTTGGCGATGGCCGCCACGTCGTCGAGCAGCGCCACCAGGCCGCCACTCATCGCGAGACCCCAGGCGCGGGAGAGGGGCGGTAGGAAAAGGAGACAGGGCAAAGGCAGGCAACCATCAGGTCACCAGCCTATCAACCCGGTTCCCTCGGCGCCGCTTAGGAAGTCTTGCTCTCCGCCGCCAGCTGCTCCAGCCCCCGCCGCAGCGCCCGGCGATGTGCAGCCATATGCCAGGTGGTCATACGCATCCAGTCCAGTCCGTCAAGTTGCCCCAGGAAGGGATGAAAATAGGTGCGGGCAGGATTCGCCTCCGGCTGCAACGCTGACAATACCTCTCCGGCCTGCGCGTGCCGCTCCAGCAGCGGCCCGAACTCCTCTCCAGCTCCAGGTTCCGTTCCGGGCGGGGCCTGCCGCTTGCCGTCTTTCATCACACCGCGCTGTTCGGGACCGGCGCGCAGTTCCCGGTCCGACAGCAGCAACTGGACCAGTCGTCCGGTGTTCTCGTTTACCCGGATCACGTGCTCGGTTTCCTGCGCGGGGGACCACTCGCGCTCTGGCAATCGCGTGTGCCAGTGGGTGACGGCCGCCCGGGCCGTCTCTCCGAAGGCCCGCAGCTCCTCCCGAAACCGCTCGGCCGTCACTTCTGCCGTCGGGTAGGCCTCACGCAGCTGGGCAAGTTGCCCTCCATTCACTGAATGCATGCCGGCAGTGTACCCGCCTCCAGCGAGAGGGCCAGCCGCACCGCCTCCGCGAGCCCACCCTCATCCACATGGCCGACGAAATGCCGGGCCGCCGCCCGCGCCTCGGCGTCCGCGTTGCCCATCGCCACGGGGTGCCCCACAACGGCCATCGCCGTCACGTCGTTGTGGCCGTCGCCCACCATCATCACGTTTTCCAGAAGCACGCCATAGGCTGCCGCCACCCGCGTCACCGCGCTGCCCTTGCTCACCCCGGCGCGCGTTACGCTGATAAACATCACGTCCGGCATCACCGGGCTCCCTGCAGGATGCAGGTCCAGCCCCGGGTGAGGCTCGGCCTGAACCACTGGCGACTCCGCCTGCGGCACCACCCACTGGGCCCGCACCCGTGTGCCTGTCAGCGAGTCGGGCGACCTCGGCTGATAGGGAAGACCCAGCAGCTCAGCGTGCCGCCGCGCGTACTCTCCCGGCTGCGTGACCGCGTATTCCGTGTCGGTGTACACCTCCAGCAGCCGCCCCTTGTGCGCTGCCCGGTCCAGCAGCAGCGTGAGGGCCTCTTCGGGCAACGCCTCGGACAGACTCTCGCCCGTGCCCACATTCACCACCGACGCTCCATTCTGAAAGACGTGCCACCCGTCCGGGTCCAGCCGGCGGGCATAGCCGAGCGCGTTGCCCAGCGCTGGCCGCCCCGAACACAGCGCCACGCGTACCCCCCGGCTCCGCGCCTCTGCGAGCGCCGCCCACACGTCCTCCCGAACCACGTTGCCCGTGCCCACCAGCGTTCCGTCGACATCCACACAAATCAGTCCCAGCACAGCGCCTCCTGCATGCGGGGCAGTGTACGGCGGCGGGCAAGGGAAGGCCCAGGGGCTGCGTGGATGAGACGAAGAAAGATGCGAATATATACAATACAAGACTGGGATACTCCAGGCGTGAAGCGGAGGATCACGCCCCCCGCGTCGCCCACCCTCTACCCTTTCAAGGTTCCCATGCGGCCGGCTGGCCCCGCCCCTGCCGAAGTCCAGATGCCTTCGCGGTTCAGCACGGCCCGTCCCCCCACCCGCACCTGCCCGGGGGTTGGCCCATTCAGGGTTACCGTCACCTCGACCTCACCCGGTGTGCCGAGCGCGTGGCCCTGGTACACCACGCCGGACGCCCGTTCGCCCCGCAGGGGCAACCGCCCCTCACGCGCCAGCAGGGAGATCAGGGCACCGGCGGCGCTCCCCGTCACCGGGTCTTCGGGAATCCCCACGGCGGGGGCAAAGTCCCGCGCAGCGAAGCGGTTAACACCCACCGGCGCGTACGTGTATACGCTTGTCACGCCCAGTACGTCAGACAGCGCGTGAATGCGCGTCAGGTCCGGCTCCAGCGCGTCCAGAATCACCGCGTCCAGCAGCGGCACGAACACGCTCCACAGGCCCGTACTCGCTGAGGCCAGGGGCAGCCCCCGGTGAATCATCCGTTCGTCCAGCCCCAGGGCGTCGGCCAGCTGCCGACGCAGTTCCCGCGCCACCGGGCGGCTTTCCAGCGCACGCTGCTCCATCCAGACACGCTCGGGGCCTTCGGTTCCCAGCTCCAGCGACAGGGGAATGCGGCCCACCAGCGTCTCCAGCACGAGTTCCTCCCCGGTCCAGCGCCCCTCCTGCGCCAACCGCAACCCCAGCGCCACCGTCGCGTGCCCGCAGAACTCGATCTCCTGGGTGGGGGTGAAATAGCGCACCCGCGCCTGCCCATCGGCCAGCCGGGTCACGAAGACCGTTTCCGGCGTTCCCAAGAATGTCGCCAGGGCCTGCATCTGCTCTTCGGACAGCGCCTCCGCGTCCAGCACCACGCCCGCCTGATTGCCGTGTCCGGGCGTGTCGGTGAACGCGCTCACCTCGCAGTACGCGATCATGCCGTCACTGTAGCGCAGATGGCGCCAGCACGCCCTGTTCCGAAGGCCGAACCGGCAGCTGGGCGAACCGATGAGACTCAGTTTGCTTTTCTAAGCACAAGGGGAGTCATGAGACAACCGTTTCACAAGCGTTGTATTCCCGTCGCTTTCGCACGTGCCCCCAAGCCGGTACTCAGGGTCTCATTCGCGTCAGCATCCGGGCAAAGGGAATGGCCTCGCGCACGTGTTCTGTGCCGGTGATCCAGGCCACGACACGCTCCAGACCCATACCGAAGCCCGCGTGAGGCACGCTGCCGTAGCGGCGCAGGTCCAGGTACCACTCGAAGGCTTCCAGCGGCAGGCCCTCGTGTTCGATCCGCGACTTCAGCAGGTCATAGTCGTGGATGCGCTGTGAGCCACCGATAACCTCGCCGTAGCCTTCGGGGGCGATCATGTCGTCGCATAGCGCGAGGCGGGGGTCTTCGGGGTCCGGCTGCATGTAGAACGCCTTGATGGCCGCCGGATAGCGCTCGATGATGACAGGGCGGTCAAAGTGGTGCCCCAGGATCGTCTCGTGCGGCGCACCGAGGTCGTCGCCCCATTCCACGGGCTGCACGTCTGGCTGCACGTTCGTGGGCAGATCGCCCGACTCGATGTGGGCGCGCACGATCGCCAGCGCCTCGGTGTACGTCACGCGCGGATAGTTGCCCTCGGCAGCTCCGCGGAGCTTCTCCACGTCGCGCCCCAGCAGCTCCAGCTCAGCGGCGCACTCCTCCAGCACCCGGCGCACGAGGAACGAGACGAAGCGCTCCTGCAAGTTCATGTTCTCCACGTGATCGCTCGGCGCGACTTCGGGCTCGATCATCCAGAATTCAAGCAGGTGCCGCCGCGTCTTGCTCTTCTCGGCACGAAAGGTCGGCCCGAAGGTGTAGACCTTGCCGAACGCGAGCGCGCCCGCCTCCGCGTGCAGCTGCCCCGTTTGCGAAAGGTACGCCTTGTCCTCGCCGAAGAGGTCAATCTCGAAGAGTTCGGTGGTGCCCTCCGCCGCGTTTGGCGTGAAGAAGGGCGAGTCGAAGCGGACAAAGCCCTCGCCGTGAAAGAAGTCCACCACAGCGCGCTGCACGCAGTCCCGCACCCGCAACACGGCCCATGGACGGCGGTGCCGCAGCCACAGGTGGCGCTGGTCCAGCAGAAACTCGGTGCCGTGTTCCTTCGGGGTGATGGGGTATTCGCCGTGGTTCTCGCCCACTGGCACGAGCGCCCGGACGCTGAGTTCCACTCCCCCGGGCGCACGCTCGTCCGTCCGGACCTCGCCCGTGACGGTGACCGCCTGCTCCTGCGAGAGCCGCCTCGCCGCCTCAAACACGTCCTCTGACACGTCGCCCTTGAAGACGGTCGCCTGCACATACCCGCTGCCGTCACGCAGCTTGAGAAACTGAATCTTGCCCTTGCCGCTCTTGTCCGTCAGCCACGCGCTCAGCGTGACTGTCTCGCCGACGTGCCCCTGAAGGTCACGGATGGAAACAGAAACCATAAGCGGAAGTATACGGGCACGTGCCAAGCCTCCCCTCGAGCGTGACCGTCTCGCCGTTCGCCGAAATCCGCAGGCGTTCACGTGAAATCCCCACCGCATCCGCCGCCCGCAGCGCCTTCTGAGCCACAGTGCGGTGGTCGAGCGCCTGGGGGTACGTCACCACCGCCTCCAGACAGAGGCGCGCAGGCCTCCAGCGGGCGTTGGGCGTCCATGATCATCGGGTTTCCGCCCAGCGCCCGCCCCGCCCGAATACAGATGGTGCCGCCCGCCCAGTACACCGTCGGCTCGCCTCCACCCGAAAGGCGAAGCCCGGTACTGCGCCCATTCGCTCCAGTATCGCTCCGCCGTGCTGGCCGGGCGTGCGGCGCGCCGTAACAGGGCTCGCGCCCCAAATGATCGGGATGCAGGTGCAAGACCACCGTGAGGTCCACGTCCGCAAGCACCTCCGGCACCGGCAGGTCCACCGTGGGCTTGGGGCCGTTGCCCCCAAAGGAAGGCAGGCTGTGGCGGGAGGCCAGAAAGGGACCGATGAGCAGCGTCGGCCCGCCGAAGTTCAGGCGAAGGGCCGCGTTCCAAACGGGTTGAAGTTGCGTACCGCTCCCGAAAGGCCACGGAGCCGTACCCGGCCGAGCGGGTGTGCTGGGGTGGACAAAGGAGAAAAGAAAATTGCGGCGCCGAAGAAGCCTCTGCCGGCGCCCGCAGTTGCGCGACGGTGTCCTCCGACTTGCGGCCGTAAAAGGCCAATGTTTCTTCCACCGGAATGGGCCCATGCCCCCCGCCGTTCGCCGCTCCGCATGCCCGCAGCCTCAACCCTGCCGTCTGGTTCAGCAGCAAGGGAAGCAGGACCGGCATTCCTGCCAGGCTTTAATAATAAATTCACAAATATTATAGCAAACAAAGTGTTTCACAAAATAAAAATATCCCCGTCTGCTCAGAACGGGGAAGGGCCTCTCGCCGCTTACTTCAGCGCTGCGTTCATCGCGAGCACGTCCGCCACTTTGAGGCTCGCGCCGCCCACGAGGGCCCCGTTGACGTTGGGCTGGGCGCAGATCGAAGCGATGTTGTCCGGCTTCACGCTTCCGCCGTACAGCACGCGAATGCTGTCTGCCAGAGCACCGTAGGGTTCGCGCAGCGCCTCCCGAATGGCTGCGGCCAGTTCCTCGGCGTCGTCGGCCGTGGCCGTTTTGCCCGTGCCGATGGCCCAAACGGGTTCGTAGGCGATCACCACGTTCTCGGCCACGCCTTCCAGGCTGCCGCGCAGCTGCGCGAGGGTGTAGGCCACGTGCTCGCCGCGCTCGCGTACGTCGAGGCCCTCACCCACGCACACGATGGGGGTCAGCCCGTGCGCCTGCGCCCGCCGCGCCTTGGCCGCCACCACGGCGTCCGTTTCGCCGTGGTACTCACGGCGCTCGGAGTGGCCCACCACCGCATAGGTGACGTGAACGTCGCGCAGCATGGCCGCGCTGATCTCGCCCGTGTAGGCTCCGGATTCGTGCGCGGACACGTCCTGCGCGCCCACATCCACGCCGCCGGGCAGCGTTTCCTTGAGGCCGTACAGGGCCGTGAAGGGGGCCATCACGGCGAGTTCCACAGGAGCGCGCTCATAGCCCTGCGCGAGTTCCCGCGCCCAGGCGCGCGCCTCGGTGGGCGCCTTGTTCATCTTCCAGTTGAGGGCGAGCAGGGTTCTGGGTTTGGTCATGGTTCTCCTTGGACTGGGTTGAGGCGTTGGGTTTTGGGCGCTGGGAACACTTTAAAACCGAACTTCCAGCGCCCCATCCCTCTTTACTTCATCGCTTCCACGCCGGGCAGCGCGCGGCCTTCAAGCAGTTCCAGGCTCGCGCCGCCGCCGGTGCTGATGTGGCTCACGCGCTCCGCCTGACCACTCTGGTTGATCGCGCTCACCGAGTCGCCGCCGCCGATTACGGTGTACGCGCCTCCGCCGAGCTCGGCCACCGCCTTCGCAATCGCGTTCGTGCCGCCCGCAAAGGCCGGGAACTCAAACACGCCCAGCGGGCCGTTCCAGAAGACCGTCTTTGCGCCCTGCAGGGCCGTGGTGTACGCCTTTACCGTCTCGGGTCCCGCGTCCAGACCCTGCCAGCCGTCGGGAATGGCGTCGCTGGGCACCACCCGGGTCTGGGCGGCGGCAGCGAAGCTGTCCGCCGCCACCACGTCCGTGGGAAGCATCAGCTTGTCGCCGTACTCGTCAAGCAGCCGCCGCGCGAGGCCCAGTTGGTCGTCCTCGTGGATGGATTCACCTATTCGGCCGCCACGCGCCTTGATAAAGGTGTAGGCCATCCCGCCGCCGATCAGCATGCGGTCCACGCGGGGCAGCAGGTTCTCGATCACCTTGATCTTATCGCTGACCTTTGCTCCGCCGATGATGACCACGTAGGGCCGCGCCGGTTCCGTGAGCAGCCGCGAGAGGGCGTCCACTTCCGTCTGCAGCAGCGCGCCCGCCGCGTGGGGCAACCCTGCCGCCACCCCGCTCACTGAAGCGTGGGCCCGGTGGGCGCTGCCGAAGGCGTCCAGCACGAAGGCGTCGCCCAGACGCGCGAGCTTCGCGCCCAGTTCGGGGTCGTTTTTCTCCTCACCCGCTTCGAAGCGCACGTTTTCCAGCAGCGCCACCTCACCGGGCTTCAGGGCATGCACCGCTTCCAACGTGGCCTCACTGCCCGGCAGCGAGCCGATGAACGTCACGGGCCGCTCCAACACCTTTTCAAGCACGTCCGCCACCGGGCGCAGGGAGTACTTCTCCTCGGGCCCGTTCTTGGGCCGCCCGAAGTGACTCATCAGCACCACGGACGCGCCCGCGTCCAGCAGTCGCCGCAGGGTGGGCAGGCTCGCCGTAACGCGCGTCTGGTCCTGCACCACGCCTTCGCGTACGGGCACGTTGTAATCCACGCGCACAAGGACGCGCTTTCCAGCGACATTTAAAGAGTCGAGGGTTTGCATGTCTTCTCCTTGATGAGGCGTCAGGAATCAGGGGTTAGGTTTTAGGGTGTTCCTAAGACCTAACCCCTCACCCCTAAGCCCTTTAAGCGCCCTTCGCCTGAACCAGTTGCACCAGGTCCGCGATCCGGTTGCTGTAGCCCCACTCGTTGTCGTACCACGAGAAGAACTTGACCAGGCTGCCCATCGCCATCGTCAGGCCGCCGTCGATGATCGCGGAGTGCGGATCGCCCACGATGTCCTGCAGCACGATGGGGTCTTCGGTGTAGGAGATGATGCCCTTGTGGCTGCCCTCGGCGGCCTGCTTGAACACGGCATTCACTTCCTGCGCCGTCACGTCGCGTCCCAGGATCACGGTCACGTCGCTGATGGATCCGACGGGTGTGGGTACGCGCAGCGAGGTGCCGTCGAACTTGCCCTTCAGCGCGGGGTACACCTGTGACACGGCCTTGGCCGCGCCGGTGGAGGTGGGGATGATGTTCACGGCGGCGGCGCGCGCGCGGCGCAGGTCCGAGTGCGGCAGGTCCAGCACACGCTGGTCGTTGGTGTAGGAGTGCACCGTGGTCATAATCGCCTTCTCGATGCCAAACGCCTCGTCCAGCAGCTTCATGGGCGCGCCGAGGGAGTTGGTGGTGCAGCTCGCGTTGGAGATGATGTGGTGCGCGGCCGCGTCGTACTGCTCCTCGTTGACGCCCAGCACGATGGAGATGTCCTCGTTCTTGGCGGGCGCGGTGATGATGACCTTCTTCGCGCCGCCCTGCAGGTGCTTGCTGGCTCCATCGCGGCTGGTGAAGATGCCGGTGGACTCGATCACGATGTCCGCGCCGAGCTCACCCCACTTGATCGCGGCCGGGTCGCGCTCGGCGAGCGCGTGGATCTGCTTGCCGTTCACGGTCAGGCTCGACTCGTCGTACTCAACGGTGCCGTCGAAACGTCCGGCGGTGGAGTCGTACTTCAGGAGGGTCGCCAGCGTCTTGTTGTCGGTCAGGTCGTTGATCGCCACCACGTCCACGCCCCGCGCGACGAGAATGCGGAACACCAGACGCCCGATGCGGCCGAAGCCGTTGATGCCTACTTTCATGTGGTCTCCTCCAGGAACAGCGCGAATTTCTGTGGGGTCCCCTCCCACCCGGGGGAGACAGGCCCACGCGTGACCGAGTGTAACCCACGTTTCCCGGACTGCAGGGCGTGGTGTCCAGAACACACCAACCCTTCAGGCCGGGTGAACTGGACAACCGTCCCCGTCCGGCGCTCTAGAGTGCGCCGTGACCCTTCGCCGCCCCCGCGGGTACGCACGCGCCCTCGCCGCGCTGCTGGCGGTGTTGGCGGCCTTCGCGTACCCGCTCCGGAATGTGGCAGCTGCGCCGCCGGCGGTGGGCGTGGTCGATCACCGCCATGCGCCGCCCCACCATCCTGCCAGCCATGAGGCACACTGCCTCTTTTGCCTGACGGGCGCGTTTGCCGCTGGGCCCGGGCGTGCCCCCGCGCTGCCTCCGCTCGCCCGGCAGTTCACCGCTGCCGTTCGCCTGCACCCCCGCGCGCCTCAGACCCGCCTGCTTCTGCTGAACGCCCGCGCCCCCCCGCAAGCAGCGGGCCAGAAGCCTGCCTCACGGCTTGCCCTGAGGCGCGGCTCTTCTCCTTTCCCATCGCCGCAGGACGCGCGCGCGCGCGCTCCCGAGAGTCGTCCTCGTGGTGGTCCGCTGCGCGCCTGCTCGCCTCACCCTCTGGAACCTTCATGTTCAAGCGCGTCATCTCCACCCTGCTGCTCACCCTGCTGTCCCTCGCCGCTGCCCACGCCGTCGTGCGTACGGAGGCGGGCCTCACCGAATCCACCGCCGCAACGAGCGAGACGTACCGCCTGCAGGTGCCCACCGAGAAGAACGTCGCCACCACGGGCGTGCGGCCCGTGGTTCCGGCGGGGATGACCGTGACCCGCTTTCAGGTGCTGCCCGGCTTCGTCCGCAGCCTGAAGATAAACGGCGACGGATTGATTACCGAAGTGAGCTGGAAGGGCCGCATCGCTCCGCAGGAGTACGCCCGCTTCTTCTTTCAGGCGCGCAATCCGGCCCAGCCTGGTCCCGTGAGCTGGAAGGTCGACCAGACCTACGCGGACGGCTCGGTGGTGGCGTGGGGCGACACGAGCCCCGACGCGCCCGCGAGCAAGACGGCGATCAAGTGAGGGTCTGACCGCTCCCATTCAACGGGGGAGGGGAAGCCTCCCCTCTCCAGCGAGGTGTCCATGCGTTTTTTCTTTCCCCTGCTCGCCGCCCTGACCCTGGGCACAGCCCTCGCGCACACCGAGGTCAGGATGCAGAGCCCTGCTCCGGGCCACACTGTTGCGGCCCCAAAGACCGTCGTCCTCCGCTTCTCTGAACCCACCGAACTGCGGTTTTCCACCTTCAAGGTGGTGCCGCTCCCCACGGGGACAACGCCCGACAGGGCCGCCGCCGATGCCCTCGCCCGCAAGGACGACGGGGCCGTGCGCGCGGACACCGCTCCCCGCTTGAGCGGCGTGGCGGCCCGCCTGGGCCTGCCCCTGCGGCCTCACCTGAAGCCCGGTGCTTACCTCGTGGCGTGGCGCGTGCTCTCCGACGACGGGCACCCCGTCACCGGCCACACCACCTTTACCGTGCGCTGATGCTGCCTGCCCTCGCCGCCGCGCACCTGCTGACGCTGCTCGGGGCCCTGCTGCTCGTCGGCGGAGCCTGGAGCCGCCGCGCCCTGACGCCCGGGCACCCGGGCCACCACCTGCTTGCCGTGGGCTTTGGCCTGCTGCTGCTGGGCACCGCGCTGGAGGTGGGCTCGACCCTGCGGGATCTGGGCTTCCTGACGCTGGATGACGCGGCGGCGTACCTCACCGGCACCGTGCCCGGCCGCGCCGCCCTGACCCGCCTGATGGGCGCGGCCCTCGTGCTCGCCACCGAGCTGTCCGCCTGGCCCGCGCCGCTTTTTGCCCTCGCCGCCGCGCTGCTGCTGTGGGGTGAGGCGGGGGCGGGGCACGGCGCGACGCACGGCGTGACGGCGCGCCTGCTGACCGCCCTGCACGCGGGGGCGATGACCGTCTGGCTGGGAGGCGTCACGGCCCTGCTGCTGCATCCTTTGCCCACCGGGGACCTCGCGCGGCGCTTTACGCCCGTGGCCCTGGTGTGCGTCTCGCTGCTCGTCTACAGCGGCGCGGCCCTGACCGTGGAGCACCGCGGCGCGTTGGGCGGGCTGACGGGGGATCCCTACGGCCGGACGCTGCTGCTCAAGCTTGGCTTCTTCACGTTCGCGCTGCTCGCTGCCCTGCCCGTGCGCCGCGCCTTTGCCCGTGGCCTGCCGGCCCGCCCCCGCCTCGCCGCCGAGGCGCTGCTGCTCCTCGCGGTGCTGGGGGTCACGGCCACGCTGGGCACCACGCCTCCACCCACCCACGCGGAGCGTGGCGAGGCGCACGGCCACGGGCCGTGAAGGCCTGTCGCCTCGCCGGGGTGGTCCGCGAAATCCTGGGGGTGCGCGCTCCCCACCTGCGGCGCGGCCCAGCACATTCGTCAACCGGCTGTCGCCCGGCGCCGCGTTTGTGGCGCGGGACCCCACCGCCAACCACGCCGATTTCGGCCGGGTGCTGCGCGAACGGGAGCGCCTCCATTGCCCCCGCGTCCTGTTCGTCTACCGCTCCCTCCTGAGACGAACCGGGCAGACCATGACGGTCCCGGAAGTGCGCCTGTCTCTGGGCACACGTCCTGTCTACAGCCTCGGCAACGCCGTGTACAGCGAGGAGCGGCCTCCTTCGCGGAAAGGCTGGGACCACCCCGCCCACCACACCGTGTTGCTCGCCCTCCTGATCGGCCACATCCACGGCGGGCAGATTCGCCTGCTGGGCCGCAGCGCCGGAGATCACGGTGCCGGAACGCTGAGCCCTTGCTCAGACGGCCCGCCTGCCCCTCCCGGTGGGCGGGCGTCATACTGCGGGTCATGGCGTACTCGCTCCTCGTGATGAAGTTTGGCGGCACCAACATGCAAGACGCGCAGGCGATCCGGCACAGCGCCTCCCTCGCGGCCCGCTCCGTGCGTGAGGGCGCGAAGGTGGTGGTCGTCGTCTCCGCGATGGCGGGCGTGACCAACGGGCTGCTGCGCCTGGCCGACGCGGCCCAGAAGGGCGACATCGCCTCGGCCAACGACGACATCGCCGCCATGCGCACCCGCCACTTCGCGGCGGCGCAGGAACTTGGGGCGGCCCCCGACTCGGCCACGGTGCGCGAGATCCGCGAACTTCACGAGACCCTGCGCCAGGCAGTGTACGGCGTGTACCTTTTGCGCGAGTTGACCCCGAGGAGTCGGGACCTGATCGTGGCCTTCGGCGAGCGCCTCTCCGCCCCGCTGATGTCCCTGGCGCTGGAGCAGGGCGGATGGCGCGCCCACCACCTCACCGGTGGGCAGGCGGGCATCATGACCGACGCGCACTTCGGCAACGCCCGGCCCCTTCCGGGCAGCTACGCGCGCATCCGTGACCGCCTCGGCGGCCTGCTCTCGGCTGGGGTCACGCCGGTGGTGGCGGGCTTCATGGGCGAGAACGAGGACGGGGCCATCACGACGCTCGGGCGCGGCGGCACCGACTTTTCCGCCACCATCGTCGGCAAGGCGCTGGTGGCCGACGAGGTGTGGGCCTGGAAGGACGTGGACGGCGTGATGAGCGCCGATCCCCGGGTGGTGGGCGACGCCCGCAACATCGAGGTCTTGAGCTACGGCGAGGTGATGGAGCTCGCCTACTTCGGCGCCAAGGTCCTGCACCCCCTCGCGGTGACGCCCCTGCGCGAGGGGGGCATTCCCCTGCGCGTCAAGAGCGCGGCCGATCCCGACTTTCCCGGCACCCTGGTGCAGGAAGCGCCGCACAACGACGCGGGGCACCCGGTCAAGGCCGTCACCGCCATCCGCCACGTGTCGCTCATCAACGTGACGGGCGCGGGCGTCCTCGGGGTCCCCGAAGTCGTCGCCAGCCTCTTCGACGCCATCGCCCGCGAGAACATCACCCTGCTGATGGTCTCGCAGAGCTCCTCCATGAGCAACGTCTCGCTGGCGGTGCAGGGCAGCGAAGCCCCACGCACCCTCGCCGCCCTGCGGCGCGCGGTGACGGGCGAGCTGAACATCGAGGAGCAGCCCGGTGTGGCGGTCCTCGCCATCGTGGGCGCGGGCATGCGCGGCCAGAAGGGCGTCGCGGCCCGTCTGTTCGGGGCGCTGGCCAGAGAGGACGTGAACATCCTGATGATCAGCCAGGGCTCTTCCGAGCTCAACATCTCGGTGGCGGTGGAAGACGCCCAGGTGGAGGGGGCCACCCGCAGCGTCCACGCCGCCTTCGGCCTTGGTGAACGTGTGGCGGCGCACTGACCGGCCGGGGCGTACACTCCTCCCGTGCCTGCCCGGTTGCGCCTGCCCGCCTTGATCTCGGCCCTGCTGCTCGCGTCGGCGCTGATCATCAACACCACGGGCGTGCTGCGGCTGTTTTACCCCCGGGCCGCCGGCGCGGTGGCCGCCCTGCCCCCGGCCCCGCCGTATCGCCCCGGCGAGCGGGTGCTGGTCGTCTCGCCCCACCCCGACGACGAGACGCTCTGCTGCGCCGGGAGTATGCAGCAGGCGCGGGCGGCGGGGGCCGAGGTGTGGGTGGTGTGGCTCACCAGCGGCGACGGCTTTGAGCTCGACGCCGTGCTGCTTGACCGCGCTCCCCGGCCCGCGCGCGACAAGCTGACCGGGCTCGGCGAGCGCCGCATCGGGGAGGCCACCCGCGCGGCGGCCCGGCTCGGCGTGCCGCGAGACCACCTGATCTTTCTGGGTTATCCCGACGGCGGCCTGATGCGCCTCTTTCTGGAGCACTACGCGCAGCCCTACCCCTCGCGCTACACCGGCCAGATCCGGGTACCCTACCGCGAGGCCCTCTCGCCCGGCGCGCCCTACACGGGGCGCAGCGTGGAGCGCGACCTCACGCGGGTGCTCGACCGGGTGCGGCCCGACGTGGTGCTCGCGCCCAGCGTGCAGGACGCCCACCAGGACCACCGCGCCGCAAGCTACTTCATCACCCGGCTGCTCGCGGCGCGGGGCGAGGAGCTCAAGCTGCGCTTCTGGATCGTTCACGGCGGCCTGGAGTACCCGCTGCCCAAGGGCCTGCACCCCCACTTTCCCCTGCTGATCTCACCGCGCGGCAAGGGCCTGGCGTGGCAGCGGGTGGACCTCACCGCCGTGCAGGAGGACACCAAGCTCGCCGCCCTGCGCGAACACCGCTCGCAGATGAACGTGATGGCCCGCTTCCTGGAAGCCTTCGTCCGTGAGAACGAGTTGCTGACCGCCCAGCCGGTCCCCGAGCGCGGCCGTGGGCGCGGCTCAGCTCCCCCCCGGTAGCGTCCGGACCATCACGATGTGCGTCGCGTCCCGCCCCAGCCAGGGCCGCCAGAGCGGCGTCTTCCTCGCTGCCCACACCCGCAGGCCCCGCCGCTCATACAGGGCGACGGCCGCCGTATTCTCCGTCGTGGTGGACAGTTGCACCCCCGCCGCTCCCCGGACGCGCAGCGCTTCGAGGTACGCGTCCAGCAGCGCCCCCCCCAGCCCCAGCCCCCTCGCTTCCGGGCGCAGGTTGAGGTGCAGGTGCGCCGGATACGCCTCCTCGGGCGCGTGCGGACCCGGATAGCGCGCCGCCCGCGTGAGATAAGGCAAGCAGCCCACCAGCTGCGGGTACGCGCCCCGCAGCGCGCCCCACGCCACCCTTCCGAGCACCTGCACAAACCGCCGGCGGTATGCGTCCATGTCGGCCGTGCCGATGATGTAGCCCAGGAACTGTCCCCCGGCCTCGGCGGCAAAGCCCAGGGGTCCGTTGAGCTCCTCCAGAAAGTACGCCCGCGCCCACAGCTCGCCAAACAACGCCGTGTCCGGAAAGTAGCGCGCGGCCGATTCACCGAAAAACCCCGTCTCGTAGGCCACCGCCGCCACAGTTGCCAAGTCCCCGGCCTGCAGCGACCGGACGCGCCCCTCAGGCACCCGTCACGCCCCGGCCGTCGTGGTCCAGCTCGCCGGGCGGCGCGGTGACTTGCGGCGTCTTTTTCAGCCGCCGCCAGCGCCGCGACAGGATCAGGTACAGGCCCGTGACCCAGGCGGTAGAGGTGGCGAAGCCCGCCAGCACGTCGGTGGGGTAATGCACGCCGAGGTAGTTGCGGCTGATGCCCACCGCGAGGCCCCACAGCACCCCCAGCACCGCCAGCGGCCACGAGCGCGAGCGCGAAAAGATCAGCGCCACCGCCACCCCCAGCGCCATGTTCGCCATCGCGTGGCCGCTGGGAAACGAGTAGCCGGGTTCGGCCAGCACCGCCAGCAACTGGTCCGGGCGGGGCCGCTGAAACACGAGTTTGGCCAGCACGTTCAGCAGCGTGGCCCCGCCCACCGCCGCCACCAGAAACCAGGTGTGCGCCCGGGTACCGAAGCGGTACAGCGCCAGCCCGATGGCCGCCGTGACCAGGGGCAGCACCCGCACGCCGCCGATCAGGGCGAGGGCCCGCGCGGCCGCCGTCAGGCCCGGCGTGCGGTGCGCGGCGTACCAGTTCAGCAGCCCCTGATCCCAGGGAAAGCCCCCTCCCCGAAACACGTCCTCCGTCAGGTCCGCCACCAGCAGCAGCGGAGCCAGCACCCCCAGCAGCAGCAGCGCGAGCTGCGTCCAGTGACGCGCAAGCAGGGCGGGAAGGTCACGGCGCATCTCCCCACTGTAGGGCGCGGGCCCACCCCAGCCATACCGGGAAAACGTTGAGGAAGCCCGCCTGAGCCATTCGGCCCACTGCGCCCTGCGCCACCCCGCCGATGCCGGAGCGGGCGAGAAGAGCGCACCATAGGCACCGCCCCGGAGAGCGGTTGCTCCGGGCCGAAAGGAAAGCCCATGTTGACCCTTCAACCCAGCCACGGTGCCGAACGCGCCCGGCAACTGCGCACCGAGGCCCAGCGCGAACGCGAGGCCAGAGCAGTGGGCCGCGCCGCCAAGCCGACCGGGAGCCGCCTCCTTCGGACCCTCCTCAGCGCTTTGCACCTCGCTCCCCCGGTCCAGCCCGCATGACGCCCGCCCACTTCACTGCGCCGCGCCCCCTCCAACGCTGAGGGGGCGTTTCTGTTGGTTGGCTAAAAATATATACAACCACTCCTGACGCCTGGGGCCACCCTCCTCCAGCAGGACACAGACAGTGATTTCCCGCCGCCGTTCCCGCCTGCCCGCGGCCCTTACGCCGGCGCAACCCTCCCAGCCCGCTGCGCCAGATACGCCTTCACGCTCTGCGCGGCCCGCAGGTTCATCCCCGGCACCTGCGCGATCTGCTCCGGGGTCGCGGCCGCGAGCTCTTCAAGGGACGTGAAATGCTCCAGCAGGGCGTCCCGGCGCTTTTGCCCGATGCCCGGAAGGTCGTCGAACACGCTGCTGAGCATTCCCTCACCGCGCAGTTTGCGGTGGTAGCTCACCGCGTATTGGTGCACCTCGTCGCGCACACCGATCAGCATCCGCAACGCCGGGTGGGTGTGCGGCAGCAAGAGCTCGCGGTCCACCCCCACCTCCGTGCCCGACGCCAGCCACCACTGCGCTCCGTACCTTGCGGGCAGGATGATCCGCTCCTCGCGCTTGGCGAGGCCCACCACCGGCACCTGCACGCCCGCGGCCTTCAGGGCGTCCAACGCGGCGTTCACCTGTCCCCGCCCGCCGTCAATCAGCAGCAGGTCCGGCAGCGGCAGCTTGTCACTCAAGCTGCCCGTGAAGCGCCGCGTCACCGTCTGCCGCATCGCCAGGTAGTCGTCCGGATTTTCCAGCCCGCGCACCTTGAAGCGCCGGTGCTCCCCGCGCCGCGCCCGTCCCCCCTCGAACACGACCATGCCCGAGACGATATTCGTTCCGAACAGGTTGGAGTTGTCGTAGCCCTCGATGCGCCAGGGCCGCTCGGGCAGGGCGAGGACCTCGCGCAGCGCGTCCAGGCCCGGATGATCGCCCCGCCGCTCCAGCAGCGCGAGTTCGGATTCCAGGCCCACCGAGGCGTTGCGCTGGGCCATTTCCACCAGGTCCGCCTTGTCGCCGCGCTTGGGCGTGCGCATCTCCACCCGCCGCCCGGCCTTCTCGCTGAGAAAGGCGCTCCACGTCGGCGCGTCCTCGAATTCGGCGGGCAGCAGAATCAGCGGCGGCACGTGCGTGGCCTGGGTGTAGTAGTCGCGCACAAACGCGCCGAGCACCTCACCCAGCTCGCCGCCACCCTCCGCGTCCGTCAGGAAGCGTTTGTCGCGTCCCACCACCCGTCCGCCGCGCATGCGGAACAGCTGCACCATGGCGTACTCGCCTGCCTGCGCCGCCCCCAGAAAATCCAGATCCGTCTCCTCGGACACAAAGGCGTGCTGCTCGGTTCCGAACAGCTTTTCCACCGCCGCCACCCGGTCACGCACCCGCGCGGCCTGCTCGAAGTCCTGGGCCTTCGCGGCCGCCTTCATGTCCTGGCGCAAACGGGCCAGCACCGGGGCCGCGCGGCCCTCCAGCAGCGCCTTGACGTCTTCCACCACCCGCGCGTACTCGGCCGGGTCCGCCGCCTCCACGCACGGGCCCAGGCAGCGGCCCATGTGGTAATTGAGGCACGGCCGCGGCTTGCGTTGCAGGGGCAAGCCCGAGTTCTTGCGCAGCGGAAACATCGTGTCCACGAGGTGCTTGACCCGCCTCACGGCGGAAGCGTCGGGGTACGGCCCGTAATAACTTCCCCCGTCTTTCAAGACCCGCCGCGTTATCAACAGCATGGGGAAATCCTCGTTCGTCAGCTTGAGAAAGGGGTAGTGCTTGTCGTCCTTGAGCAGCACGTTGTAGTGCGGGCGGTGCTGCTTGATGAGGTTGGCCTCCAGCACCAGGGCCTCGACCTCATTGCGGGCCGTGATGAATTCCAGCGCGTCCGCGAGGGCCGTGAACTTGCCGCTCTTGCCGCCCGCCTTGAAATGCTGGGCCACCCGCGAGCGCAGGTTCACCGCCTTGCCGATATAGATGGGCACGCCCCCCCGGCGAAAGAGGTACACCCCGGGCGAGGCCGGAAGCACGGGCAGATCGTCGAAATGCACGGCCCCAGGATAGGGGAGAGCCCCGGGCCCGGACCGTGACCCGGGACGCCTGGCCCACTGCCTGCCAGGGCTGCGTCCGTCTCCCTGCCTGCCCGTTTGCCACAACCAGGCGGGGCGTAGGGGCGGCCCACCCACGCGGCGGGAGCCTTGGCCCACGCGACCCGGCCGGTCACCGAATCCGTTCGTGGGCAGGCCGGCTGGCCGGCGCTGAGGGTGGGGGAGACGGTCCGCGCGCGGTAGGGCCGCCGGTGCGTCATAAAGCTGTCACGGCCCGCGCACTAGAGTCCGGACGACGACCCCGCCCCTACCCCTCGCCCGCAGGAGGACCCTGTCCCTTGGCCCGAATTCGCTCCCAGACGCAAGCGTCCGGCCACACCATCCTGGTGGTGGACGACGACGCGGACCTGCGTACCACCGTCACCCGCCTCCTGCAGATCGACGGGCACGAGGTCCTGGCCGCCGAGGACGGCAGTGAAGCGCTGCGGCTGTGCCGTGAGCGGGACATTCACCTCATGCTGCTCGACTACTTCATGCCGGGCATGACGGGCGAGGAGGTCGTGCGGCACGTGCGCGCCTTTGATCCCCGGCTGCAGATCGTCCTCCAGACCGGCTACGCCTCCGAAAAACCGCCCCGGCAGATGCTGCGCGAGCTTGACATCCAGGGCTACCACGACAAATCCGAGGGCCCCGAGGGCCTGCTCGTATGGGTGGACGCCGCCCTCAAGACCTTCCGGCACGTGCGCGCCCTGCACGCCTCCCGGGACGGCCTGGACTACATCCTGCGCGTCACGCCCGAACTGCACCGCCTGCAGCCCCTCGAAGACCTGCTGCACGGCATCCTGCTGCAGATCCAGGGCATCCTGGGCTTTTCCAGCGCCCTGGTCGCCACCGTGCTCTCCCCGCCCACGCCGGAGGTCCCCAGCGCCCTGGTGGCCACCCCCGAGGACCGCGAATTCGTCATTCGGCTGGGAACCGGCCGCTACGAGACGGGCCACTGGGGCACCCTCAGCGGGCACGAGCAGCACCTCGTCCGTGAGGCGGCCCAGAGTGGCCAGACGCAGCGGGACACGCAGATGGCCCTCCCCCTCCGGGTGGGCGAGCGCGCCGTGGGGGTGGTGCTGGTGGACACGACCTTCTCGCCGCAGACGGACCTGCACCTGCTCGAACTGTTCGCCACCCAGGCCGCCGTCGCCATCGAGAATGCCCGGCTGTATTCCCTCGCCACGGTAGACGACCTCACCGGCCTGGCAAACAAGCGGGCGTGGCTGGGCCGCCTCGCCGAAACCATGCACCTCGCCGCCCGGCACGACTTTCCGGTCAGCGTGCTGGTGCTCGACATCGATCACTTCAAGCGGGTCAACGACTCCTACGGCCACCTCGCCGGGGACCGGCTGCTCGCCGAACTGGGCGGGGTGCTCGCGGGGGGCCTGCGCCGGTCCGACGTGGCGGGGCGCTACGGCGGCGAGGAACTCGTCGTGCTGCTGCCGCACACCGACGCCGCCGGGGCCGGCGTCATCGCCGAGCGCCTGCGCCTGGCCGTCTCGGGCCTGCGGGTGCCCTGGGAAGAGGCGGGGCTGCAGGTCACGGTCAGCATTGGCGTGGCGACGCGGCGGGGCGAGGAGGTTGGCCCGGACCTCCTCGCCCGCGCGGACGCGGCCCTCTACGCTGCCAAGCGCGCCGGGCGCAACCGGGTGGTGCAGGCCCCCAGCGCCGCGCAGGAGGCTGGGGAGCCGCGGGCATGAGTACGCTGGACCGGCAGCTCGAAGCCCTGCTCGACCTCATCGACGGGGTCGTGTGGGAGGCCGATCCCGTCACCCGGCAAAACACCTTCGTCTCGGCCAAGATCCGGGCGCTGCTGGGTTACACGCCGGCCGAGTGGCAAGCGGTCAGCCGCTTCTGGGACAACCTGCTGCACCCCGACGACCGCGGGCGCACCCTCAGCGAAACCGAGCGCGCCATCGCGTCCGGACGGCCCTACCGCCTGGAATACCGCCTGCGCGCCAAGGGGGGGCGCTGGGTCTGGCTGCAGGACATCATCACGCCCGTGCGGGAGGACGGTGAACTGCGTGCCCTCGGCGGCGTGATGATCGACGTGACCGAGCAGAAGCGCGCCCGGGAGGCCCTGCACGGGCTGGAGCAGCGCTACGGCCAGATCTTTCAGGCCAGTCCCATCGGCATGACGATCACGGCCCTGGCAGACCTGCGGATCCTGGAGGTCAACGAGGCCTTCGTGCGCATGACGGGTCACGCGCGCGAAGACCTGCTCGGCCACACCACCGGGGAGCTGCGCCTGTGGGCCGAACTCGAGCAGCGCCCGCGCCTGGAGCGGCTGCTGCGCCGCCTGGGCCACCTGCGGGAACGCGAAACCGTGTTGCACACCCGCACCGGAGAGGCGCGCGACGTCCTCGTCTCGGGCGAATACCTCGAACTCGGCGGCGAGCCCTGCGCGCTGACCCTCATCCAGGACGTGACCGGGCGCAAGAGGACCGAGCGCCACCTGCGCCGCGTGGAGGGCCGCTTCCGCTCCCTGGTGCAAAACAGCGTCAACGTCTACAGCATCCTCGATGAGCGCGGCGTCTACACCTATATCAGCCCGGCCGCGCGCACCGTCCACGGCGTGGAGCCGGAAGCCATGATCGGCCTGTCGCTGTTTGAGCAGCTTCATCACGAGGACCTCGCCCGCGCACGCGAGGACTTCGCGACGCTGCTGCAACACCCCGCCCAGACGGTGGTGAGCACCTACCGACACCGCTCGGGCGGCGGGGCGTGGCGCTGGCTGGAGGTCAGCAGCTCGAATCTGCTGCACGACGATGCGGTCCGCGGCATCGTGTGCAACAGCATGGACATCACCGAGCGGAAAGAAGCCGAGGCCGCCCTCGAGCGCAGCGAGGGCCGGTTCCGCTCGCTCGTTCAGCACGCGTCGGACCTCATCACCGTGCTCGACGTGGACGGCAACATCATCTACGAGAGTCCCAGCATCACCTCGGTGCTCGGCCACGACCCCGACGCCATGCAGGGGCAAAACGCCTTCGCCTTCGTCCACGAGGACGATCACCTCACCCTCGGCGGGCAGTTCGCGGCCCTGATCGAGGCCGGGCCCGGAGCCACCACCCGGCCCACCTTCCGCTTCCGCGCCCAGAGCGGCGAGTGGCACACCCTGGAAGCCCTCGCCACCAACCTGCTCGCGGACCCCCACATCGCGGGAATCGTGGTCAACTCGCGCGACGTGACCGAGCGCGTGCAGGCCGAGGCCCGGCTCCAGGCCAGCCAGGCGCAGCTGCTGTCCTCCGAGAAGCTCGCCAGCCTGGGTCGGCTCACGGCAGGCCTCGCGCACGAGATCAACACGCCGCTCGCCGCCGCCATGAATTACCTGCATGAGGCCAGGACCCTCATCGAGGAGTACCGCGACTCCATCGGCCAACCCGAAGTGACGCCGGAAGACCACCGCGAGATCGCGCGCGAGGCCCTCACCGCGCTGGAGGAAGCGGGCAAGACCACCGCGCGCATCGGGGAATTTATTCGCCAGATGCGCGGCCACACGCGCGACACCGTCAGCGGCGTTCAGGAATTTGATCCCGCCAAGATCGCGGGCGATACGCTGACCATGCTCGCGCACGAGGCCCGCGCCGCCAAGGTGGCCCTGCACCTCGAAACGCCGCGCCACGCCCTGACCCTGCGCGGCGAGCCGGGGCGCTTTACCCAGGTGCTGACCAACCTGGTGATCAACGCCGTCCACGCCTGCGAGGCGGTGGAGGACCGTCCACGCCGGGTGGACGTGCGTTTCGTGTCCCCCGATGGGGACCTGGCGATGGAGGTGGAGGACAACGGCACGGGCATCCCGGAGCACGTGCTCACCCGCATCTTTGATCCCCTCTTTACCACCAAGGATGTGGGCAAGGGCACGGGCCTCGGCCTCTCGATCATCCACGACATCGTGACCGGCCACTTCGGCGGCACCACCGAGGTGCAGACCGAGCCCGGCCGCGGAACCACGTTTACCGTGCGGTTTGGCCCTTCGGCCAGTTGACCCTCACGCCGCCCCGGGGGGGGGAGTGCCGCTCAGACCGCCCCCGAATCCCGCACCGCCACGCCCACCTCGGCCAGCTGCGCGTCCTCCACCGGCGAGGGGGCCTGCGCCATCAGGTCCGCCCCCCGGTTGTTCTTCGGAAAGGCGATCACCTCGCGGATGCTCGCCGCGCCCGCCATCACCATCACCAGCCGGTCAAAGCCCCAGGCGATTCCGCCGTGGGGGGGCGTGCCATACGCGAGCGCGTCGAGAAAGAAGCCGAACTTCTCTGCGGCCTGCTCGGGCGTGAAGCCGATGGCCGCGAACATCTTTTCCTGCACCTCTGGGTCATGGATACGGATGGACCCGCCGCCGACCTCGAAGCCGTTCAGCACCAGGTCATACGCCTGCGCCCGCATCTCGCCCTGCCCCGGGGTACCGAAGAGGGAAACGTCGTCCGGATGCGGCGCGGTAAACGGGTGGTGCATGTACGTCCAGGCCCCCGACGCCTCGTCGAACTCCAGCTGGGGAAAATCCAGCACCCACGACACGTGAAACGGTGGCCCACCTGCCGCCAGATCAAACAGGTCCCGCAGCGCCAGCCGCACGGCCCCCAGCGCCGTTACGGCCCTCTTCCACTCGCCCGCCGCGAACAGCAGCGTGCCGCCCTCCTGCACGCCCGTCCGCCCGATCAGCGCCGCCGCCTGCTCCTGGACGAACTTGCTGATCCCACCGGTAAAGCCGTCCCCAGCGCGCCTCAGCCACGCCAGTCCCCGCGCCCCGTTTTGCTTCGCCACCCGCTCCAACTCGTCGATCTGCCTGCGCGTGAGTTCTGGCGCAGCCAGCACCTTGACCGCCCCCGCCTCCGCAAAGGCCTGAAACGCCCCAGCCCGGAACAGGTCCGTCACGTCCACGAAGCTGGAACCAAAGCGCAGGTCCGGCTTGTCCGAGCCGTAGCGGTCCATCGCTTCCCGGTAGCTCAGCCGCGGAAAGGGGAGGGCCAGCTCCACGCCCAGCACGTCGCGGAAGACGGCGCTCAACAGCCTTTCTTGCAGCTCCAGCACGTCTTCTTGCGTCACGAAGCTCATCTCCATATCGAGCTGCGTGAAGTCGGGCTGCCGGTCCGCGCGCAGGTCCTCGTCGCGGAAGCAGCGCGCGAGCTGGTAGTAGCGGTCTATCCCGGAGATCATCAGCAGTTGCTTGAACAGCTGTGGCGACTGCGGCAACGCGTAGAACTCACCCGGATTCAGCCGGCTGGGCACCAGAAAATCCCGCGCCCCTTCCGGCGTGGATTTGGTGAGCATCGGCGTCTCCACTTGAAGGAAGCCCTCACCGTCCAGAAAGCGCGTGACCGCCGCCACCGCCTTTGAGCGCAGAATCAGATTTCGCTGCATCTCCGCCCGGCGCAGGTCCAGGTAGCGGTACTTGAGGCGAATGTCCTCGGCCACCGCGTCGCCCTTGTCCAGTTCGAAGGGTGGGGTCTTCGCGGCGTTCAGCACCGCCACGCGCGAGGCCATCACCTCGTAGTCGCCCAGGCCCCCCTTGCGCTGCGCTTCCGGGCGCAGCCGGAAGCGGCCCTCCACCTCCAGCACATATTCGCTGCGCACCGCGTCCGCTCCGGCAAACGCCGGCGAGTCCGGCTCCACCTCCACCTGCACGGTGCCCGAGCGGTCGCGCAGTTCGATAAAGATCAGCCCGCCGAGGTCCCGCCTGCGGGTGGCCCAGCCCTGCAAGGTGACCGTCCGCCCGACGTGGGCCTCACCGAGTTCACCGATATAACAGCTCCGTTTCACGCCCGCTCCTCCAAAAAAGTGTGAAGTTCCGAGACGGCCACTTCCCGCGACTCGCCCGTCTTCAAATCCTTGATGTTCAGCACGCCCCGCGCGGCTTCCTCGCTGCCGATCACGGCGGCGAGGCGGGCCCGGCGGCGGTCCGCTTCCTTGAAGACGCTTCCCGGCTTCAGCGCCCGGTAGGCGAACTCCACCCGTCCAGCCTTGCGGGCCTGGAGCCCGATCTGCGCCGCGAGCCCCACGTTCTGTTCGTCCATCGCGGCGAGAAAGAGCAGCGGCCCCTGCACTTCCGGAAAGGCCACACCCTCATCCTCCAGCGCGAGCAGCAGCCGCTCGATGCCCAGGGCCCAGCCCACGGCGGGCACTTCCGGTCCGCCCAGCTGTGCCGCGAGGCCGTCATACCGCCCGCCCCCACCCAGCGCCGACTTGGCCCCTACGCCTTCGTGGTGCAGCTCCCAGGCCGTGCGGCGGTAGTAATCCAGCCCACGCACGATGGAGGGGTCGATGTCGAACGGCACCTCCCACGCGCGCAGGGAGGCCTGCACCGCCCCGAAGTGCGTCCTGGCGTCCTCACCCAGAAAGTCGAGCATGGGCCGCACGCCCAGTTCACCGATCAAGTCCTGGTCCTGGGCACTTTTGGAATCCAGAATCCGCATCGGGTTGCGCGTGAGGCGGTCTTTGCTGTCGTCCGAGAGGCGCTCCAGATGGGGGGTGAACAGCGCGCGCAGGTAGCCGTTGTACGCTTCCCGGTCGGCCGGGTCACCGATGGAGCCGAGCTTGATCCGCCCGCGTTGGAGGCCCAGCTGCACCGCCACCGCCCACATCAGCGCAACCGCTTCGGCGTCCACAAGAGGATCGGGGCTGCCCAGCACCTCGTAGTCCACCTGGTGGAACTGGCGCAAACGGCCCTTTTGCTGCCGCTCGGCCCTGAACATCGGTCCGTGCGTCCACAGCTTCAGCGGCGCGGGCAACTGCTTGAGGCCGCCCTCCAGGTAGGCCCGCACCACGCCCGCCGTCGCCTCGGGCCGCAGCACGTACCCGCCGTGGTCCCCGAAGTAGTACACCGTGAACATCTCCTTGCGAACGATGTCGGTGGAGCCGCCCACGCCGCGCTGAACCAGCTCCGCCTCTTCAAAGAGAGGCGTTCCGATAAACTGCGCTCCCGCCCGCTCCAGCGCCCGCCGCGCCACCTCCTGTACGTGTCGAAAGGCGGAGGCCTGAACGTCTCTCGAGAGCTTTGGACTGCCGTCCGGAAGGTGATCCTGGGTGCCCTTGGGGCGCTGCAGAGGCATAACCCTGGAAGTGTAGCAGGGGGTGGGCGGTCAGCGATCGGCGCTGAGGACTGTTCTACTGGCGCACGCTGTAGGGCAGTCCGGTGGACTGCATGCCGCCCACGTCCACAAACAGCCACGATCCGCCCACGGGGGCGTCGGCGGGAATGGTGAGGACGATCTGGCTGTCGGTCCAGGACTGCACGGCGCTGCCCGGGAAGGTGTAGCCGCCGGTGCCGTTCAGGTCGGCGCCCAGCCGAACGCGGCCCGTGTTGGGTCCACCCAGGAAGCGGCCCTGGACGGTCAGGGTTCCCCCGCGCGGCGCGGATTCGGAGAGCTTGATCAAGACGGGCGTGACGGTGACGCCCGCCACCGCTCCCTGGCGGGGAGCGCAGGACGACAGGACGCCGAGAAACAGTAAAGAAGCAAAGAAGAAACGCACCATAGCAGTAGCCTCCGTACAGGCAGTCTAATGAGCGCGACATGACGGGTCAAACCGCCGCCCCCCCCACTCCGCCCCAGACGACCAGCAAGCGCGTCCTGGTCGTCTTCAATCCCCGCAGCGGTCAGGGGAACAGCGGTCTGGAGGAGTTCGTGGACCTGCTGCAAAGCCTCGGGGTGGAGGTCACGCAGCGTGAGCTCTCGCCAGACACCCGGATGGAAGAACACCTGGGTGACGTGCAAGACCACCACGCCGTCGTCGCCGCCGGGGGAGACGGCACCGTGAGCAGCCTCGCCTACGCGGCGCGCTACAAGGATGTGCCGCTGCTGGCCTACCCGGCGGGAACGGCCAACCTGATCGCGCAGAACCTCGGGTTGTCCCGCGATCCCAGCGAACTCGCCCGGGTGTTGCTGGAGGGCCACACCGTCCGGGTGGACCTGGGGGAGATCGAGGTGAAGGGCGAGAAGCGCGGCTTTGCCATGCTCGCCGGCGCCGGCGCGGACGCCGCGATGATCCGCGACTCCGAAGACCTCAAGGAGAAGTACGGTGAACTCGCCTACGTCATCAGCGCGATGCGGCAGATCAATCCCAAAAAGACCACCTTCCACCTCGTCATCGACGGTGAGGAGCGCACCTTCGAGGGCATCGGCGTCATGGCCGCCAACTTCGGCATGGCCAACTACCGCCTGCCCATCACCTCCGATATCAGCCCCAGCGACGGTAAGTTCACGGTCGTGCTCATCAAGGCCGGGAACATCCTGCGCCTGGTGCCCAACATCATTGACTCCGTCCGCGGCAAGCTCGGCCTCGGCGATCCGATGTTCAGCGGCAACCTCGAAACCCTGGAGGCCAAGAGCGTCACCGTGGATGCCGACGAGCCCTTTCCCCTGCAGTTCGACGGCGAGCTTCACGTCGAGACCACGCCGTTTACCGCCAACGTCTTGCCGGGTGCGGTGGCCTTTTTGACGCCGGCGCGGAAGACAGATCTGGACACCTGAGCCCGCGCCAGGGGTTTGTCCTAGCGGAAGCCCTCCACCGCGTCGCCGAGATCGTCCTCGGGGAGTTCCACATACCGGCGCGTCGTGTCCACCTGCTCGTGCCCGAGAAAGCCCGCCACACGCGTGAAGTCCTTCACGGCGGCGTACAGCTGCGTGCCCGCGTACTTCCGGCCCGCGTGAAAACCCCGGAACTCATGTTCCCGGCCACACTTCAGGGCGAGCTTTTGCAGCCGCGCGTACGCCGTGGAGTACGCGCTGAATTTCACGATCTTTCCGGAGTGGGGAAGGGGACGCTCGGCCCGGAGGGCTTCGAGCGCCTCACGCAGCCGGGCGCTGAGCGGCACCACGCGCGCCTTGTCCCCCTTGCCGTGCGCCACCAGCAGTCGGCGGCGGCCCAGGTCCACATGCGCCCACTCGACCGCCAGCGCCTCAGCGATCCGCAGCCCCGCGTGGGCCATCAGGAGCAGCAGCGCGCGTTCCTGCGGATCGGCCTCGGCGAGAAGCGCCTGCACGAAGTCGGCGCGGTACGGCGGATTTTTGACGATGCTTTTGGTCCGGTCCTTGGGCCGCTTGACGTCCCGGAAGGGATCGGCGTCCGTCGCCCCCGCCCACCGCAACGCCCGGTACAGCGCCGAGGCCGCCGCCACCCGCGCCTGCACCGTGGCGGGCTTGAGCCCCGAAGAAGTCAGCGCCGCCACGTACAGCGCCGGCTCGCGCCGCCCCGGGCGCAGCAGGTTCCAGCCGTGCTCCCGCGCGTGGTCGAGCAGCACTTCCACGCCCTTGCGGTACGCGCGCAGCGTGTGCGGACTGAGGCGCACGCCCGCGCTGGTGTCGCTGGTCACGCACGCCATGGTCAGCGCCCACAGCTCCGCACACGCCTTGTCCCGCGCCGCGGTGATGGCCCGGACCCGGAGGGCCTCGTCACCCAGGCCCGCGAAGGCCCGGGCCTGGGTGAGGCGGTCCCCGGAGTACGGTACAAGGTCAGACATAGCCGATGATAACATGCATTATCAACGCCGTGCGCGGTGGCCACCGTCTTCACGCGCGAACCCCGACGGCCCACGTGCCGGTCGGCCGAGCCGACTGCGCCGCGCTCTGATTCGGCGCAAGCCGTTTCCAGCACCCAGCATTTTCCCCGGCGTCAGGCCCGCACCGAGCAGCGGTAAACGGTGCGCGACGTGAAGGTCTCGCCGGGGCGCAGCACCACGTTCGGAAAGTCGGGGTGGCCCGGCGAGTCGGGAAAATGCTGGGTTTCCAGGCACGCGGCCCAGCGGTGGCCATACACCTGCCCGCCCTTGCCAGCGATGGAGCCGTCGAGAAAGTTGCCCGAGTAAAACTGCACGCCGGGTTCGGTGGTCTGCACCGTCAGCACGCGGCCGGAGGTGGGATCAAACAGTTCGCCCACCGTCCGGAGCCCCGAGCCCCGCAGCACGAAGTTGTGGTCATACCCCCCCGCGAAGCGCAACTGCTCGTCCTCGTCGTTCACCCGCTCGCCGATGCGCCTGCCCGTGCGGAAGTCCAGCGGCGTGCCCGCCACCGGGCGCAGCTCACCGGTGGGAATCAGGGTTTCGTCCACGGCCGTGATCTGGTCCGCGTGCAGGGTCAGTTCGTGGTCCAGAACGTCACGTTCCCCGCCCGCCAGGTTCCAGTAGGTGTGGTTGGTCAGGTTGAGGACGGTGGGCGCGTCGGTGCTGGCCGCGTAGTCGATGACCAGGGCGTCTTGCGTGAGGGTATACGTCACGCGCGCGGCGACGTTGCCCGGGTAGCCCTCTTCCCCGTCCGCGCTGAGGTACGAGAATTCGACGGCGGGAACGGGCCCGCCGAGTATCCGGCCTTCCCATACCCGGGCGTGAAAGCCGGTGGGGCCGCCGTGAAGGGCGTTGGGGCCGTTGTTCAGGGCAAGCTGGTGCACCTGGCCGTCCAGGGTAAAGCGCCCTCCGCGGATGCGGTTGCCGTAGCGCCCGATGGTGGCGCCGAAGTACGGCGAGGTCGCCGGATCGAAGTAGGGCTCGGCCCGGTCGTGCCCCAGCACGACGTCGGCCGGGACACCGGCGCGGTCCGGCGCGTGCAGGCTGACCAGGATGGCCCCAAAGTTGGTGAGGGCGGCCCGCAGGCCGCCAGCGCCCGCCAGCGTGTAGAGAAACAGGGGCTGACCGTCTGGGGCGTTGCCCCAGGGCTGCACGGTGACGGGTGGGTGGGACTCGCCGGGCGTGGATACGTTCATGTCGCCCGCCAGTATCACAGTTTGGGACCGCGGTGCCTCGCCACCCGGTCCGGACAACCCCCACAAATCTTGCGATTTACCGACTTCGCCGTTCCAGCCGCGCGGCGTACAGGAGCAGCGCGCCCGCGAGCAGCAGGGCGGGCAGATCGCCCAGGCGCATATACAGGGTCTGCCCCGACAGCAGCCGGGGCCGCACGTGCACGGCTCCCTCGCCCCGCTCCAGCGTCTGTACGGGCCGCCCGAGATCGTCCACCGCGCCCGCAACGCCATCGTTGACGCTCCGGACCAGCCAGCGCCGCGTCTCGATGGCGCGCACCCGGCCCATCATGAAGTGCTGCTGCACGCCCCAGCCGTCGTACCAGCCGTCGTTGCTGGGGTTGACGAGCAGCCGCGCGCCCTTGTTCGCCAGCTGCCGCGCCACCCAGGGAAACACGCTGTCGTAGCAGACGTAAGCGCCGTAGGCGACGCCACCCAGGGTAAGGGGCGTGAGCGTCTGCGCGGCGGGAATGGGCGTCAGCTCAAAGCCCAGCGTCCTCTCGATCAGGCCGTAGGCGGGACGCAGCGGGCCGTAGAGGGGAAAATACTCTCCAAAGGGCACCAGGCGGGCTTTTTCGCTGCGTGTGGTCAGCTGCCCCGCGGCATCGATGCCGATCACGCTGTTGCGCCTGGGGATCTCGCCCTGGGGGGTGCCCAGGCCGCTGATGCCGGGCGCGGGAAAGGACGGGAAAAAGGTGGTCGACCGGCTGGCTGTGAGGGCGGTTTCACTCCAGATCACCAGTTCGCCGGGGGTCCTGGCGGAGCTCAGGCGGCGCTGCGCTTCCAGCTGCTGCTCGGGCGAGACGTACTGGGTGGCCCGGCCGAAGGAATCGAAGGTCGTGCGCAGCGCCAGCACCGGCTGCACCGGGCCCTCGCCCGGAAGGCGCGTGATGCCGTAGGCCAGGGCCGCGAGCCAGGTGAAGGTCAGCAGCGCGTGGGGCCGGTGGCTGCCCCAGCGCAGGGAGACGAGCGAGGCGGCGGTGGCGGCCACAAGGACGCTGCCCAGCAGCACGCCTCCCAGGTCCGCGATCTGCAGGGCAGGTGTGGGCAGCAGCGTGTAGCCCAGGGAGGGCCACGGAAAGGCGAGCGGACCCAGGAAGCGCAGCCATTCCAGCAGGACCCAGCCTCCCGCCAGTCCCCAGACCCGGGCGAGGGGCGTGCGAAAGGCGCGGGCGACGAGCCAGGCCATCCCCGCAAAAAATGTGCCCTCCAGGGCGTACAGCGCAATGGCAAGTGTGCCCATGACCGGGCTTCCAAACAGCTTGGCGAGAAAGGCAGTCAGCCACCACAGGTGGACGGCGCTCTGGACACCGGCGGCCCACCACAGGCGGCCCGCGACCTGCCGCGGCGTACCGGCGCGGGCCGCAAAGGCGAGCGCGAACGCCAGGGGAAGCGGCGACAGGAAGCTCCAGGGCAGCGGCAGGCCGCAGGCAGCGAGCAGCGCGCCGAGCAGGGCGGCGGTCAGAAAGGGCGGCACTGTAGGCACCGCGACATGATACGGGGGGGTGGGCCTGTACCCCACCCTAACGGGGAGTTCACGCGGGTGGGGAAGCGGTGGCGTAGCATGGACACACCTTGAGATTGGCTTTTATCAGTGACTTGCACGGCAACATTCACGCGCTGACCGCGATGAAGCGCTTTTTGGTGGACCAGGCGGTCAACCGCGTCATCGTGATCGGTGACCTCGTGGGCTACGGGGCCTCGCCCGGACCGGTGATCGACTTCGTGTCCCGGGAGGGCTGGACCGCCGGCATGGGATCGAGCGACATGCGCGTCGCCCTCGAGCTCGGCGAACGGGCAGACCGGCACGGCGTCGCAGATCAGGTCCTGAGCTGGACGCGCCAGGTCCTGACCCCCGGGCAGCTGGAATACCTGCGTTCCCTGCCGCCGGGTGGCCGCCTGATGACGCCGGTGGGGCGCGTGCGGTACTTTCACGGCTCACCCCATGCCCCCGACGAGCGCCTTGACCTGATGGCTCCCGAGCGCGAACTCGAGGAGCTCGCCGAGCGGCTCAACGCCCGGGTGATCGTCGTGGGCGGCTCTCACGTGCCGTTCGTGCGCGTGATAGACGACACCACCTTCGTGGACCCCGGTTCGGTGGGACTGTCGCTCAACCACGAGCCCGGTGCGGACGTGGCCATCGTGGACTGCGTGGGCCGCCGCCCCAAGGTCACCCTGCACAAGGTGAGCTACGACTACGCCTCCTCCGCCTTCGACATCATGGCCTGGAACCTGCCGCCGGTGATCGCGGAGGTGATCCGGACGGGACGCATGGGCTAGAGGAGAAGGTCATCCAAGATGAGGAGAAAGGCGCTGTGAGCAGCGGAAGGACTGCAGGAGCCGGCGGACCTGGCCCGAGCGATGTGGCCGGCGAGACATACGGATTTCTGCTGCCGTATCTGGCACTGCGCCCGGAAGACGCGCCGCAGCGTCGCTCTCCCCTACGCGATGTGCGGAATGCGCTGCTGTGGACCAGCCGCACTGGGGCGCAGTGGGAGGATCTCCCGCATGACTTTCCACCGCCTGAGATCGTACGATCTCAGGCCAAACGGTGGTTTGAGGCGCACTGCGTTCGAGAATGCGGTGCATGACTTACGTTTGCTCAGCCGTGTTCAGCAACAGCTTCAGGGTGAACCCTCAGCGATCATCATCGGCAGCCGCACGCGGCAAAGTACACCGGAAAGTGGATCTCGAGCAGGCGCTGACGGCGCCAAAAAACGCAAGGGCACGAAGGTACATCTGGTGGTCGACACACTGCTTCACCTGGTCACCTCACTGGCCAATGGGCAGGACCGAGCCCAGGTTCAGGCACCAGCCTGTTTTCGCATGATGTCTTTCCCAGCCTCCAGGAGAGCGGTCAGCAGGAAAAGTCCGCATGAGCCTTTCGGCCCAGGCGGACGCTCCTTCCCGCCGTGCCGTTACCGCCCGACCAGCAGTCCCAGCGCCTCCTCAAAGCGGTCTGTGAGGCCGCGCTCGCCGAGCAGCTCCTCCAGCGCCAGCATCAGGGTTCGGTAGGGGCCGGGGCGCGCGGCCTCGCCCATCAGGCCCAGCCGCCAGATCAGGCCGGCAGTGGCCCCGAGGCCGCCCGTTACGCTGATCTCGCGCTCCCGCAGGGCCGCCCGCACGCCCGCGTCGTCGAAGCCCTCCGGGAGCCGCAGGGCCAGGACCGTCGGGAGCCGGGCGGCGGGGTCTTGCACATAGTGAGAAAACCCGAGGGGGGCGAGGGCAGCCGCAATCGCCCGGTCCATCTCACGCACGCGTGCTTGACGCTGGGGCAGCCCTTCTTCGAGGGCGGCGCGCAGCGCCGCGTGAAAGGCGAAGTGCAGGTTGACGGGCACGGTGTGGTGGTAGCTCTGACGGTCCCAGTAGTCGCGCAGACCCTCGAAGTCGCAGTACCACAGCGGTGTGGGGGTGCGGCGGGTGGCCTGCCGCTCAAGCGCCCGCTCGCTGATCGCCACCGGGGCCACGCCGGGAGGGGCCGACAGGCACTTTTGCGAGCCGGTATACACGTAGTCGATGCCCCACGCTTCCATGGAGAAGGGCTCCATACCGGCGGTGGTCACGGCGTCCACACTGAGTAAGGCGCCGCTGCCCCGGACGACCTCCGCCACGGCGGGCAGCGGGTTGAGTACGCCCGTGCTCGTCTCGCCGTGGACCATCGCGACGAGCGTTACGCCGCCGAGGTTCGCGGCCACCTGCGCTGGATCGATCGGCTGTCCCAGCGGAGCCGTGACCCGGCGCACCCTCGCGCCGTAACGCGCCGCCATCTCGGCCATCCGCGCCCCGAACGCGCCGTTGACGCACACGAGCACCTCGTCGCCCGGTTCCACCAGATTGGCGAAGCCCGCCTCCATGCCCAGGCTGCCCGTCCCCGCCAGCAGCGCCGTGAAGGTGCCCTCCCCTGCTCCGTACAACTCGCGCAGGTCCTGCTGGATCGCTGCATTCACCGCAAAGACTTCGGGGTCCATGTGCCCCCGCATGGAGCGCGTCAGCGCCTGCTGCGCCCGGGGGTGCAGCGGCGTCGGCCCGGGGGTCAGCAGGGTATGCGGCGCAAAAGGGTCAGCAGGCGAGTCGAGCATGGCCCGCAGTGTAGCAACTTCGGGGTGACTGCGCAATATTATTGCTAAAATAGACTTCTTTGGTACCACCTGAGACATTTTATTGCTTAAAATGACCCATTTCGGCACTGAGAGCGGGGGATTTCCAGGAGGGCCGGCATCTTCGCAGCGCCGGACGGACGCCTGGGGGCAGGCTTGAAGTCTTTGTCCTTTCCTTCACTCCTTTTTGCGCTTGTGAAACATACTTTTTATTTGGTCACGCTAGACTCGGGAGACCATGCGGCTGCCTGACCATCCTTCTGCCCTCCGCGCCGTGCTGTTCGACCGGGACGGAACCATCGCCACCACCGACCGGGAGGTCTACCGCGAAGCGGCGGGGTGGCTGGGGGCCCGCACCGGCCTGGACACGCGGTCGATCTCACAAACGCTGTTGGCCCACTGGCAGGAACGCGCGGAGGGCTGGCGCGAGGTGCGGTCCGAGGCGGACGAGGAGGCGTTCTGGGCAGCGTATATGGACGCCTTGGCACAGCGGCTGAAGCTGGGCAGGGCGCATGCGGCGGCGCTGCTGGAAAACTTTCCCTACGAGCGGTACCTCAAGGCGGTGCCGGACGCGCGGGAGGTGCTGAGCCGCCTGCGGGCGCGGGGCCTGAAAATCGGGGTGCTGAGCAACACCTTCCCGAGCATCGACCGGACGCTGGCGGCCACTGGCCTCGCCGACCTGGTGGACGTGGCGGTGGCGAGCTGCGCGGTGGGCGTCCACAAGCCGGATGCGGGCGCGTTCGGCGCGGCGCTCGAAAGGCTGGGTCTGCCCGCGGAGGCGGTGCTGTTCGTGGACGATTTGCCCGAGAACGTGGAGGCGGCGCGGGCGCTGGGCATGGCGGCCGTGCGGATTGACCTGACTGGGCAGGCGGGAAACGCCATCCACAGTCTGGGGGCCCTGCTGCCGATGCTGGACGGTCCCGCTTGAGCGCTCTGCTTATCGACGGTCACCTGGACCTGGCGTGGAACGCGGCGCAGGGGCGGGACCTGACGCTGGCGCTGGAGGCCCTGCGCGCGCAGGACCCGTCGGAAGGCGCAACGGCCACCGTGACGTTCGGGGAGTTGCGCGCGGCGGGCACGCGGGTGTGCTTCGGCACGCTGTTCGCGCTCCCGGGCGCGGGCGGGTACGCGGACCACGCGGGCGCCCGGGCACAGGCGCTGGCGCAACTGGAGCGCTACCGGCGGTGGGAGGACGCCGGCCACGTGCGGCTCCTGCGCTCTGGAGCGGAGGTGGAGGCGCACCTCTCGGTCCCGGAGGGGCCCATCGGCGCCGTGCTGCTGATGGAGGGGGCGGACCCCATTCGGGACGCGGGGGACCTGCCCTTCTGGGTGGACGCGGGCGTGCGGGTGATCGGGCCGGCGTGGGGCAGAACGCGGTACGCGGGGGGAACAGACGCCCCGGGACCCCTCACCGAGGCGGGGCGGGAGCTTGTGGCGGCGGTGCGGGACCTGGGCGTGACGCTGGACGCCTCGCACCTGGACGACGCTTCGTTCTGGGAAAGCGTGGAGATCGGCCCGCGGATGATCGCCTCGCACTCGAACAGCCGCGCGCTTCTTCCCGGCAACCGGCACCTGACCGACGAGATGGCGCGGGCGGTGGTGGCCTCGGGTGGGGTGATCGGGCTGGTGTTCCTCAGCACGTTTATACGTGGGGGCTGGGCGGTGGGGCAGCCGCGGGCGGAGCTTGACGAACTGGCCGCGCATGCCCGGCACTACGCGGGCGTGGTGGGCTGGGAAGCGGTGGGCCTGGGCACCGATCTGGACGGGGGGTTTGGCCTGGAAAAGGCCCCGGCGGGGGTGGAGCGCTACCGGGACGTGCCCCGCCTGCTGGCGGCGTTGCCCGCTTCAGCGCGCGCGGGCGTGGCTGGTGAGAACTGGCGGCGGTGGCTGACGCGCTACCTTTAGGGGGTGACTGCTCCCCCACTGGACCCGCGCCTGCACGCCTTCGACTCCGAGCTTCGGCTGGCCGACGTTTCCCTGCAGGGGCGGCTGCCCGGGGAAGGCTGGACGTACCTGACGCCGCAGGCCGGGCGCGCGGGAAACGCGCGGCTGAGCCTGCGCTCGCGGCCGGAAGCGGACGCCACCCAGGTCACCGAGGCCCTGCCCGGTGAGGCGCTCGACGTGCTGCGCGCCCGTGAGGACGGCTGGGCCTGGGTGCGGACCCGGCGCGACGGCTATCCGGGCTGGGCACGCGCGGAAGGCCTGACCGAGGCCCGCGCAGCGGAGGAGGAAGTGACGGTCACCGCGCTGCGGGCCCACGCATTTGCCGGACCGCGGGTAAGCCGCGCCATCCGGGCCGAGCTGTGCGCCGGCGCTGCCCTCTGGAGGCGCGAGGGGGAGGCCGTGCTGGAAGACGGGCGGCGGTGGGTGCCCGTCACGCTGCCTGCCGGGGAGGACGCCTGGGTGCAGGAGGTGATCCTCTTCCCCGTGGAGGTGGTCGACGCGGCCGAATACGCCCTGCGCTTTTTGCACACGCCCTATGTGTGGGGCGGGCGCAGCGCGTGGGGGCTGGACTGCTCGGGGCTGTCGCAACTGGCGTATGCGGCGTTGGCGCGCGCCATTCCCCGTGACGCCGATCAGCAGCAGGCGGCGCTGACGCCGGTGGTGGAACCCCGGCGCGGTGACCTCGCCTTCTTTCCCGGGCACGTCGGCGTGATGCTCTCGGCGCGTGAGGTGGTCCACGCCAACGCCACCCATATGCGGGTCACGGTGGAGACCTTCGGTGAGGGCGACTATGGGCAGCGGCTGGCGGCGTCTTGCACGGGCTTCGGGCGGTGGACGCCGTGAGCGTGACCTGGGAAACGCGGGAGCTGCGCACGGCGCAACCTTTCGGCATCGCGCGCTGGACGCATTCGGTGTATCCGCGCACCTTCGTGACCTTTGAGCACGGGGGGGTGTGGGGCCAGGGGGAGGCGGCGCCGAACGCCTTTTACGGAGAGACGGGCGCTACGGTGGAGGCGACCTTGCCCCTGCTGGCCGGTGCGCTGACAGACGGGTGGGACTGGGACGGGCTGCACGCCCGCCTCACGGCGCGGATGCCGCAGGGACACCCCAGCGTGAAGTGCGCCCTGGAGATGGCGGCGCTGGACTGGGCGGCCCGGTCCGTGGAGCTCCCGGTCTGGCGGTTGCTGGGGCTGTCGCCGTCCCCGCTGCCGGAAAGCAGCTATACGGTCAGCCTGGGCGAGTTGCCCGAGATGCGGCGGCAGGCGCGTGAGGCGGTCGGGCGTGGGCACGGGGTCTTGAAGGTCAAGCTGGGCACCGCGGCGGACGAGCGGGTGGTGGAGGCCCTGCGCGAGGAGGCCCCGCACGCGGCGCTGCGGGTGGACGCCAACGCGGCGTGGACCCGGGCGGGCGCACGGCGCATGCTGGGGGTGCTGGAGGCGGCGGGCGTGGAACTCGTCGAGCAGCCGCTCGCGGCGGGAGATCTGGAGGGGCACGCGGCTTTGCGGCGGGTGTCGCGCGTGCCCCTCGTGGCCGACGAGAGCCTGCACCACGTGGGTGATGTGCCCGCCCTCGCGCGGGCCTTCGACGGCGTGAACCTCAAGCTCGCCAAGCTGGGCGGGCCGCTGCAGGCGCTGGCCGCGCTGAGGCTGGCCCGCGCGCACGGCCTCAGCGTCATGGTGGGCTGCATGATCGAGAGCTCGCTCGGCATCGCCGCGGCCGCCCACCTCGCGGGGCTGTGCGACTGGGCCGATCTGGACGGGGCGCTGCTGCTCGCGGACGATCCGTACGCGGGACTCCTCTGGACGGCCGGCCATCTGGAACGGCCCGGCGGCGTGGGGTGGGGGGTGCAACGGGCGTGACCACCGTCGCCATCCTGGGCTGCGGAAACCGGGGCGCAGACGTGTATGCCCGGCATCTGACCGGGCAGGGCGCGCGGGTCACGCATCTCGTGGACCCCCGCCCGGCCCGGCTCGCGGAGGTGGCCGCCAGGCTCGGCGTCCCGGCGAAGGCGTGTCTTGCCGACTGGAACGCCTTTTTTGCCCTGGGACGGGTGGTGGACGCGGTGGTGATCGCCACGCCGGACGACGCCCATGTAGAGCCGTGCGCGCGGGCGCTCGCGCTGGGGTACGACGTGTTGCTGGAAAAGCCGGTGTGCCTTGAGGAGGGCGAGATCGCGACGCTGCTGGCGGCCGAGGCGGCGTCCACGGGGCGGGTCACGGTGTGCCACGTGCTGCGGGCCACCACGTTTTTTCGCGCGGTGCGGGCCGTGCTGGACTCGGGGCGGCTGGGGCGGCTCACCGGCATACAGCACGCGGAGAACGTGGCCTTCTGGCACTACGCGCACTCCTACGTGCGCGGCAACTGGCGGGCGAGCCCGCCCGCCGCGCCGTTCGTGCTCGCCAAGAGCGGGCATGACCTCGATCTGCTGCGCTGGTTCGCCGGCGCGCCGCCCATTCGGGTGAGCAGCGAGGGGCGCTTGAACCATTTCCGACCCCAGGAGGCTCCGCCGGGGGCCTCGGACCGCTGCGTGACGTGCCCGGTGGTGGACTGCCCGTACGACGCGCGGCGCATCTATGGGGAGCGTGATCCGGGCGTGTGGCCGGTGACGGTGCTCACGGCGGGCGGGGTCTCGCTGGCGGAGGCCCTGGAACGGGGGCCTTACGGCCGCTGCGTGTATATGGGCGGGAACGACGTGGTGGACCACCAGGTGGTCACGGTGGTCTTCGAGAACGGCGTGACGGCAGGGTTGACCGTGAGTGCCTTTACGCACAACAACGCGCGTACCCTGAAGCTGCTGGGGACGCACGGCGAGCTGCGGGGGCACATGGAGCGCGGGGAGATCGAGGTCCACGATTTCCGCACGGGCGGCGTGGAGCGCCTGACCGCGAACGTGGCGGGCAACCACGGGGGTGGGGACGCCGGACTCGTGGCGGCGTGGCTGGCCTCTTTGAGGGGTGAGGCCAGCGTGCCTATCCCGCTTGCCGAGTCGCTCGACTCGCACCGCGTGGCCTTTGCGGCCGAGCGGGCCCGGCGGGCCGGAACGGTGGAGCGGCTGTAGGTCAGGCCGGGGGCACGGCGAGGTCCAGCTGCGCGGGCGTCCGGCGGTTCACGGAGGTCGCCGTGCGTCCCCAGCCGCCGGGACACACCGCGTTGCCGTACCGGGAAACGCCCACGGTAACGGCGCTTTTCCGGGGTGCAGCGGCCCGGAGTTCTTGGAGACCATGGACCGGCAGCGCGGGGGCAGACCCACCAGCCCGCCGGTGATAAAGGCGGCCGCGGGTGTTCTCGGACGTGGCCCGTCGCCCGTGCCCACGACGCGGACCCCGCCCGAGGGCGTCCCCGGCTTCCGGGACCGCCTGGTGGGCCTCTTCCATGTCTGCGCTGCGGGACGGCGGGCGCGCCGACGCGGGCCGCCCCACCGCTGGAGGAGTGGAGTTCCGCCCGCCGCCGTGCAGCTGCACGAGCGAGATCGGCGCGCGCCGCAGAGCCACCCCGGCGTGGCGGGGCTGGGGCTGGGGCTGGCCAGCTCCGCAGCGGCTGTACGCGGCTTTCAGGGCCTTGGGCGCGGGTGAGGAAAACCATCAGGCGTTGGCGCGCAGCACGGCACTCTTGCGCAGTGGGCGCTCTGGCTGGGGGAGGTCATGGGGTGGCAGCCGGGCCTCACGGCGCCAGTCCTGCCAGAAAGTCGAGGGTCAAGCGGGCGACGGTGGCTGGAAAGGTGTCGGTCAGGGCGTGGGTGCCGCCCGGCAAGACGCGCACCACGGCGTCGGGGATGGCCCCGCGGATGGCTTCGAGGGTCCACAGGTGAATCACCGGGTCGCGGGTGCCGCTCAGCAACAGGGTGGGTACCCCGACGAAGGGCAGCAGCGGGCCGGTATCGTGCACGACCTGGTCGCGCGCCAGGCGGTACATCACGCCAGGTCCCGAGCGCAGGTAGGCCCGCATGCCCGGAAGCAGCAGTCCCGGGCGCTCGCGCGGGAGGTCCAGCAGCAGCCGCAGCAGCTGCACCGGCACCACCGGGTTCTCGGGAATGCCGGTGGGCGCGCAGGCGATCAGCGCCGAGGCGCAGTGCGGGTACCGCGCGGCGAGGTCAAACATGACCTCGCCGCCCAGCGAGTGCCCCAGCAGGGGAACGCCGCACAGGTCCGCCGCTTCCAGCCACGCGGCGAGGTGGTCCGTGAGGTCCTCGATGCGGCCTGGAAAGCCGGGGCGGCCCTCGCTGTGGCCGTGCCCCGGAGGATCATAGATATAGACGGTGCGGCCCAGGGCGAGGGCGCGCGACACCCGGACGTACATCCACGACGCGCAGCCCAGTCCCGGCACAAGGACGAGCGGGGAGCCGTGGCCGCGCACCCAGGCGTGGGTGAGGAGGCCGTTTACCCGGATGTACTCCGCGTGGCCGCTCACGCGCCCTCCCGGAGAAAGTCGAGCACCAGGCGGTTGAAGGCTTCCGGCGCGTCCACCATCACCACGTGCCCCGCGCGGGGAATTTCCTCGTAGCGTGCTCCAGGAATGGCGGCGGCGAGGGCGCGGCCCAGCGTGGCGGGGACCAGCGCGTCCCGCTCGCCCCAGATCACCAGGGTGCGGACCCCAAGGCCGGGCAGCAGGTCCTGCACCGAATCGCGCAGCAGGTCCCGGGCGCTGCGCCACAGGTTGAGCGGTCCGCTGAGCGCGGCGTCGGCGAGGATACGCGGCACGAAGCTCACCCGCCCCGTCATCAGGGCGCGCGGCAGGTTCAGCGCCACGCGCCCTGGCTGCCCGCGCAGCAGGCCGCTCGCGCACGCGAGAATCAGGTTCCTCACACGTGCCGGACGCAAGGCCGCCACATGCAGGCTGATGTGCCCACCCATGGAGTGGCCGATGAGCGTCACGCCTTCGAGGTTGAGCTGGTCGAGCCACGCGGCGATCAAGGCCGCCGCCTCACGCACCCGCAGCGCGCGCTGCCGCCGCGCCTGACCGTAGCCTGCCAGATCGATGGTGTAGACGCGGTGCTGCTCGCTCAGGGCCGTGACGTTGCGCCGCCACCAGCGCGCCGAACCGCTCAGACCGTGAACGAGGACGATGGGCGCGCTGCCCTTCCCGGTCACCTCATAGCCCAGCCATGCGCCCGCGTGGCGAAAAGCCAGGGCGCGGCGCCTCTTGTGGGGCCGGAGACGTGTGGAGAGGCGGGAGCGCATGGCTGGGCGTCAGCGTAGCGTGTGGAGGATGGGCAGCGGTGGGTCTTGAAGAAAGGGTGAGCGGGGGGGGTTCTCATGCTCCCTGCTATTTGTATATATTCAAGGCATTCAAGAAATCGTGTCCGGCGCCCCCCTGGGGGGACGCCGGACAGCGCAGCGGTCAGGCAGGGACAGCCGTGGCCATCTCCAGAAACAGCGCGTGGAGGCGGACGTCGGGCGTCAGTTCGGGGTGGAAGGAACTCGCGAGGAGACGTCCCTGGCGGGCCAGGACGACCCTTCCACGGTGGTGGGCCAGGACCTCTACGGCCTCTTCTGCGGATCTCTGCGAATCGCCCGCCCGCTCAATGACCGGCGCCCGGATAAAGACGGCCGGAAAAGGCTCCTCAAAGCCCTGGACCTTCAGCGGCGTGTGAAAGGAGTCCACCTGCCGCCCGAAGGCATTGCGGCGCACGGTCAGGTCCATGACCCCCAGGCTGTCCTGGTGGCCGCCGAACTGCGGCGGGGCGCCGTGAACCTCTCGGGCCAACAGGATGGCTCCAGCGCAGGTGCCCCACAATGCGCCGCCCGAGGCGTAAAAGTCCCGGACCGGCTCCCACAGCCTGTACTCCCCCATCAGCCGGGCGATGGTGGTGCTCTCACCGCCGGGCAGGACCAGGCCCTGCAGCCCCGCGAGGTCCCGCGGAAGCCGCACTTCCGTTACCCGCGCCCCCAGCGCCTCAAAGCGCTGGCGGTGCTCGCGGAAGGCCCCCTGGAGAGCGAGGACGCCGATGTGGGGGGAGCGGCCCGCCATTAGCGTTTGGCCTTTGGGCTGCGGCACGAAAAGCGAGCGGCCAAGGGCTTGTTCACCATCCCCGTCCCGCCAGCCGCTCGGCGGGCAGGAGGGCGTCGATGTTGATGCCGGTCATGGGCGCGCCGAGGTCCTCGCTGAGTTCGGCGAGCAGTTCGGCGTTTTCGTAATGGGTGACGGCCTTCACGATGGCCTGGGCGCGGCGCTCGGGGTTGCCGCTCTTGAAAATGCCGCTGCCCACAAACACGCCGTCCAGGCCCAGGTGCATCATCAACGCGGCGTCGGCGGGGGTGGCAACGCCGCCCGCCGCGAAGTTCACCACAGGCAGCTTGCCGTGCTCGCGAACGTACTGCACCAGGTGATAGGGGGCCTGGAGGTCGCGCGCCACCGTCATCAGCTCTTCACGGGGGCGGGCCTGAATGGCGCGGATCTCGCCCAGCACGGCGCGGGCGTGGCGCACGGCCTCAATGATGTTGCCGGTGCCCGCTTCGCCCTTAGTGCGGATCATCGAGGCGCCCTCGCCCACCCGGCGCAGGGCCTCACCGAGGTTTTTCGCGCCGCAGACGAAGGGCACCTTAAAGGCCGCCTTCTCGATGTGGTACTGGTCATCGGCGGGAGTCAGGACCTCAGACTCGTCGATAAAGTCCACGCCCAGGGCCTGGAGAATCTGCGCCTCGATGATGTGCCCGATCCGGACCTTCGCCATGACCGGAATGGTCACGGCGGCGATAATCTCCTTGATCATCTTGGGATCGCTCATGCGCGCCACGCCACCGTCGGCACGGATGTCGGCTGGCACGCGCTCCAGCGCCATCACGGCGGTGGCCCCGGCAGCCTCGGCAATCCTGGCCTGATCTGCCGTTACCACGTCCATGATGACGCCGCCCTTGAACATCTCGGCGAAGCCCTGCTTGATCTGCTCGGTTCCGGTCTGGGGGATGGCTTCGGTCATGAAAGAGAGAGTAAAACAAAACTGGCCCCAGGAGCAGGGCCAGAAGAGGGGGTAAGAAGGGGTCAGTTACGCCTGGCGCCCCGGGCCACCCGGCCAATGGCCTCCACGAGTTGCGAGGGCCGGAAGGGTTTGACGAGGTACTCGGCCACGACGGGGGGCAGCGGGGCGGACGCGCGGCTGAGCCCGGACAGGAAGACGACGGGGGGCAAGCGGTCCCCGAGGGCACCGTGAAGGCGGCGAACCGTCTCGAAGCCGTCCCAGGGGGTCATCAACACGTCCAGAACGATGACGTCAAAGGGAGCGGCGGTGGCGGCTTGCAGCGCGTCCGGGCCGCTGCTCGCCGTGACCACAGCAAAGCCGTGCAGGGTGAGGGTGAGGTCGAGCAATTCGAGAATCTGGGCCTCGTCGTCGACGACGAGAAGCCGGAGATCCACGTCCTCCGGGCTCACGGGCGGCGCGAGGGGCGCAAAGGGGGCAACGCGGGCAGCGCCTTCAGCCTCCCGCGAGCGCTTGCAGGAACTCGACGTTATTGCGCGTCTTGCCCATCCGCGAGAGCAGCATCTCCATCGCGTCGGCCGGGTCCATGTCGGAAATCACCTTGCGCAGCAGCCACATCTTTTTCAGGACTTCCGGCTGGAGCAGCAGTTCCTCGCGGCGGGTACCGGACTTCAGGATGTCGAGGGCGGGGAAGATGCGGCGCTCTTCCAGGCGGCGGCTGAGCACCAGTTCCGCGTTGCCCGTGCCCTTGAACTCCTCGAAGATCACGTCGTCCATTCTCGAACCGGTTTCGACGAGGGCGGTGGCGAGGATGGTCAGCGAGCCGCCCTCGCGGATGTTGCGGGCCGCGCCGAGAAACCGCTTGGGCCAGTGCAGGGCATTGGAATCCAGACCGCCCGACAGGGTGCGCCCGGTGGGCGGCGTGACGAGGTTGTTCGCGCGGGCGAGGCGGGTGATGGAGTCGAGGAGAATCACGACGTGCCCGCCTTCCTCCACGATGCGCCTCGCGCGTTCGTGAACGAACTCGGCCACCCGGACGTGGTGCTGCGGGGGCTCGTCGAAGGTGGAGGCGATCACTTGCGCGCCCTGCACGCTCTCACGAAAGTCGGTGACTTCTTCGGGGCGCTCGTCCACGAGCAGCACCATCACCGTCACGTCGGGGTAGTTCTTGACGATGGAGTTGGCGATCTTTTTGAGCAGGGTGGTCTTGCCAGCCTTGGGGGGCGCAACGATAAGCGCGCGCTGGCCCCGACCGATGGGCACGAGCAGGTCCACCACCCGCAGAGACAGGCTGCCCTCCATCAGCGGATCTTCGAGGACGAGTTGCCGCTCGGGAAAGGTGGGCGTCAGGTCATCGAAGCGCGGGCGCCGGCGGGCGGACTCGGGGTCCAGGCCGTTGACGGCCTCCACCTGCACCAGGGTGCCGTAACGCTCGTTCTCGCGCGGGCGGCGGGCGCGGCCAATCACCTCGTCGCCGGTGCGCAGGTGGAACTGCTTGATGACCCCGGCGGTCACGAGGACCGAGCGGGAAGTGGGGTCGAGCAGGTCTGCTTGCAAAAAGCCGTAGCCGTCGGCGCTGATGTCGAGGTAGCCCCGCGCGAGAATCTGGCCCTCGGCCTCGGCCTGACGCTCCATAATGGCCAGCGCCAGGGCGTCTTTTTTCAGCTTGCGGTAGTTCTCGATGCCTGCGCCTGCAGCCAGGAGGTGCAGCTCCGGCAAGATCTTCTGCTGAAGCTCGTGAAAGGGCAAGGGAGAGGTGAGGGGTTCGGTCACTGCTTACTGCCTCCCTGTTCGTTCACGCCGCCCTGCTGCGGATTGGTTCCGGCTTCGCTGGGGGGAGTCTGGGGCTGGGCTCCGGCGCGCTTGGCCCAGTCTTTCATAAAGCCGTCGAGCCCGGCCTGGGTCAGCGGGTGCTTGATCATCTGCGCGAAGACCTTGTAGGGGATGGTGGCGACGTCGGCGCCGGCGAGGGCCGACTGGACGACGTGGGTGGGGTGGCGGATGGAGGCGGCGAGCACCTTGGTGGCGATGTCGCCCATCACGTAGGCCTCCTTGATCTGACGGATGAGTTCCACGCCGTCCCAGCCGATATCGTCCACACGGCCCGCGAAGGGGCTGATATAGGTGGCTCCGGCGCGGGCGGCCAGGAGCGCCTGGGGCACCGAGAAGCACAGGGTCACGTTGGTCTTGATGCCTTCGGAGGTCAGGGCCTTGCAAGCCTGCAGGCCGGCGGGCGTGAGGGGCAGCTTGACGACGACGTGCTCGCTCCAGGTTGCGACGTCCTTGCCTTCGCGGATCATGCCCTCGGCGTCGAGGGAAGTCACCTCGGCGCTGATGGCACCGCCAACGAGCGCAGCGATTTCCTGGATGACTTCCTTAAAGTCGCGGCCGGAGGAAGCCACCAGGCTGGGGTTGGTGGTGACGCCCGACAGGACGCCCCAGGCGTGAATCTCGCGGATCTCGTCAACGATGGCGGTGTCGATAAAAAATTCCATGTGGATGTCCTCCAGGGGGTGAAGCTTGGGAGATGCGGGGCGTGACCCGCGGGTTGCCCTTCAGTTCACCACACTTCGCGGGCCACGTCACGCCGGGGGGGGGCCGTCATGCAGCGGATTGACCCGGCCATGCTACGCGCCTACCATGAACGCAGCCCCAGCAGTTGTGGGGGCCAGCAGGCGACCGGAAGAAGAGTACGCGGGAAGAGGGGCCCAGTGAGCGAGTCAGGGACGGTGAGAGCCTGACGGGGCGTCACCCGCCGAAGATCCCCTTTCGCGCCGGACGAAGAACGGCCGTCCCTCACGGAGATGCCCAGTAGAACGTCCCGGAACTCCGCCCCCCGGCAGTGGGCGACGAGGAGGCCACGTCAAACGTGGCGAAGTTGGGTGGTACCACGCGTCACACGGCGCGTCCCAGCATGCAGGTGTCTTTCGCCTGCGCGCTGGGACGTTTTTTTGATTTCCCAACCGCTTGACCTCACGCGCTCAGACCTTCAGACCCCCTCCAAGGAGCCCCCATGACCACCACCGATTCCAGGCCCACCTCTCCCCTTTTCCAGCCCGTGAACTCGCAACCCGACTTCCGCGCACTGGAGACGGGCGTGCAGGCGCTGTGGCAGGAGCAGGGCGTCTTTGCCCGTACCCAGGAGCGTCGTCCCGGGCAGCCCGAATTTGTGTTCTACGAGGGGCCGCCCACGGCGAATGGGCGTCCCGCACTCCACCACGTCCTGGCGCGTTCGTTCAAGGACCTGTTTCCGCGTTACAAGGTGATGCGGGGCTATCACGTCACCCGCAAGGGCGGCTGGGACACCCACGGCCTGCCCGTCGAGATCAGTGTGGAAAAGAAGCTCGGGTGGCTGGGCCGCAACCACGGGGCGACGCGCGAGGAACTCGAAGAATTCAACCGCCTGTGCCGCACGTCGGTGTGGGAAACCATTCAGGAGTGGAACACCTTCACCGAGCGGCTGGGGTACTGGGTGGACCTTCAGGACCCCTACATCACGTACCAAAACCGCTACATCGAGAGCGTGTGGAACCTGCTGGCGCGCCTGAACGCCCAGGGGCTGATCGCGCAGGACTACAAGGTGGTGCCCTTATCCCCGCGCATCTCCACCACCTTGTCCAAGGCCGAGCTGGGCGAGGTGGATTCCTACCGGATGGTGGACGACCCTTCGGTATACGTGCGCTTTCCAGTGATCTGGCAGACGCTGCCGGAAGCGGCGCGGGCGGCGCTGGAGGGTTTGGAGGACGCTGACCGCGAGAACCTCGCGCTGGTGGTGTGGACGACGACGCCCTGGACCCTGCCGAGCAACACGCTGGCGGCGGTCAACGCGGACCTGACCTATGTGGCGGCGCGCGGCGAATCGGGGGTGATCATCGTGGCGCAGGAGGCGGTGGAGCGTTTATCGGCGCTGCATAAGAACGCTCCGGCGCTGGAAGTGCTGGCCTCCTTCCCGGGACGCGATCTGGAGGGAACGGAGTATGAGCCGCCCTTTCCGGAAGTGGCCGCCGAGCTGGGCGTGGTGAAGGAACTGCACGAACGCAACGCCGAAGGCCGCCCGGTCATGCATTTCGTCACGCTGGCCGACTTCGTGTCGGCGGCGGACGGCTCGGGCGTGGCGCACGAGGCCCCGGCCTACGGTGCAGAAGACTTGGAACTGGCCCGCAGGTACGGCGTGCCGCTGATGTTCGGGGTGGATGACCACGGCATCCTGCAGGTGACGGCCGAACGCGGGAAGTTCTTCAAGGACGCCGACAAGGGGCTGATCGCGGACCTCAAGGCGCGGGGCCGGATGTTCTTTGCCGGCACGCTGCGCCACCGCTACCCCTTCCACGACCGCACGGGCGATCCCATCTTGTATTTCGCCAAGAAGGGGTGGTACATCCGCACGGCGAGCGTCTCAGAGCGGATGCAGGAGGAGAACCAGAAGATCAACTGGGTCCCGGCAAACATCAAGAACGGGCGCTTCGGCAACTGGCTGGAGGGCAATGTGGACTGGGCGATCAGCCGGGAGCGCTATTGGGGCACGCCGCTGCCCTTCTGGCTGAGTGAGGACGGCGACCTGCGCGTGGTGGGCAGCGTGGCCGAGCTGTCGGAGCTGACGGGGCGTGACCTGTCGGAGTTGGATCTGCACCGGCCGTACATCGACGACATCACCTTTGCGCTGGGGGGCAAGACCTACCGCCGGGTGCCGGAGGTGCTGGACGTGTGGTTTGATTCGGGCTCGATGCCGTATGCCCAGTGGCACCTGCTCACCGACCCGACGGGCGAGCGCGCGCTGCCAGGAGCCGGAGCCAACAAGGAGACGTTCGAGAACCACTTCCCCGCGGACTACATCTGCGAGGCCATCGATCAGACGCGCGGATGGTTTTACAGCCTGCACGCGATCTCGACGATGCTGTACGGCCAACCCGCCTACAGGAACGTGATCTGCCTGGGCCACATCGTGGACGAGCAGGGCGCGAAGATGAGCAAGAGCAAGGGCAACGTGGTGGAGCCGCTGCCGCTGTTCGACCGGTACGGGGCCGACTCGGTGCGCTGGTACATGTTCATGGCGTCGGACCCCGGAGACCAGAAGCGCTTTTCCGAACGGCTGGTGGCCGAGGCGCAGCGCTCCTACGTGAACACCCTGTGGAACGTGTATTCCTTCTTTGTGCTGTACGCGAACCTGGACCAGCCGGACCTGGACGCCGCGCCCGTGGTGGCTGCCCGGCCCGAGATGGACCGCTGGCTGCTCGCCCGGCTGGAGGAGACGGTGCGGGAGGTGACGGTCAGCCTGGACGCCTATGATGCGCGCGGGGGCGGACGGGCGCTGGAACGCTTCGTGGACGACCTGAGCAACTGGTATGTGCGCCGCAGCCGCAGCCGGTTCTGGGGCGGCGAGGGTGGAGTGGACGCCTCCGCCTACGCCACGCTGCACGAGGCGCTGCTCACGGTCTCGCAGCTCACCGCGCCCTTCACGCCGTTCCTGGCCGAGGCCATGTACGGCAACCTCACGCGGGGGCAGGGGGCCGACAGCGTGCACCTGACCCACTGGCCCACCGTGCGCGAGGAGCGGCTGGACCGCAAGTTAACCTCGGAAATGGCCGCCGTGATCAAGGTGGTGGAACTGGGGCGGGCGGTGCGCGGGGCGCACAACCTCAAGACCCGGCAGCCGCTGGCGAGCGTGACGGTGCGGGCGAGTTCGCCCGAGTTGACCCAGGCGCTGCGCCGCTCTCAGGAGCAGCTCCAGGAGGAGCTGAACGTCAAGGGCGTAACCTTCCTGGAGGGCGTGACGGACCTCGTGCAGTACAGCCTGCGTCCCAATCTGCCGGTGATCGGCAAGGTGTACGGCAAGGCGCTGCCGCAGGTACGCGCGGCGCTGGCGGCGGCAGATGCGGCGGCCGTGGCGCGGGCGGCGCAGTCTGGCGAGCGCTTTACCGTGGAGGCAAACGGCCAGAGCTTCACGCTGACGCCGGATCAGGTGCTGGTGGACGCCAAGGCTCCCGAAGGCGTGGCGGCAGCCGAGGACGGCGGCTTTCTGGTCGCGTTCGATACCACCCTCACCCGGGAACTGGTGCTGGAGGGCCTCGCCCGGGACCTCGTGCGCGGAATACAGGAGGCCCGGAAGGCCGCAGGCTTCGAGGTGCAAGACCGCATCCGGCTGGCTTTGGGCCTGGAGGGCGACGCCCTGGAAGCGGGGCAGGCCTGGGTGGAGTTTATCGGCGGTGAAGTCCTGGCAACGGAGTTGACCTTTGGCAAGGGCGAGGGATACGCGGCTGAAGTGGAGGGCGGAACGGCGTACCTGACGCGGGTGCAGGAGGCGTAACTGCCCGGTACAACTTTGTACCGTTTGCTGCGCGAACGTCCGCGTAGGTGTTGAGGGCAGCCCCACGGGAAAAGCTGCCCCAGGGGCTCCCGGCCTTTCGCCAGGGGCCCCACAGTTTCCCCAGCGGGCTGTAGCTATTCAAGGGCATTGTCGTGCCGTGTCACCACTGCGGTACGGACACACTCCTGCCTTCTCCATCTACGCTGAACGCATGACCTGGAACCCAGACGAGTACCACCGCCACCGTGAGGCCCGGAGCGCGCCAGTGCGTGATCTGCTCGCCCTTCTTCCTGATCTGCCTTACCGCGACGTGGTGGACCTGGGATGCGGAACAGGGGAGCATACGCGGAGGCTCGCAGAGCGCTTTCCAGACGCCAGGGTGCTGGGGCTGGACAGCAGCGCACAGATGCTGGCCGCAGCAAGCGTGGAGGGCCTCCCCAACCTCCGCTTCGAGCGGGGCGACATTCTGGACCTGACGGGTGAATATGACCTGATGTTTTCCAACGCGGCGTTGCAGTGGCTCCCGGACCACAGGGCCCTGCTGGGAAGGCTGTGGACCCACCTGCGGCCCGGCGGCGTGCTGGCCGTGCAGGTGCCGGCCAACCATGACCACGACAGCCACCGCCTGCTGACGGAGACGGCGCGAGACTTTCAGGCCGAACTGGGCGGGTTTACGCGCTTCGGCACGGCGCAGGGCGCTTCGCCCGTGCTGACGCCGGCAGCCTATGCCGAGCGCCTGGACGAACTGGAGGGCACGGACATCACCGCGCTGAGCAAGGTCTACCCGGTGGTGCTGCCAGGCGCGGAGGGGATTTTGGACTGGACGCGGGGCACGGCGCTGGTGCCGTACCTCTCGCGGCTGGGGCCGGAGGACGCCGAACGCTTTACGGCCGCCTACCTGGCGCGGTTACGGGAACGCTGGCCCGGCGCGCGGGTGTACTACGCCTTTACGCGCCTTCTCCTCGCGGCCAGAAAGGGCGCTACAGCGGGCGGGCCATGATCCCGTAGGTGCCGGGGCCGACGTGGGCTCCGATCACCGGACCCATCAGCTGCACGCGGCCGCGCCCCACATTGAGCTTGCTGCCCTTCACGTAGGTCTGGAGCTCGGCGATACGCCCTGGATCGCGCCCCGCATGGGCGACCGTGACCGCCACAGGTTCGCGGCCGAAACGGCTTTCCATCTGGGACAGGATGTCCCGCGCGGCCTGGGACGCCCGGACGCGGCGCACCGCCTGGAGGCGGCCATCGTCGAAGCGCAGGACCGGACGCACGCCGAGCATGTTGCCGACGAGCGCCTGGGTGCGCGAGATGCGGCCGCCCCGGCGCAGGTACTCCAGTGTGGGCACAGTGAGTTCCACGAGGAGGCGCTCGCTGAGGGTGCGGATCGCGGCGAGCGCCTGCTCCATGCCGCCGCCCGCGCGCACCACCTCGCGCGCAGCCATCAGGAGCTCGGCCATCGGAAAGGAGGCCATGTGGCTGTCGTGAACGTGAATGCGGTCCCCGGCATTCAGCGCCCGGGCAGCCTGACGGGCATGCTCCACGGTGGTGGACAGGTGCCCGCTCAGGTGAACGCTCAGAATCTGATCGTGGGTTTCCAGCAGCTCGCGGTACTTCGCCTCGAAGGCCGCCTGCGTGACGGGCGCGGTGGTGACGGTGCCGCCGCCCCGCTGGTACTCGTACACCCGGTCCGGGTCAATGGACTGCCAGTCGAGGAAAGACTGCCCGCCAAACTGCACGTGCAGCGGCACGACGTGAAGGTGGAGTTCTCCGGCCGCCTCGGGCGGCAGGTCACAGGTTGAATCGGTCACGAGGGCGAGCATGCTGGCGATCAGACTAGGGGACGCCCTCTGACAAGACTCTGTGTCCTCGCCCCACTTTGAGGAACAAACTGAAAGAAAAACTGGCGCATTCCTGACACCTCTGCGCCTATACTCCCCCCGATGAGGCAAGCGCCGGAAAAAATCGCAGTGCTGTGTCATTCGGGGGCCGGAGGCTCAGGCGTGGTGGCGACCGAACTGGGCCTGATGGTGGCCCGGGCTGGGCATGAGGTCCATTTCGTCGGGTCTGCCGTGCCCTTTCGGCTGGCCGGACACCAGGGCTTTCAGGGGCCGTACTACCACCAGGTGAGTTCCTTCGCCTACGCGCTGTTCGAGCAGCCGTACCCCGAACTCGCGGCGGCCAACACGCTGACCGAGGTAATTCTGGAACACGGCGTCACGCTCTCGCACGCGCACTACGCGATCCCGCACGCGACGGCGGCCATCCACGCCAAGTCCATCACGGGCCGCAGCCGGGTGGTGACCACGCTCCACGGCACCGACGTGACGCTGGTGGGGGCCGAACCCGCCTTCCGGCACACCACGCGGCACGCCATCGAGCGCAGTGATCACGTCACGGCGGTGTCGCACTTCCTCGCCGAGCAGACGCGCGAGGTCTTCGGCGTAGACCGCGAGATCGAGGTGATTCACAACTTCGTGGACGCTGAGCGGTTCGTACGGGTGACCGATCCGCGCGTCCGTGCCCGCTTTGCCCATCCCGACGAGGCGCTGCTCGTGCACGTCAGCAATTTCCGCCCGGTCAAACGGGTGGAGGACGTGGTGCAGGTGTTTGCGCGCGTCGCCTCCGAGATGCCCGCGCGGCTGCTGATGATCGGCGACGGCCCCGAGCGGCCCCGCGCCTTTGAGCTGGCCGGACAACTCGGCGTAATTGGGCGCACGCAGTTTCTGGGCTCGTTCCCCGACGTGCAGACGGTGCTGGGCATCAGCGACCTCTTCTTGCTGCCGAGTTCCAACGAGAGCTTCGGCCTGGCCGCTTTGGAGGCGATGAGCTGCGAGGTGCCCGTTGTGGCGGCGCGGGCGGGCGGCATTCCCGAAGTGGTGGAGGAAGGGGTGACGGGCTTTCTCGCCCCGGTGGGCGACGTGGACGCGATGGCCGACGCCGCGCTGCGGGTGTTGCGGGACCGCGACCTGTACCTGGGCATGGGCCGGGCGGCCCGGCAGGCCGCGCTGACCCGCTTTCACCCGGACCGGATCGTGCCGAAGTACCTGGCGTCGTATGCGCGTACGGTGGGCGAGGCGGTGTATTAGGCTGTGACGCGCTCAGATTCAGGGGCGGCAGAGCACGTCCTGAACGACCCGATCTGGTCCGCTCTGATGGGCCCACACGCTCACCTCGCTCAGGGGACAGGGGCGGCGAGGCGGTATCCGGGGGAAGTCAGTCCCTTTTGCGCGTTTGATGTTTCGTCGGAAGGGGCTTACGGAGACCTGGCGGCGCTGCTCGGACCGGGCGAGGCGGCTGCACTCCTTCGGCCACACCCTGAATCTCCCCCGCCCGGCTGGAAGCTGGTGTACGGCGCGGCCCTCTTGCAACTGGTCTGCCCGCTTCCCAGCCGTCTGCTCCCGGCTCCAGAGGAGGCCGTCACGCTGGGAGCGACCGACGTGCCCGAGATGCTCGCGCTCGTCGAGTTGGCGCGCCCGGGGCCTTTCGGTCCGCAGACCCTTTCGCTGGGACGGTACATCGGGGTGCAGGACGGAGACCGGCTGGTGGCGATGGCGGGCGAGCGGCTCCACCCGGCAGGCTTCGTGGAGGTAAGCGCGGTCTGTACCCATCCGGAGTACCGCGGACGCGGACTGGGGGCAAGCCTGACGGCGGAGGTGGCGCGGGGCATCTTCGCGCGGGGCCTGACGCCGTTCTTGCACGTTATGCCGGACAACGTGGGCGCGCGGCGGGTGTACGAGGCGCTGGGCTTTGCTGTGCGGGCGGAAATCGCGCTGTCGGTCCTCAAGCCCGTGGGTGGATAAAAAGTCCACCCCCGGGCATGCTTGGGGGTGGGCAAGAGGACGACTTGAGCAGGTCAGCGGCCGGTTGCCACCGACACGTCCACCTGACCCTCGATAAAGGGGGCCACCTTGATGGCCTTGCCCACCTCCACCACAAAGGCGTTCCAGCCACGCTTGAGGTCCACGGCGTAGCCCCGATTGGCCCTGACGGTCACGTCGGTGTTGACCCATACCACAAACAGCGAGCCCCGCCCAGCGTCGGGCGTGACCTCGCGCAGCGTCTCACCCTCATCGTGCTGGCCGTTCTTGTTGACGTCCCGGTAGGTGAAGAACTTGAGTTCGGCGGTCTGGGCCGGGCCGCTCACCATGACTGGATCGAGCACACCGGGCCAGGAGATGTTTTGCGAAGTGATGCCGGTCTGGGCGCGGGCACTCGGGGGCGGCGTGGGGATTTCCAGGCGGAAGCCGCCCGCGTTTACGGGCACCGAGACGATTTCCTGAACGGGCTGACCCGAGGAGGTCACCGCCCAGCCGCTCACCCGCGTCTCCGGGGTGACGCCGCCGGTCACGCTGCCCGTGACGGTGAGGGCCCCGCCTGTGCCCAGAAGCGGAGCGGCGAGGAGCAGGAGGCGCGTCTTCATGGCTTCAGTGTACGCCCCGCCGCTCGGCGGATGTGGCGCGCAGAAACCTTCTGACGGGGCGATCAGGAGGGCCGTGCGCCTGAGGCTGTCGCCGCCTTTCGCCGCTCTTCGTCAAGCGGGGGCATGTGCGGCGGCTACACCCTGGATTTGACGGCGCTGGCTGTTTGAGCTGGCCTCGTTTGGGGAGGGGTGGCGCCGAGCTTGCGTCCCGCACACGCCTCGCCGCGAGGGACCGCTGCGCATCTTCGGGCTCCCCGATCCGGTGGCCTGGGGAGCGTTTGTCTCCATGACCCTGCAGCCGGGCAGTCACCTCCAGTTCGCCGAGCCATCCGTGAGCGAGATCCAGATGGCCCACTTCGCCTTTCTCGCAGACGACGCACGCTTCGGCGAGATCTACGCACGCATGGTGGAGGGCGACGCTGCCCAGTCAAATCAATGCAAGCCTCGGCGGGCGAGTGCTGCACTTCAAGGACCTGGCGCGACACGGGTGTAAGGTTGCGGTTTTTGGGGGGTCATTTTCCCCTCTTCCCGCAGCGCTGAGCCGCCGATCAGCGGATGGACCGGCACGGCCCGCAGGAAAGGGACCCACCTTGCAGTCCAACACGCTCTACAAAGGAGGAGGCCCGGGCACACCATCCCGGGCCTCCCCTTCAGAAGTTTTTTAGGCGTTGACGTTCAGCGCCTTTTTCACCAACTCGATGATCTCCGGCATGGTGTCGGCCACGGGCACGTTTGCGGCCTTGAAGGCGGCGAGCTTGCTCTCGGGTGTGCCCACGTTACCCATGATGATCGCGCCCGCGTGGCCCATGCGCTTGCCTGCGGGAGCCGAGCGGCCCGAGATAAAGGCCACGACGGGCTTTTTCATGGAAGACGCGATGTACTCGGCGGCGGCTTCCTCGTCGGCTCCGCCGATCTCACCGATCACCACCACGGCGTCCGTGTCCGGGTCCGCCTCGAACATGGGAAGTACGTCCGCGAAGGTGGTGCCGATGACGGGGTCACCGCCGATACCGACGGTGGTGCTCGTGCCCATGCCCGCGTCGTTGAGCAGCTTGGCAGCCTCATAGGTGAGGGTGCCCGAACGGCTGATAAGTCCGATGCGGCCGGGCTTCTCGTAGATGCGGTTGGGCATGATGCCCACTTTGGCTTCACCATTGGTCACGAGGCCGGGGCAGTTGCCGCCGATGAGGCGAATGCCCTGGCCGCCCTGGGCGCGGCTCTGCGCGTCGAGCTGCTTGACTTCCTGCACGGCGCGCATCATGTCCACCGTGGGCACGCCCTCAGTGATCAGGACGATCAGGGGCATTCCGGCGTGGGCGGCTTCAAGCACCGCGTCGGCGGCCCCGGCCGGGGGCACGAAGATGATGGAGACGTTCGCACCGTGGGCGTCTTTGGCCTCGGCCACCGAGTTGTAGATCGGCCAGCCCTCGAAGTCGGTGCCGCCCTTGCCGGGAGTCACGCCCGCCACCACCTGGGTGCCGAATTCCTTCATGGCGCGGGAATGCGAGGCGCCCTCGCGTCCGGTCATGCCCTGCACGATGACCTTGCTGTTCTTGTCGACGAGAATGCCCATTATTTGTTCGCCTCCTTGGAGGCCTCGTCGGCGGCCTCGAACATGGTGGGGTACATCTGAATCAGGGGGCTGTTGACCTCGGCGAGCAGCGCCTTGGCCTCGTCCTCCGCCGTTCCAGCGATACGCATGCGCACGGGCTTGGTCAAAATGCCCTCATTCAGCGCCTGGATGACGCCCTTGGCCACCTCGTCGGCGCGGGTGATACCGCCGAAAATGTTGATGAAGATCGACTTGACGTCGGGGTCCTTGGACACGAGCTTGACCGCGTTGTACACGATCTCGGCCTTCGCGCCGCCGCCAATGTCGAGGAAGTTGGCGGGCTTGGCCCCGGCGCGGTTCACCACGTCGAGGCTGGTCATCACGATGCCCGCGCCGTTGCCCAGCACGCCGACATTGCCGTCGTCGAGCTTCACGTAGGCGAAGCCGTATTTGCTCGCCTCGATTTCCAAGGGGTGCTCGGCTTCCAGCTCGCGCCAGTCGGACAGGTCCTTGTGGCGATACATGGCGTTGTCGTCGATCTCGAACTTGGTGTCGAGCGCGAGGGGCGTGCCCGACTCGTCGACGAACAGGGGGTTGATCTCCACGAGCACGGCGTCCATCTTCAGGGCCGCCTCGCTCATCTTGACCATCATGTCGGCGATCTTGTTGAGGTTGCCCTTGAAGCCCGCCTTGATGGCGACTTCACGCGCCTCGTAGGGACGCAGGCCAGTCACGGGGTCCACGCGGTGCTTGATGATCTTTTCGGGGGTGGCTTCCGCGACTTCCTCGATTTCCATGCCGCCCTCGGCGGAGGCCATCAGGGTGTAGCTCTGCACGTTGCGGTCCACGATCATGCCGACGTAGTACTCGGTGCCTGCGTCGATGTCGACGGCCTTGGTCACGAGAACCTTCTTCACCGTCAGGCCCTTGATGTCCATCCCGAGGATCTTCTGGCCGTTCTCAAACGCCTTGTCGATGTCCGGGCTGAACTTTACCCCGCCCGCCTTGCCGCGGCCACCGACGTGGACCTGCGCCTTGACGACGACGGCCTGACCGAATTCACGGGCGATATCGCGCACCTCGTCCGGGGTGTAGGCGACCTTGCCTTCCTGCACATGGACGCCGAAACGGCGCAACAGTTCCTTGCCCTGATACTCGTGAAGTTTCACGGTGGTCTTTCCTCCTTGAGTTGGGGCGGCGGCCAGGCACGCTGGCCCTCATTCGTTGTCCCGATGAAGGAGTATAAGCCGCATTTCAAATGCCACGCGCCGTTGTCCCCGACAAGGAGACAAAGCCGCCGACGGTGAGGACCGGCCCGCTTGGCGGCGCAAGGCCGTGTTACGTTCCTCCTCATGAGTCGATTGGAACAGACGCGCGCCGCGCTTGGGGCGGCGGGGGTGGACGCCCTGTGGATCAGCCATCCGGCGAACGTGCGGTATATCTCCGGCTTTTCAAGCGGGTCAGACGGCAAGGCGCTGGTAACGGCGGGCGAAGCGGTGCTGTATACCGACGCGCGCTACACCGTGCAGGCGGCGGCGGAGTCGGCCCTGCCGCAGTTCATCGCGCGCCCACCCGGAACGTACGAGGACGCCGCCAGCCGGGTGAAAGGCCTGCGGGTGGGCTTCGAGGCCGAGCACCTGACGGTGGCGGGGCTCGAAGCCCTGCGGCGTCACTGGGACGCGGAGCTGGTCCCCACGCGCGGGGTAATGGAGGGTTTGCGCCTGATCAAGTCGGCGGAGGAGGTGGCCCTGATTCGGGAAGCGCAGGCGATTGCCGACCGGGTGTTTGCGGAGGTGCGCCCCATGATTCGCGCGGGCGTGCGCGAGCTGGACGTGGCGCTGGAACTGGAAATGGGCCTGCGCCGCGCTGGGGCCGAGGTGGGCTTCGACGTGATTGTGGCGGGTGGGCCGCGCGGCGCGATGCCCCATGGAGTGGCCTCGGAACGGGTCCTTGAGGACGGCGAGCTCGTTACGGTGGACTTCGGCGCGAGGTGGCGGGGCTACCACAGCGACATGACGCGCACGGTAGCGGTGGGCACACCTTCTGAGGAGATGCGCCGGGTGTACAGGGCTGTGCTGGAAGCCGAGCAAGCGGCGGTGGCGGCGGTGCGGCCCGGGATGAAGTCGGGCGACTTAGACGCCGTGGCGCGCGGAATTCTGGAAGAGCACGGTCTGGGCGAGGCGTTCGCGCACTCGCTGGGACACGGAGTGGGGCTGGACATCCACGAGGGGCCGGGCCTGAGAATGGGTACGGACACGCCGCTCGAGCCCGGCATGGTCATCACGGTTGAGCCGGGCGCGTACCTGCCGGGCGTGGGCGGTGTACGCATTGAGGACCTCGTGCTGGTGACCGATATGGGGTACGAGGTGCTGAGCCTGACGCCGAAGGAGAGCGTATGAAGCTGCGCGCCCTGGTGCTGGCCGGGCTGATGGTGCTGGGATCTGCCTCAGCGGCGGGGACGTACCGCGTCCGTTCGGGGGACTCACTGTGGACGGTGGCGCGGGCACACGGCACGACGGTGACGGCGCTGCGGCAGACGAATCCGGGGGTGCGGACCCACGCCCTGCAGATCGGACAGCGGCTGCGGCTTCCGGCACGAACGGTTCGGACCTCGGGCCAGCATGCTCCGGACACCGCCTACCAGCGCGGCCTGGCGGTGTGGTATGGGGGCCGCTACAACCGGCACACGCGCATGACGGCGGCGCACCGCACACTGCCGCTGGGAAGCTGGGTGCGGGTGACGCTGCGCAGCGGACACAGCGTGGACGTGCTGATCAATGACCGGGGGCCGTACGGCAGCCGCACGCGGGTAATCGACCTGTCGCGGACGGCGGCGTCGCGGTTGGGCATTTTGAGCGCGGGACGCGCGGCCGTGACGGTGCGGGTGCTGTCGCGGCCCTAAAGGCGGCGTTCGCAAAAGCGCTCCCAGCGAAAAGGGGGTGTTAGAATCTGCCCCGGGTTTTGTCTCTGTAAGGAGTGCGGGAGGCGGGGCCACGTCCGGGCACTTCTGTTCGGACGCGGTTTCAGCCGGACGCACCCTGCCCAAGAGGAGGAGTTTCAATGACGATGGAAACGGCGCTTTTGACGCTGGACACGCTGGCGAAGTACCTACGTGACAAGGAAGTTCAACTCGACATCGAGGACAACGCGGGGCAGCGCTTTATCCGTATGGGATGGCGCTTCGATATGGGTGACGCCGCCGTGCTGGTTTCGGTCAACGACGGCCCGAACAACACCAGCCGCCTCGAAGTCACCTGCGTGACCCAGAAGGCCTACACTGACCGCCGCCAGGAAGTCATGACGCTGCTCAACGACCGCAACCGTGAGCGGGCGTTCAGCCGCTCGATCGATGCGGACGGCAACGTCTGGCTGGAGTACGTGGGTTTTTATCCCACCCTGGTCGAAATGCCTCAGGAAACCTTCGACACCCTGTTCGGCGGCGTCCTGATGCACTTCCAGGACGACTACGCCACCCTGGAGGGCTACACCGCCGGGCCGCAGTTGCAGCAGCCCCAGGCGTAAACGGGGCAGCGAAGGAGGGCGGGGAAGCTTCCCCGCCCTCTCTTTTTGCGTCTATAGAAGTGTAAATCGACTCACATCTACAGGCTTGTGAAGCTGGTCTGGAATCAAGCTCTCGCCCGCTGCAGTTCCTCCAGCCGGTCTACGTAGCCCGCCAGGGTGCGGAACGTCGCCTCCACGGGTTCTGGGCTGAGCATGTCCACCCCGGCCTCGCGCAGGGCGTCGATAGGATCGAGCGCGCCGCCAGAACGGAGGAACTTCAGGTAGCGCTCGCGGGCGGCCTCCGGGTCCTCTGCGAACTGCGCGAGAAGTTGATGGGCCGCGCTGATGCCCGTGGCGTACTGGTAGGCGTAGAAGTTGGCGTACAGGTGGGTGGAGAACTGGGCCCAGAGGATGCCGCTGCGCTCATGGTCCATTTCCACACCCTCGCCGTAGCCCTGCTTCAGCAGCCCCGCGGTGAGGTCGATCAGGTCTGGGGCGCTCAGGGTTCCCCCCGCCTCGATGCGCCGGTAAGCCTCCAGCTCAAAGGCAGCGAGCGTGGGCATGATGAAGAAGTAGCGGTGGAAGTTGCCGAGCGCCTCCTCAATCAGGGCCACCTCGAAATCGGTGTCCCCAGCCTCGCGGGCCCGGTGCAGGAGGTGCTGGCGCACCATCGCCTGATTGAAATTGGAGGCCACCTCGGCGTGAAAGAGGGTGTACCGGGGCACCGAGTAGGGGTGCTCACGCTGGGAGAGCAGCGAGTGCATGGAGTGGCCGATCTCATGGGCGAGGGTGGAGTAACTGCTCAGGGTGCCGTTCCAGGTCATGAAGATGTAGGGTTTGACGCGCCCGCCGCCGTTGGAATACGCGCCCTGGCGTTTGCCGTCGTTCTCGGCGTAGTCCACCCAACGCCCCTCGGTGAGTCCCTGCCGCATGTCTTGTATATATTCAGGACCGAGGGGGGCCATGCCTTCCTCTATCCAGCCCACGGCCTGCCCGTAGCTCACTTGCCGGGGCGGGACGAGGGCGGCCTTCACGTCATACTCGCGCAGTTCGGAGAGGTTCAGCCACGCGCGGCGCACATTCCAGTACCGGTGCCAGGTGGGCGTGTGGGCGCGGTAGGTGCTGAGCAGGGTGGTGACGACTTCCACCGGGATGCGGTCTGGGGCGAGGGTGGCCGTGATGGCGTCGGGGTAGCGGCGCGCGCGGGCCAGGAAGACGTTCTGGCGCACGTTGGTGGCGTACATCGCGGCCTGGCTGTGGCGAACGGCGAGGTGGGCGTCAGCGTAGTTTTCCCAGGCCTCGCGGCGCACCTCGCGGTCTGGGTGGCTGGTCAGGCGGTCCACGTTGCCCTGGGTGACGGGCTCCCCTCCCGCTGTGCCGAACCGCAGGTCCATGTTGGCCAGGGCGGGGTGGATGCCGCGCTCGGAGGCGAAGGGGGCCTGCACCGCGCCGAGGAGCTCCTCGACTTCGGCCGAGCGGACGTGGGGTTTGCCGCGCACGATGCGCTCCAGGCGGATGCGGTGGTCTTTCAGGGCGGGGGAATCCAGCCAGCCACGCACCGTTTCCTCGTCCAGGGAGAGCAGTTCAGGCTGGGCGAAGGCGGTCACGCTGCCGAACTGCGCGCCGATGCCGCTGGCGCGGTCCCGCCAGGCGGCGGCCACGGCGTCGCGGCCGTCCACACTGGCGCTCATGCCCGCGTAGGACATGAGGCGGGTCAGGCGCAGGGCCACCTCATCGGCCCCGTTGAGGTAGGCGGCGAGCGCTTCCGGACCCTGGCTCAGCTTTCCGGCATGGGCGGTCAGGGCGTCGATGGCGGCGGGCAGGTTCCCGGCCTCGGCCTCCCACTCAGCAGGCGTGGCGAACAGGGCCTCAATGTCCCAGGTCTGCTCGCGGGGCACGTCGGCGCGGAAGGGCAGGGCCGCCTTTTGCTCGGTTGTGGTCATGGGCAGGAGGCTAACACCGGGGCGTGAGCCAGGGGGACTCGGCCAGATGGCTTACGTTCAGGGCTGGAGGACAGGCTGGGGCAGGAGGGAGACAATCTCATCCACACGGCCTACCTCAGCGAGGCGGGGAAACAGAACCGAGAGGCTGTGCTCGTGCGACGGCAGATGCAGGTCCGTCGTGGCGTCAGCGGCCACAGTCACGTTGTAGGCGCGGTCGTGGGCCTCGCGGGCGGTCGATTCCACGCCAATGCTGGTGGAAATGCCCGCCAGGACCACCCCCGTCACACCCCGGCGGCGCAGCTGGAGATCGAGGTCTGTCGCGTAGAAGGCCCCCCAGTGGTGCTTCGTGACCACGATGTCGCCCGACTCGGGGCCAAGCTCGGCGGGAAAATCTGCGAAGTCTGCGGGCAGCGCGGAAGGGATGCGGGGTGCATCGGCGCGGGGCCGCAGGGTGTCGCCCCCATCGGGAGCAAAGGCGACGTGAACGAGCACCACGGGTCGCCCAGAGTGGCGAAAGGCTTCGGCCAACCGAACGGCGTTGCGCAGGACTTCTGCCGAGGGATGGGCGGTCGGCATCCGCAACACCCCAACCTGAAGGTCGATCAGGACGAGGGCGGTTTGGGAATCGAGGGAAGTGATGGGCATGGGTCAGGGTAGCCGTCCCCCCGCCCCCAAATCCAATGATGTTTCTGGCATCCTGATATAGAAAAAGCCTATGGCCGACTTCAATGCGTACCGAAATTTCGTGGCGGTTTACCGGCTGGGCAGCGTATCAGCGGCGGCGCGGGCGCGGCACCTGACGCAGCCCACGGTCAGCCAGCAGCTTGCCGCGCTGGAGGCGCAGGGGGGTGAGCGGCTGTTTGTGCGGACGGCCCGGGGCATGGAGCCGACGGCCGCAGGTCAGGCCCTCTACGCGCAGGTGGCCGACGCGGTGGACCGTCTGGAGGGGGCGACGCGGCGGGGACGCCAGGCGGCGGCGCAGGCCTGTCCCCTGATTCGCCTCGGTACCACCCCCGAATTCTTTCAGGCGTTCGTGTTGCCGCACCTGCCCGCCCTGGGAGCGCGGTGGCAGGTGTCGTTCGGGGAGGCGCGGGACCTGCAAGCGCGGCTGGAGGGGGGCGAGCTGGACGCGGTGCTCTCGGTGCGGGTGCCCACGGGCCGGGCGCTGGACGGGCAGGTGCTGCGCCACAAGCGGGTGGTGCTCGTCGCGCCGGGAGATGCCCAGCCTCCCGCTGACCGGGGGGGACTGGAGGTGTGGCTGCAGACCCAGCCCTGGGTGAGTCACGAGCCGGAACTGGGGCTGCTGCGGCGGTTCTGGCGGCAGCACTTCACCGGACGGCTGGAGGTGCAACCGGCGTTGACCGTGCCGGACCTGCGGACGGTACTGACGGCCGTGGAGGCGGGCATCGGGGTGGCCCTGCTGCCAGAATTCCTGTGCGCGGAGGGACGGCGGGCAGGGCGGCTGCTGGACCTGCTGGGGCCACAGCCGCTGTTTTCACGCGAGTATCTGGTGCTGGCCTACCGCGAGGCGGACGCGGAGCGCGAGTACATCCGGCGGCTGGCGCACCTGCTGTCGGACGGGTCGGAGCGGCCCACCGCCACTTAGCGCCGCTGGCGCACGCACTCGTACAGCACGAGGGCCGCCGCCGTCGCCACGTTGAGACTGTCGGCGGCTCCACGCATGGGAACCCGCACCGGAAGTTCGGCCGCACGCCACGCTGGGGGCAGGCCCTCGTGTTCCGCGCCGAGGACGAGGGCCACCCGGCCCGTCAAGGGCGCGTCCCAGTAGACGTGGGGGGCGTCGGGGGTACAGGCGACGCGGGTAAAGGCGTGCTCGGCCAGCCAGGTCAGCGCCTCCTCTTCAGACAGGGAAGCGACGGGCACAGCAAAAACGCTGCCCTGGGAGGCGCGGATCACGTTGGGGCTGTACGCGTCGGCCCCACGTCCGAGGACGATGACTCCAGCGGCCCCCGCCGCGTCGGCCGTTCGCAGGATCGCGCCGACGTTGCCGGGTTTTTCCAGACCGTGCAGCACGACGACGAAGGTGTCCGCTTCAGGCACCGGCAGGCGGGGGGAGGGCGCAGGCAGGGTGGCGAGGAGGCCGTCGGGGTTCTCGCGCCCGCTGACCTTCTCGAAGGCTTCGCGGGAGAGGCGGACGCGGGGGTCCGGCAAGACGCGCTCCACCTCCACCGCCTCGGGGCTGTACAGGGCGTCGCAGGTGTAGATGGCGAGCGGCAAAAAGCCTGCCGTCAGCGCGCGGGAGAGTTCGCGGGCCCCCTCGACGAGGATGACGCCCTCGGCCTCGCGCTCACGGCGGCTCCGCAGGCGCACCAACTGCTTGACCTGCGAATTTTGAAGGGAGGTGATCACGTCGGGCTCGGGCATCGGCCCTCCAGTATGCCGGGCGGGCAGGCGGGGACATAGACCCGGCGCATGGGCCAAAACGCGGAAATGGGGCGTGCGGCTTCACGCCAGGCGTTAACTTGTCGCCATGCCTCTCCCCTTTCCTCCGTTCAAGCCGTGCCCCTGCGGCTCGGAGCGCAGTTACGGCGCGTGTTGCGGACCACTCCACACGGGCAAGCAGCCTGCCGGAACACCCGAGGCGCTGATGCGTTCGCGGTACTCGGCCTACGCGCTGCGCGACACGGCCTATGTCCGCCGCACCTGGCACCCGGACACCTGCCCCCGTGACCTGAATCTGGAAGAGGACGGAGCGAAATACACCGGGCTGACTGTCCACAGCGCCCAGGACAACGAGGTCACCTTTACGGCGACCCTGAAGGTCGGGGGCCGCGCCCACCGCCTCAGGGAGCGCAGCACCTTCGAGTGGCGGAACGGGGAATGGGTGTACGTGAGCGGCGCGCAACCGTGAGACGCCACCGAGTGGGGTGGGCCGCGTACCCTGGGGCATGATCTCCACCTCTGGACTTTTCTGGGACGGGCACGGCGCATGACGGCCGTTCTGATTCTGATGGTGATTTTCGGCGGCGTATCGCTGATGAAGTACGTGGACACCACCCGGATGGCGCGGCGGATGGAGGGCCGCCTGCCCGACGGGGCGCAGGAACGGGCAGCGCTGCACGCGCCACCGGCCCAACCCCTGCCCGGGCCCGAGGCCGTCGAGACGCTGGTGCTCAAGCTGCCTCCGCGAGCGCGGGAACGGGCGTGGACCATTCTGTGCGCTGTGGTGGACGCGCAGGCCAACTCTGGGGCGCTGGACGCGCGCACCGCGTACCTCCTCACGGAGACGCGCCGCAGCTACCTGCCCGAGACGTTGCGGGCCTACCTGAACCTGACGCCCGGCGCACGCGAGCGCCTGGGGGTGCAGGGCCAGCCCGCCGAGACGCTGCTGACCGAGCAGCTCGCCCTGATCGAGGACGGGGTGCGGGAAGCGCTGCGGCACGATCATGCGGCGGCGGACCGGTTGCTGGCCCAGGGCCGCTTTCTGCGCGAACGCTTTCAGGGGGAGAACGCGGGCGGTGACCTGAAACTGCCTGGCTAAGGCGCATCTTCCCCACTGGGCGCTAGCCTGGACCCATGACGAGGACACTGGCTTTTCTGGGACTGGGCGCGATGGGGCGGCCGATGGCCGGGCACCTGGCCCGCAGGACAAACGAACTGGGCGGGCGCACATTGGTGTGGAACCGCACGGCGAGCAAGGCTGAAGTTCATGCGCGCGAATTCGGAAGTCAGGCCGTCTTGCTGGCTGAAGTGGCCGGGGCGGACGTGATTTTTTCCTGCCTGCCCACGAGCGCCGAGGTGGACGGGGTGCTGGCGGAGCTGGGCGAGCATCTTCGCCCCGGCACCGTCTGGGTGGACTGCACGAGCGGGCACCCGCAGGCGGCGGGGCGGCAGGCGGCGGAGCTGGCGGCAAGGGGCGTGAGCTTTCTCGACGCGCCGGTCAGCGGCGGCACAGCCGGAGCCGAGGCGGGCCGGTTGACCGTGATGGTGGGTGGTCCCGCGGAGGCGCTGGAGGGCGTGCGCCCAGACCTGGCCTTCGCGGGCAAGGTGGTCCGCGTGGGCGGCAGTGGCGCGGGGTTCGCGGTCAAGGCGATCAACAACGCGCTGCTGGCCGTGAACCTGTGGGCGGCGGGCGAGGGCCTCGCGGCGCTGGGCCTGGGCGGCGTGGACCTGGGGGCGGCGCTGGAAGTCATCAACGCGAGCAGCGGGCGCTCGAACGCGACGGAGAACCTGATCGGGCAGCGGGTACTGACGCGCGAGTTTCCCGCGACGTTTGCCCTCGGCCTGCTCGCCAAAGACGCAGGCATCGCCGCCGACGTGGTGCGCGACGCCCGGGGCAGCGCGCCCGTGCTGATGGCGGTGGAGGCGCTGTACCGCGCGGCGGCCCACCTGATCGGCCCAGACGAGGACCACACGGCGGCCCTGCAACTCGTGGAGCGGATGAACGCCGTGGAGTTGCGCTGAGGGCCGAGCCTTTAGACCATTTGGCCCTCCAGCCGCAGGTGGATGTAGGTCTGCCATACCCGGAACCCCAGCTTCTCGTAGAAGGGGGCAATGCCGGTCCAGTCGATGCCCATCACCTCGGCTCCCCGCTCCCGCAGGCGGTGCATCGCCGCGAGCATAAAGGCCCGGCCCACGCCGCCGCCGCGCAGCTCAGGATGAATACCGATGGGACCGAGGCCGCCCGCAAGGCCCTGCGCTCCACAGGCCGCGCGCAGGGCGTCTGGAAACAGCAGGGAGGGGAGGACGGCCGGGTCTTCCTCGGTGCCGATGAGGGCAAAGCCCAGCACGCGCGAACTTTGGGCCAGCGCCAGCAGTTGCGCGGGCGAGCGCTCGCCCACCGCCGTGGCGTCGTGCGTCCACCGGGGGGAGAACACACGGTCGGTGAGGGTCTGAACGGCGGACAGAATGCCCTCTTCGCGGGCGTCGGTGAGGCGCAGGGAACCAGACAGGGCGAACGGAGGCAGCGGCGCACGCACATCGGCGGTCATGTCCACGCTGATCCGGCCGGTGCGGACAAAGCCCAGATGCTCGAAAAAGCCGACATTCGCCCCAGTGGCTCCGGGCAGGAAATGGCCGCGTTCCTCACCCACAGCGAGTGGGACGGGACCGAGACGTTCGCGGACCTGCCGGATGAGGGCGTGCCCCAGCCCCTCTCCCCGGCGCGCGGGATGGGTCAGGATCAGGCGCAGGTGGCCGTGAGCGTAACTTTCGGGGCGGCGAAAGGCGGCGAAGGCGACGAGCCGCCCCGCGTTGTCGCGGGTCCACGCCCAGCCTTCCAGTGGGCCGAGGCGGTCTGCGAGCCCCCGGGGATGAGGCACCCGCTCCGGCCAGGCGGCGGTCCAGAGGGCGGCGATTTCGGCGACGGTGGGCGCCGTCACGCGCCGAAGGGAAGGCGGCCGGGCGCTTTCCCCCCTCCCCTGAGCCAGCCCAGCAGGGCCGCGCGGGCCTCCGGGCGAAAGCCGTAGGTCAGGACGGCGGGAGCGTCTACGTCCAGTACGGCGTAGGGGTTATACAGCGCGAGGTGCAGGTCAGGCCGCGCCCCACGCAGGGCCGGCGCGCGGTGGCGGCCAGTGGTGGCGAGCAAGACGGGCGTGCCGGAACTTCGCAGGGCGTTCCAGTCAAGTGCGGCCGGATCGTCGTAGTCGTGCAGGGTCACCCGGTAGAGCTCTTCCAGTTCGCGGGCGAGCATGGCGGCGTCCACGCTCGCCTCGCTGACGTTCTCACGCACCACCCGCCGGGGCGCGACGAGCAGGATGGGCGTGCCGGGCGGAGGCGGCGCGGGCTGACGGTAGGTGGTCAGGCCCCGCGCCCACGCTCCGGCGAGCAGGAGCCTGTCTGCCGCAGGATCAGACGCGGGGTCTGCCTCCGCCGGAAAAGTGGCGGCCAGGGCGTGCAACCGCGCGAGGCTGGCGTCCACCTCCCCGCGGCTCAACCCACCGCTCAGCGCGGTCCCGATGGCGGTGAGCGTCTCCTCCTGCACCTCACGGCGGCCCAGCGCCATCACCAGATCCGCTCCGGCCTTCAGGGCCTGCACCGCCGCCTCGCCCCGGCCGTAGTAGGCGTCGATGGCCTGCATGCCCATGCTGTCGGTGACGACCACGCCGCCGTAGTTCCACTCGGTACGGAGCAGGTCCGTCAGTACGGCGCGCGACAAGGTGGCGGGATGGGTGGGATCCAGGGCGCGGTAGACGATGTGGGCGGTCATCACGGCGGGCGCGAGGGGCAGGCAAGCGCGGAAGGGGGCGAGTTCCACCGCTTCGAGTTCGGCGCGGGACCGGTCCACCCGGGGCAGGGCGAGGTGGCTGTCGAGATGCGTGTCACCGTGACCGGGAAAGTGCTTGACACAGCCGGCGACGCCCGCCCAAAGGTG